>NZ_QTMW01000035.1:0-58539 GCF_003604005.1 Bacteroides sp. OF03-11BH | reverse complement strand
TTGTTGTATATAAAGGTTTAATACCTGTAGTTGGCCGAATACTTACCAAAAGTTGAACACAAAACTTAAGGAGTGCAGTTCAGTCATGTAGTGAGGGTGATTTCTCGTTTTAAAGACTATCTAATCAAATCCCATTCCAATCAGTTTGCCACTACATATATGTGAAATGCCCCCAGAAAGTTATGTATCTAACTTTTGGGAGCACTTCACATCTTTATATAACGAACAAACCTTAATCTGTCAAGATCTAATTAGACAGCCTTTTAGAAACACTAACCTATCTCTTATTTCTTCATCACTCGGACAATCCGTCCGTCTTTCTTATAAGAGAAATGATTGGTATGCATTAATACATTCAGTATCTCATCAGCAGTGCTATCAGTAGAGAATTCACCGGTAAACCGTTCTGATTTCAATGCTTCATCCTTATAGATAAATTTGATGTCGTACAACTTCTCCATAATATTGGTTATTTCCAATAAAGACTGTTGCTTAAATTCCAACTTGCCATTAATCCAGAGAAGCACATCTGTAGGTTGGTTATATTCAATTAACTCTGCTTGATAAGTATCCGTATTTACATTCAATGTCTGTCCCGGTTTCAACAAATAACCATTCTCTTCCGTTCGCGGAGAATCTACCCGTACCAGTCCTTGAAGCAAGGTAGTCACTACCCTATTCTCATCTTGGCGTGCACGCACATTAAATTTCGTACCAAGCACACAAGTCTTGATTTGCTTACTATTTACTATAAATGGAGCATGTTTATCATGAGACACTTCAAAATAGGCTTCACCCGACAAATCGATTTGACGATCCGAACTCCATAAAGAATTATGATAAACTATTTTTGAAGATGCATTCAGCCATACCTTACTACCATCCGGCAACACAGTCTGCGCTCTCTGTCCGGCAGCAGTTATCACCTCATAATCCGAAAGCTTATTAGAAAGTAATCCCCAGGCAATTCCACCGGCAAAAACGAGTCCGGTAAGAAAAGCAGCCGCCACAGTAGCATAACGTCCCCAACGGATTGAAACACTTTTCCGCTTAGCCTTTTTCTCCTTTTCTCTGATAGCTGATTTAAATTGATCCAATGACGCCTCTGTATCTACAGTATTCATCACCGCTATACGCTCACCTACAAAGAGAGTGTAATAAAGTTGCTCCAAAGTTTTCCGGTTTTCCGGCCCTTCCTCGCACCAAGCTTCCACCCGAGCAGCTTCTTCATCATTACATTCACCTTGCAGGTAATTCACCAAGATAGTTTCATCCATGCTCTTTTATCTTTTTACAAAAAAAACTATAATACCTTTGTAGTAATACAGTTGTGAGCACAAATATACTAAAGAGAAAAAGAAAAAAATATTTTTTCTCGCATTTTTATTTCATTTATCTACTTCTTTCATTATTTTTGTCTTACATAAATTAAAAGAGAATGTCACAATCTCCGATATATTTGGATATTAATAATAATAAGTCCGTTATCACTGCCCTAAAAGCAGGAGAAGAAAAAGTTTTTGACGTCGTCTACAGACATTATTTCCGTAGGCTATGTGCTTTTTGTTCCCAGTATGTAGGTGAGCAGGAAGAAATAGAGGAGATTGTACAAGAAACGATGATGTGGCTGTGGGAAAATCGTTGCACTCTTATGGAAGAGTTGACACTCAAAACACTTCTTTTTACGATTGTCAAGAACAAAGCTCTCAACCGTCTTTCCCATTTTGAGATCAAACGAAAAGTTCATCAGGAAATCGTTGATAAATATGATAGTGAGTTCAATAACCCGGACTTCTATTTGAGTGATGAGCTTTTCCGTTTATATGAAGAAGCACTAAAAAAACTTCCGAAAGAATATCTCGAAGCTTACGAGATGAACCGCAATCAACATCTGACGCATAAAGAAATTGCCGAGAAGCTGAATGTATCTCCACAAACGATTAATTACAGGATTGGACAAGCCTTAAAGTTATTGCGAGTAGCTTTAAAAGACTATCTACCTTTATTCATACTTATTTTCGGACCTAATTTTTTCGAACAATCATGAAATCAAAATTTGTATTTAGTAGTTCAAGCCTGTTTATCGGACTTTTTCTTTTCTTCTTCACTGAAAACGTGTGTTCACAAGAATCCGCTGATAACTGGACTCTTAAACAAGCCCGTCAATGGACACAAAAACAAGAATGGGCAAACGGACTGAAGGCAATGCCTCATAAAACAACCGATTATCAGGAATTTGCGTCACAATATCATAAGAACCAGAAAGTGTGGGACAAGACTTTCCAATGGCTAGCTACCCACGACCTTGCGAATATGCCTGCCGGACGATATGAAGTGGATGGCGAACATTGTTACATCAATGTACAGGATGCAACAACACAAGATGTCAGTAAACGTAAAATCGAAGCACACCGCCATGGTATTGATCTGCAATATGTAGTGAAAGGCACCGAACGTTTCGGAATTACTTCAGCAGAATATGCAGAGCCTATCACTGAATACAAACCGGATGTTACTTTCTACAAAGCCAAGAAAATAAAATATGTAGATTCCACTCCGGATACATTCTTCATGTTCTTCCCCAAAAACTTTCATCAGGCATTGGTAAAGGCAGGGAAAGAACCGGAGGACATACGGGTCATTGTTGCTAAAATCGAATATATCCCATAAACAGAAACATGAGTGAACTTTTAGTCTATAAAGCCTCCGCAGGTTCGGGTAAGACATTTACCCTGGCAGTGGAATATATCAAACTGTTAATTCTCAATCCCCGCGCCTACCGGCAAATTCTCGCTGTCACCTTTACCAATAAGGCAACTGCAGAAATGAAAGAACGCATTCTTAGTCAGCTTTACGGCATACAGATAGGCGATAAAGATTCCGAAGCCTACCTCAACCGAATTAAAGAAGAGACAGGAAAAACCGAACAGGAGATACGGGAAGCGGCAGGCGTCGCCCTTAGCTATATGCTGCATGATTACAGCCGGTTCAGGGTAGAGACTATCGACTCATTTTTTCAATCTGTCATGCGCAATCTCGCACGGGAACTGGAACTTAGCCCGAATCTGAATATTGAGTTAAATAACACCGAAGTTCTTAGTGACGCTGTAGATAGCATGATTGAGAAACTAGGACCCACTTCTCCCGTTCTCGCATGGTTACTCGATTATATCAACGAACGAATTGCCGACGATAAACGTTGGAACGTGTCGGACGAAGTAAAAAGTTTCGGACGCAATATTTTCGATGAAGGTTATATTGAAAAGGGAGAAGGACTCCGGCAACGGTTACGAAACCCTGATACCATCAAAGAGTATCGCAAGCAACTGAAAGCGCTGGAAACGGAAATTCTGGAGCAAATGAAAGGATTCTACGACCAATTCGAAGGAGAACTGGATGGACACGCACTGACTGCTGATGATCTGAAAAACGGTTCACGCGGAATCGGAAGTTATTTTCGTAAACTTAATAATGGTATTTTAGGCAATGATATCCGTAATGCTACAGTAGAAAAATGTCTGGAAGACGCAAAGAACTGGGCAACCAAGACTTCTCCCCGCTACGCGGACATCATTAATTTAGCCAACTCTAGTCTCATGCAAATTCTGGAAGATGCTGAAAAGTTACGTTCCAAGAATAATTTGTTACTGAATAGTTGCCGATTATCCCTGCAACATCTCAACAAAGTGCAACTCCTCGCCAATATCGATGAAGAAGTACGTCAGTTGAATCACGACAACAATCGTTTTCTATTATCAGATACGAATGCCCTGCTCCATCAACTGGTGAAAGACGGTGACTCCTCTTTTGTATTCGAAAAGATAGGAACGAATATCCATAACGTCATGATAGATGAGTTTCAGGATACCAGCCGGATGCAATGGGGAAATTTCAAATTGCTCTTACTGGAAGGATTGTCTCAAGGAGCAGACAGTTTGATTGTAGGAGACGTTAAACAATCCATTTATCGTTGGCGAAATGGCGATTGGGGAATTCTCAACAGCCTGAATAATCACATCGAACATTTCCCGATCCGCGTCAAGACATTAGCTACCAACCGGAGAAGTGAAACCAATGTTATCCGGTTTAATAACCAAATCTTCACAGCTGCCGCCAACTATCTGAACGGAGTATATAAGCAACAGTTAGGCAAGGATTGTGAGGATCTGCAGAAAGCTTATGCCGACGTTGTGCAGAAATCTCCCCGAAGTACAGAAAAAGGATATGTAAAAGTCTCTTTTCTCGAACCCGACGAAGAACATGATTATACCGAACAGACATTAATTAGCTTGGGAGAAGAAGTGCAACATCTCCTCACCTCCGGAGTACAACTGAATGATATAGCCATCCTGGTACGAAAAAATAAAAGCATTCCTCGAATCGCCGACTACTTCGATAAGGAGCTACACTATAAAGTGGCATCAGACGAAGCCTTCCGCCTTGACGCCTCTCTTGCCATTTGTATGATGTTGGATGCACTGCGATTCCTTTCCGATGAAAATAATAAAATAGCACGTGCCCAACTGGCCGTAGCCTATCAAAACGAGGTTTTACAGAAAGGACTGGATTGGAATACTCTCCTACTCCTCCCTGCCGAGAATTATCTTCCCGCCGCTTTTCTTGAAAAGACAAAGGAACTAAGGTTAATGCCTCTCTATGAGCTTTTAGAAGAACTTTTCAGCATATTTGAGATGAATCTTATCAAAGATCAGGATGCCTATTTATTTGCTTTCTTTGATGCGGTGATCGATTATCTGCAAAGCAACTCTTCCGAGCTAGACGGATTCATCCGGTATTGGGACGAAACATTATGCAGTAAAACAATTCCGAGTGGAGAAGTAGAAGGTATCCGGATTTTCTCCATACACAAATCCAAAGGATTGGAATTCCATACCGTACTCCTTCCTTTCTGCGACTGGAAACTGGAGAATGAAACCAATAATCAGCTTGTATGGTGTGCCCCGCAAACAGCACCATTCAATACATTGGATATTCTTCCTATTAACTATTCCACCCAAATGGCTGAATCGATTTATGGTAACGACTACCTGCAAGAACGTCTTCAACTTTGGGTAGATAATCTCAATCTACTATACGTTGCTTTTACCCGCGCTGGAAAAAATCTCATTATCTGGAGTAGAAAAAGTCAAAAAGGTACCATGTCCGAACTATTGGCAAACACCCTACCGATAGTAGCCCAAGAAGAAGGGATTGACTGGGAAGAAGACTGTTACGAGCAAGGACAACTATGCCCTTCCGAAAAAGAAAGAATCAAGACATCCACAAACAAGCTAACCCAGAAACCAGAGAAACTCCCTATTCGGATGGAATCCATGCGGCATGATATTGAATTTCGTCAGTCCAACCGCTCTGCTGACTTCATTCAGGGCATTGAAGAAGAAGATTCGGACGACCGCTTTATCAACCGCGGACGTATGTTACATACTTTATTTTCTGTCATCGAAACAGCAGAAGATATTGATCCAGCCATCGAACGGCTTATTTTTGAAGGAGTTATCAGAAATGACGAGAAAGAAAAAGTGGCTCGTGAAGTTGCAAAGAAAGCTTTTTCTTCTCCTAAAATTCAAGATTGGTATTCCGGAAAATGGACACTGTTTAATGAATGTGCTATTATCTATAAAGAAAAAGGAGTTTTGCAAACCCGTCGTCCGGATCGTGTAATGATGAAAGACGATCAGGTTGTTGTAGTCGATTTCAAGTTTGGTAAGGAAAATCCTAAATATAACAAACAAGTGAAAGGATATATGCAACTTCTTACCAAGATGGGATATAAGAATATCACCGGCTACTTGTGGTATGTGGATGAAGAAAAAATAGAAAAAGTATGAAAGCTGTTCCTCTCATCGGCATTGCCCGCCATCGACTAACGATTGACGGTGAAGGAGTTACAACATTAGTTGCTTTCCATGGCTGTCCGTTGCGTTGCAAATATTGTCTCAATCCAACTTCTCTACAGCCTGATGGCGTTTGGGAGAGATACGATTGTAACCAACTCTACGAGGAAGTACGCAAAGACGAACTTTACTTTCTGGCGAGCTGCGGAGGAGTCACATTTGGAGGTGGAGAACCATTATTGCAAAATGAGTTCATCCGGCAGTTTCGCCAACTTTGCGGACCGGAATGGAGAATCACTGTCGAAACGTCTCTCAATGTTCCACTACAGAATGTAGAAGAGTTGATTTCTATTGTAGATAATTATATCGTCGACATCAAAGACATGAATAATGACATTTATCAGCGATATACCGGAAAAGGTAATGAAAGGGTTTTATGCAATCTCCGGTATTTAATCGGAGAAGGCAAAGCCGGAAAAATTATCATTCGAACACCGCTCATTCCTTCTTATAATACGGAGAAAGATGTAGACTACAGCATAGAGCTTTTGGAAGAAATGGGAATCACCCGATTCGACCGATTCACCTATAAAACCCCTAATGATTAATGCCATGGCACGAGGAAAACAAACCTGTAAAATCTTAAAAGAGATTCGTCGGCAGATAGCAGAAGCGAATGATATTGAATTCATTACTTCTGAATGTCAGTATCAAGGAGATTGTTTGGGTACTTGCCCCAAATGCGAAGCTGAAGTTCGATATTTGGAGCAACAGCTTGAACGAAAACGCCGTGTAGGTAAGGCTATCACTCTGTTTGGACTATCAACTGGCATACTTACAATAATACCTCCTACTTCATTGAACGCAGAAACACTACAATGCCCTAAAATGAATTGGACCATTACTGCTGACAGCCTGATACAAGAAAAAGACATGAAAGGAGAAGCTCCTTTTTATGGTCCGGAGAAGCTACCGGAATTTCCCGGAGGAATAGCAAAATTTATAGAATTTCTGAAAGAAAATCTTCGTTATTCAGAAATAGATAGTATTGCTAATAATACATACACTGATGTACAATTCACTATAGATCATGACGGACAAGTTATCAACCCAAAGATTACTCGCAAGACACATCCCAAAGTTGAAGCTGAAATATTAAGGGTCATGTCTCTCATTCCTCGTTGGACACCTGGCATGTTGGCAAATGAGACAGTACAAGTGACATACAATCTGATGCTCTCATTCAGTGCGATGTATGGCCCGGAATTGAGAATCACTTATACTCGTATAAACTATCCTAACGTTTACGAGGAAGTTCCAGTTATGCCTCAATTTCCTGAAGGCCAGCAAGCTCTCATGCAGTTTCTTGCAAAAAAAATCCAGTATCCCACAATAGCACAGGGAGATATGTGCATGGGACGTGTTATAATTCAGTTCATCATTGACAAAGAAGGCAATATAATCAAACCCAGAGTTGCACGTGGCATAGATCCTTACCTGGACAAGGAAGCATTACGCGTCATCAACCAAATGCCCAAATGGAAACCCGGAGAACTGGAAGATGGTACTAAAGTAGCCGTTTATTTCACCGTTCCGGTTATGTTCCGGGCACAATAAATATATGAATTAGAAAAAACTGAATCAATATGCAATCATTTCTCCAACTAGTCGCTCATGATTTATATACCAAGATAGGAAACGACCTGTCACGTACGGCACTCGTTTTCCCTAATAAACGTGCTAACTTGTTCTTCAATGAATATTTAGCCGGAGAATCCGATCAACCGATTTGGTCACCAGCTGCCATGAGTATCAGCGACCTGTTTCAGAAACTATCCGTACAGAAAAGCGGCGATCCTATTCGATTGGTCTGCGAACTTTATAAAGTGTTCAAAGAGGAAACACGGAGTCAGGAAACATTGGACGATTTCTACTTCTGGGGCGAATTGTTGATTAGTGATTTTGATGATGTAGATAAGAATATGGTCGATGCCGACAAATTATTCAGTAATCTACAAGATTTGAAAAATCTGATGGATGACTATGAATTCCTTGACAAAGAGCAGGAAGAAGCCATACAACAATTTTTTCAGAATTTCTCCATTGAAAAACGGACCGAACTAAAAGAAAAATTTATTTCCCTTTGGGACAAGCTAGGTACTATCTACCATCGTTACCGTGCGAACCTGACAGAGTTAGGTATTGCTTACGAAGGTATGCTCTACCGGAACGTGATCGAACAACTTGATACCGAACAACTCAAATACGACAAATACATATTTGTCGGGTTCAATGTTTTGAATAAAGTAGAAAATGACTTTTTCAGAAAACTGAAAGATGCGGGCAAGGCACTTTTCTATTGGGACTATGATATTTTCTACACCCAACAAATCAAAAAACATGAGGCCGGAGAATTCCTAAAACGTAATCTCGAGGAATTTCCGAACGAACTCCCGGAAAGCTTGTTCAACACCTTTAAAGAACCGAAGAAAATACGTTATATTTCCGCTTCTACCGAGAATGCCCAGGCACGTTTCCTTCCCGGATGGATTAAGGCGATAACAAACGATCATTCACAAATTGCCGTAGAAAAGGAAAAAGAAAATGCTGTAGTGCTTTGTAATGAAGCTCTGCTTCTCCCTGTACTTCATTCCATTCCGCAGGAAGTGAAAAATGTCAATATCACCATGGGATTCCCATTGGCACAAACTCCTGTTTATAGCTTTATCAATGCCGCAATGGAACTGCAAACCAATGGTTACCGCTCCGACACCGGCCGATTCACTTACGAGGCAGTATCCGCCATATTGAAACATCCCTATACCCAGCAATTATCATCCCATGCTGGTCCCCTGGAACGTGAACTGACCCAAACAAACCGTTTTTATCCACTCCCGTCGGAACTTAAACAGGATGATTTCCTAACTACCCTCTTCACTCCCCGTAATGGTATAAAAGAACTATGCGATTATCTGATCGAATTAATCAAAAACATTTCAACCATTTATCGGAAAGAAGGAGAATATAATGATATTTTCAATCAACTATATAGAGAATCGCTCTTTCAAAGCCATACCAAAATCAACCGTCTCTACAGTTTGATTGAAAGCGGAGAACTAAATATACGCACCGATACTCTGAAACGACTGATTACCAAAGTACTGACATCTTCTAACATTCCTTTCCACGGAGAACCTGCTATCGGAATGCAAGTCATGGGAGTATTGGAAACACGTAATCTGGACTTCCGGAATCTCATTATATTGTCTCTCAACGAAGGACAACTTCCAAAATCCGGAGGAGATTCCTCTTTTATTCCCTATAATCTCCGGAAAGCATTCGGCATGACCACTATCGAACACAAAAATGCAGTGTATGCCTACTACTTTTATCGACTGATACAACGGGCAGAGAATATCACGCTACTCTACAATACTTCTTCGGACGGTCTCAACCGTGGAGAAGAATCCCGCTTCATGCTGCAATTGCTTGTAGAAGGTCCACATGATATCACTCGCGAGTATCTGGAAGCCGGACAATCTCCGCAAAGTACCCAAGAGATACGAGTAGAAAAAACACCTGAAGTACTAAGACGAATCTATCGTGCTTACGATAGCACCAATCCAAATTCAGTGATTCTCTCTCCTTCCGCCCTTAATGCTTATCTGGATTGCCGATTGAGATTCTACTACCGGTATATAGCGGGTTTGAAAACACCGGACGAAGTTAGTGCTGAAATTGATTCCGCCCTATTTGGAACCATTTTTCACCTCTCCGCCCAATTGGCATACACCGACCTGACTGCAGCTGGAAAAACGATACAGAAAGAAGATCTTGAACGCTTATTACGCAATGACGTGAAGCTACAAAGCTACGTTGACCAAGCCTTCAAAGAAGAATTATTCAAGGTTTCTCCCGAAGAAAAACCGGAATATAACGGTATACAACTTATCAACTCCAAAGTAATTGTTTCCTATCTGAAACAATTGCTGCGCAACGACCTTCAATATACCCCTTTCGAAATGGTCGCTATGGAAAAGAAAGTTTCAGAAGAGATTACTATACAAACAGGACAAGGACCGTTCACTCTCCGTCTGGGTGGCACAATCGACCGTATGGATGCAAAAGAAAGTACCCTGCGGATTGTTGACTACAAAACAGGAGGAAGCCCTAAAATACCTGCTAATATCGAGCAACTGTTCACCCCATCGGAAACACGCCCGAACTATATCTTCCAGACTTTTCTGTATGCCGCTATCATGAGCCGGCAACAATCGTTGATGGTAGCTCCTGCCCTGCTCTACATCCACCGGGCAGCATCGGAAAACTATTCGCCTGTTATCGAAATGGGAGAACCCCGTAAACCGAAAATACCGGTAAACAACTTCGCTTTCTTTGAAGATGAATTCCGTGAACGCCTGCAAGCATTATTAGAAGAAATATTCAGCGAAGAAGAGACTTTTACGCAGACAGAGGATACTAAAAAATGTTCGTATTGCGATTTTAAGGCTATCTGCAAACGATAGGCCGAAAATAGAATATACCATTAAATAAGGACACGATTTACATATTCATGCAAACCGTGCCCTTATTATTTCTAGTCCGTGTTATCTCTAGTTATTCTTATTTTTCCAACAATGGGATTGAGAAACTAAATGTAGACCCGTCTCCCTTCTTTGAAGTAAACCAAAGTTTACCGCCATTCTTGACAACAAAGTCCTGACACAATAATAATCCGAGTCCCGAACCTTCCTCATTGTTTGTACCAAAGGTACTGAAATGAGTATCGGTATGCAGCAACTTCTTCTGATTTTCATCATCGATACCACAACCGCTGTCTTTCACACTTACGATTGCCATACCGTCTTCTTCTGCCAGTGATACCACTACTTCCGAACCTTCATTACTAAACTTAATCGCATTACTGATTAAATTACGGATCACCGTCTTAATCATATCAATATCAGCACGAACAGCCATATTTTCCACAGGTACATCCTGTACAATCTTAATATTCTTCAGACTGGCCACCATCGTAAAGATTTCACTTACGCCCTCTACCACTTCTACCATATCAATATCCTGATAAACCACTTTCAGCTTACCAATCTGGCTCTTCGTCCATTTCAGTAGATTATCAAGCAATGAGAATACATCTTCAGTTGTCTGATTGGCCATCGTTAGCAATTCATACATCTCCTCACCAATTGTTTCGCTTGGCAGATTCAGAATCAGCATATTCAATACCATCTTGATGGACCCCATAGGCGAACGCAAGTCATGTGCAATCACAGAATAAAGTTTGTCACGTCCCATAATAGTCTTACGTAACTCTTCCGTTTGTGCAACAATGATTCTTTTCGCTGCAACTAACGAAATCTGGTGTGTCACACGAATAATCAGCTCTTCTTTGTTGAATGGCTTTGAGATAAAGTCGTTACCACCCACCTGAAATCCTTTAACGATATCCGCCGTACTATTAAGAGCAGTCAGGAAGATAATGGGAATTTCAGCCATTTCGGGATCCGCTTTCATTTGTTGAGCCACCTCAAATCCACTGATATCCGGCATCATCACATCCAGCAATACTAGATCCGGATTTTCCTTCTTCACTTGTTCCAACGCCTGTGTTCCATTACCGGCAGTCACAATTTTGAATTTCTCGTTGGTCAAAAGTACCTTTAATAAAAGGACGTTTGATATTACATCGTCCACAATAAGGACTTTATATTCGGAAGGATTAATTTCCATATTCATAATTTTCTTTTTTTATGCTTCAGACATTTTTAAAATATTCAATCATACGCTTCAGCCCTTCTTCCAGTTCAACGGTAGGCTGCCAACCCAGTTTCTCTTTAGCCAATGTAATATCCGGTTGTCGCTGTTTCGGATCATCATCCGGCAAAGACTTAAATACAATTTTCGAAGATGAGCCGGTCAGGCTAATGATCCTTTCCGCCAATTCCAACACTGGAAACTCATTCGGATTCCCCAAATTCACAGGGCCTGTAAATCCGTCCTCCGTATTCATCATTCTTATCATTCCCTCAATCAAATCATCAATATATTGGAAACTACGTGTTTGTTTTCCATCACCATATATAGTTATATCTTCATTATTCAACGCTTGAAGAATAAAATTAGAAACAACCCGGCCGTCGTTTGGCAACATTCGCGGACCATACGTATTAAAAATACGGATAATCTTCACACGCACACTGTTCTGACGGTGATAATCCATAAATAACGTTTCTGCGCAACGCTTCCCCTCATCATAACAAGACCGGTAACCTACCGGATTCACATTCCCCCAGTAGCTTTCCGGTTGCGGATGAACGATTGGATCTCCATATACCTCACTCGTAGAAGCTTGCAGAATCTTGGCATCCAGTCTCATTGCCAATCCCAGCATATTAATGGCTCCCATCACAGATGTTTTGGCAGTTTGAATCGGGTCATGTTGATAATGAATGGGAGATGCCGGACAAGCCAAATTATAAATTTCATCTACTTCAACCGAATAAGGATAAGTGACATCATGCCTCACCACCTCAAAATGATGATTATCCATCAAGTGAATGATATTATCTTTCGAACCCGTAAAAAAATTATCCAGGCATATCACGTCGTGACCTTCGTTTATAAGCCGAGTACAGAGATGAGAGCCTATAAAACCGGCTCCGCCACTTACCAATATTCTTTTCATTCTAAATATTTCTATTGTTTACTAAAGAGACGCTGTCTCTTCGTTTTGTTTATGGTCACAAATGTAACCGATTTGCTTAAAATAAACAATTTTCGGAGAGGATATTTTAAAAAAAAGAAGATTTAAATAGTTTCAATTTCCGAAACAACTTGCCACTGACAAATGTTTATAATAGAAAAGTATTATTTATTAGAACTATTATGATGACAAATAATCCAAATGCAAACCTCATAGAAGCGATGAAAGAAAAGCTTCCGCTCAAAGGACAACTGGCAGATATGTTAATGGACACGCTATACATAGGAAAAGAGGCAGTATACAGAAGATTGCGCGGTGAAGTACCTTTCACCTTACAAGAGTCAGCCCTTATTTCAAGAAAACTGGGTATATCGCTAGACAAGATTATAGGACTAAGTTTCAAATCGAACGCCATGTTTAATATAAACATTGTAGATTATGACGACCCGTTCGAGAGTTACTACAATATCTTTGAAAAATATGTCTCGCTAATCAATACGATGCCGGATGACCCGAATTCTGTAATGGGAACTTCTGCCAACATTATTCCCCAGACTCTCTATCTGAAACATGAACTTCTGGCAAAATTCCGTTTATTCAAATGGATGTACCAGAATAAATATATTGATTGCAAGAGTTTCGAAGAATTGGATATTCCACCGAAACTGGTCAATATCCAGAAAGACTATGTAGCAATGACACGTCATATCCACTCCATAGACTATATATGGGATAATATGATTTTCCAACACCTTATCAACGATATCCAATACTTCGCCAGCATCCATCTCATTTCCGACGAAACAAAAGAAGAAATCAAAAATGAATTATTCTTATTGGCGGACGAACTGGAAGAACTGGCTATCAATGGCAAGACAGCCGATGGCAATCGTGTACGCATCTATGTGTCGAATATCAACTTCGAGGCAACATATAGCTATGTAGACACCAATAACCTGCAAATGAGCCTCATACGTATTTATTCCATCAACTCCATTACCACGATGGACAACGAAATTTTCTGTACCTTGAAAGAATGGATTCAATCTCTGAAAAAGTTCTCCACTTTGATATCCGAAAGCGGTGAAATGCAGCGTATTCAATTCTTCAAGCAACAGCGAGAAATTATTGACGCTCTTTAATTTTATTTTCGCAGATTAGAACTTCAAAAAAAAATCAGTTCCAATAAATGAAAGTAGATAAGATTCTTATCTACTTTTTTTCATTCCCTGTCCTCACCGCTTCCGTTTGATTCCCAATCAGAAAAAGACACATACATTCATCTCTGTTTTTCCACACAAATCTTTCAAACACAAGACGTAATTTTGCATAGAATGTATCACAGAGATTATTAACATTAAAATTAAAGGAACAAACAATGAAAAATGGTATTCTAAACGAATTAATATCTACAATGAGGGAGCGAATTCCTCAAGATATGAATCTGGCCAATACTTTGGCTGACATTTTATGCATGGGAAAGGAAGCTGTCTATCGCAGATTGAGGGGTGAGGTGTCTTTTACAATAGACGAAGTAGCGCTGCTTTCTCAAAAACTCGGTATTTCTATCGACCAGATTGTAGGTAGCCATGTATCTAATAAAGTTACTTTCGACCTGAACTTACTTCATGCCACTAGTGCGCTGGAAAGTTATTACGAAATAATCAACCGTTATCTGCAAATTTTCGACTATGTGAAAACAGATAATACGACGGAGGTGTATACTGCATCCAATTCCCTTCCCTTTACACTTTATTCTTCCTATGAGAATTTGTCTAAATTCCGTCTTTGCCGATGGATGTATCAGAATGGGGATATAAAGACGCCACATTCTTTGGAAGACATGTCTGTGGATGAACGGATCGTCAATGTGCATAAGAAGCTGAGTGAAAGTATAAGACAGTGTCCAAAAACGTTTTTCATCTGGGACACAAATATCTTTTATTCTTTTGTGAAAGAGATCAAGTACTTTGCCAGCCTGAATCTGATAAACAAGGACGATGTCATGCATTTGAAAGAAGAACTTCTTCAGTTACTTGGCGTGGTAGAACATCTGTCCATAAAGGGAGAGTTCAGCGAAAACAAGAAAGTGTCTTTCTATCTGTCCAATATCAGTTTCGAAGCCACTTACAGCTATATCGAGAAACATGATTACCAAGTCAGTCTGCTGCGGGTATATTCTATCAACTCGATGGATTCGCAAAGCTCATATATCTGCCAGATGCAACGCAATTGGATTCAATCGTTGAAGCGCCACTCTATTCTGGTTTCGGAAAGTGGAGAAGCACAGCGTATTGCTTTCTTGCAAAAGCAGTTGGAAGTTATCAATACGTTGTAAACAAAGGGAAACACACTAAACATTGTGGATTCTAGGAATAAAAAGAAAAGGATTTAATAGACGAGCTGTATCAGAATGAAGACAAACAACATTCTGATACAGTTCTTTTAGCTTTTATTCTATTGTGCGCACACAACGATACCAAGCCCAAGTTGTGGACTCTACCGTAGCCCATGCACCGAATTCACCATTATTATGTCCGACCAGCCAATAGTTGCTATCGCGTGAAGTCAATGTCCAGTGCACAGCACTAATCTTCTTGAATCCGTTCCCTGTCCAAGTAGTCGAGTCACCGAAACCTTGGTTTTCGATATTGGTAACAGCCCCTCCCATACTGAGTACTAAATACATCTCACGCTGAGTAGGTAGACGCCAGCCACTCCCTTTGCTTTCGCATGCCGCTTTTGCTTCCGCCCAAGTTTTACCATTACTACTGGAATTTTCAATCTGAAACTTAGGAGCAACCTTATTCATTGCGCCACTTGTATCCGGAGTTTCACCTGAAGCAAATAACACCGAAGGATCTGTTCCTCCACTGGCATCGCGAGAGACAATAGTGACCCCCGAGGATTCTACCATCAAATAAGGGTACTTCTTTCCGCTATTTGTATTATCCCTTACGCAACGAAAATAATTATTATTACTAACAGGTGCGGAATCCGGATAACCTGCCGACATTTCCATCCCAAAACGTGTTGTAGAGCCTTTAGCCTCATAGTATGATGAAGACCAGTAGTTACCTGTCCAGTTTTGATACCACCCATATATATTCTGACCGTCATGATAATTACTGTTAATCGCATTACCACCCAAAGCATTTTCATAGACAAATGACAGCAACAGTTCACTAGCAGTAGGCAGACGCCAACCATCGCCTATATTCCTACAGATATCCTCCGCATCGGCTACATTTTCCAATCGCCCCACACTTTGGTTAGTTCCGTTATAATATCTCCTATTATCAAACCGAAGCGGATAAAGATAGAAAAGAGGTTCCCCGGCAGTTGTGTAAGATTTGGTTTCGGACACCATCTGAAGGTCAATCGTACGATAAAACGGGAATTCTTCATCCGCCACGGTATGCATTACATTTCTGAACGTGATTCTTATCGTTCCGCTTTTTCCTTCTTTCCACTTGCCGGGGTGAAGCTTCAGCCTGAAATCGTATCCATGACCAACCACATCATTTCCCTTGCCGTCATCATAGCCTATGATAGACTCAAGATACATCTTGTCGTCCGCATTCTTTCTACCTATAATTACATCATTATCCGAATCGGTCCGAATCAGTCCGGTGCCATCATCGTTCGTTATATTCAATTCCTCAATATCCATAATTTCCCAATTGTTATTGACAAACAATTGCAAGTATTGTTCCGCACCCAGATTGACTTTATAAGTACGACTATTGACTGTAGTGGAAAGATATCGGAGTGAAAACTCCAGCTCCCCCTGATTGATGGGGAATTGTACTTGAGTAAGGTATCCTTCCTTATCGTACAGGTCGAACAACATAAAGTCCCAACGCCACCACCAGCCTGCACCATCTTCAACAGTACCATCGCCTGCTCTTCGCGGATTAGGCTGTATGGTAAACGCCTGTACCCTTTCACTGAACGGTATCGCATTCGTCCTGTCTAATTGCGGAATCAAACCGCCGGCATTATATTGGACCATATTGACACCGCCAGTGCCATAAAGCTTACCTTCTATCCTATCCACGGAAAACATGACATACACCGTCTGCGGTTCGAGAGGGAGTTCGTCGCCATCAGGATTTCGAATTGGAAAAAAAAGATCTCTCTCCAACACATTTCCGTATGCATCGACAAATTTGATAATTCCCGGATCTATTGTATACTGCGTCACTTCAATATTGTGAGTCAGGCGCCCTGCCGTCAACGTAACAGTAGCCTTACGCCCAACACCAATATTTTCATTATTAAAATATGGAATCTTCAATTTGAGTTGGGTATCATCGTTTGCAATGCCCGATGCCGCATCAGCTCCACCTTCAAATTTGAGCCAGTCGTTCCCTGCAGTAATGGTGGCCTTCCAGCCTCCGGGACTGTCAGTAAAAACGTCTATAGCATAACTATTATTCTGGTATTGAGTTACAGCGACCTCCGATTCACCCACTCCAAGCATATATTGCCCATTGTAGACTATATCTTTGACCTTATCACGATCATAGTGTATCAACCGGAATTTCAGGTTGGACATGACTGTATATGATGCCAGCGCCTCGCTAAAACTTTTATAACCGGTTCCCAATGCTTGGGTAATGGTAATGATGTATTTATGGTTTCGCTTCAAAGGCAAATATTCCACCTGCTCTCCTGTATTTCCGTTTTTGGTAAAATCCACCCGGTAAAATGTCGATTCACCCGTACCGATCCTTCCTTTCACAATCAGGCAAGTAGCATCCTTACGGCTCGCTTCTCCGTCTGCTCCCGCACCACCGGCATCCTCTGCCGCCAGGGATTCAAATGTATAAATCTCCCCATCGTAGGGTGTGTTACCATTTACGGAATAACGGATTGCATCCCCTTCCTCCGTCATTTTACCACTGCCCGTGGGGAGAACAGGAGTATCCGGAGCCGGTTCAGTAACCTGCCCGTTCGTGTTCCATGCCGGAGCAATATATCCGGTGGTATTGTAATTGGCCAGGTAAACCTCTTCGACCGTGAAATTTGAAGTGACACTGTTATTACGGATATCAATACGCGCCAGCATACGTTTCATATTAATTTCGGTTATCGGATTCATCGAAGGAGTGATTTTGCTTATTACCTTCTCCCCGTACATCGGAATCCGCGTATACCCACCGGTTGTCGAGCCGTCTGCCAGCCATTTGCCGGTTTGGGTGTGGAGCATCTTTTCCATTGCCTCAACCTTGGTGGTCGCTCCCTTCGTGAAGCCCGACACAATATTATCAAGTTCCTTATTTGCCACAACCACGATGCAGGTAGATGCGGTAGTGGGAGAAAGCACAGCAGAGAAACTCACAGTGGAATTGTCAGCCAAGTCCTGCGTAACTCCTGTAGCGCTGACCCATTCCAGAAATACTGCCGGCGTTTTTGACATATCAAAAACAAGAATATCCACCGTTTCTATTTCGTCTTCTTTCTTTGCTGTTCCCGTTCCGGTCATCGTACGCGAAGATACGGACGGGAGGTTTACATCGGGAACCGTTAATGTAAAGCGAATACCGTTTCCTGCCGGAGAAGGTGTCGACTCAAATTCTTCCTGTACGCATCCGGTAAGCCATACCGTCATCAACAGAACAGACAAAAGATAGCACTTTCTTTTTATTGAAAACCCATATTGCATATTTCTATTTCCTTTCCTTAAACTTTGATATTGCATATTCGTCATTATGGTGCGGTCAATGTCACCGTTATTGGCAGATTATCACCATTCGTATTGGTTAGTGTGAGTCTAGCCGTATCACCGGACACAGCATCGGCTCTAAAGTAGAAGTAAACCGCATCACCACTCACGCCACTTGTTTCGAGCATTGTCTCACTGTTAAGCAGAATTTTATCCGGATCCTGTATCTGGGTTATCTTCCACTCCCATATTCCCGGATTACCCGAAGTAAAAACAATCTTGCGACGTCGCATATTTCCGGTTCCATTATCGTTGCTGTCCAACTCTACGTTTGAGGTCAGCCACTCTCCGTCTTCTCTCCACTGGCTCAACAGTACATGGTGCTGCAGATTACCAGCATTGATATAAAAGCCTGTTTCCCGCTTAGTTCCGGTTCCTGAATTAAATTTGGGCATCACAACCTGGATATTATACGTATACACTCCTTCCGAAAGGGATATCTGAGTCATATTAACTGTCGGCCACGTATCCATGGTACTTTTGTTTAATGACGCCCCCGGCAGAAATCCTGTATCCGGATTAGCATCATAATTCGTTTTCACTTCTATATTGACAGTGACCCCATCACCAGCCGTCTGTACCTTGGTCTGCGATAATTTGAGATAATACTGTTTATCGAAAATTACATTCACCGGGCTTTCCGTCCATTCAAGTGGGGTAGCTGAAAGCTGATAGGTTTCGTTGGATATCGTAAGATTGTAGTTGATGTACTCGCCCGATTCCCAAGAATGCGGATTCTTGGCGAGAATATCACTGAACAGGAATTCCCGATCGCCAAAGTTGGTGGTAACAACGATTTTGGCGGTTGCGGAGAAAGCGTCAGTCGGCAACATGAGGAATGTATCACCTATCAAGGTGGCATTTTCAGTAACCGTTTTGTTACCGGTGGGAGTAGAAGCGACCTCCCCGGTGGCGACATCGCTCCAGACAAACTTCGGTTTGCCGTTTTTCGTCGTGGTAGTCGGAATTTCAGTCATCGCAAGGTTACCGCTTTTTCCTACATTCTGGAATTCTATTTTCTCGATAGTCACCTCATTCGGTACAGGAGCTACTTTCTTGAATGTAAAGGTAACCTTGGTCAATGTGTGGTAGAAGTGTATATTCACACCTTCAACCCATACAGGGCCCGATATAGCCGCCAATACATCGACATGATTGGCGGCAGATTCATTCGCTGTATAATTCAGCACCATTTCTCCGGGATCAATGAAACTCGCAGTAGGCGCATTCGCATCACTATACGGATACCAGGAGAAGAACTTCATGCTCGCATTCAACAATCCGGGCCAATATTGCAACGGCGAGATGGTGGCTGTCAGGTCGGCGTTAACCGTAGCACTTGCATTGAAGTATGATTGGGGAACAGAAGCATTGGGAGTCAGTGAGCCGTAAAGACCGAAAGTCTCTTCTTTCAGATCGGTATTCGAAGAGATTACCGTACCACGAGTGTAGACATAGCCGCCTTCACCGATACGTTGCACAACAATTAATTCCTTATCACACGTCATCTCTTCTCTGACACACGAAAAGAGGACAACCGAAAGGACAGCCATTGCCATAATCATCCTAATATTATTTATAGTCTTTATCATCTTACTTCTTTTCCGAAATTAAAAACAATCAGCGAAAGATATTACAAGTCCATATCCAAATCAATGTCTTGTCTTTCACCCCAATTTTCTACGCTTATCGTCAGTATCTGAATACCTATTTTTCCTACGCGTGCCGTTACCTGATACACGTTGTTCCGACGGATCTCCGTAAAAGGTTGCGCTGTCGGACTACCTGTGCCGTCAACCTTTGTTACGCTTTCAATTACTTTCCCGGTTATTCCGGTGACGTCCGAAGGCCCTTTTGGGACATTAGCCATACTGATAGACAGTCGGTCGGAATAATCCGACTTGAATAGGCGTTCGGCTGTGTAGAACGAGCAAAGCAACTTCCGGTTTTCAGCTCCGGGAGCCGATGAGTATGCCCAAGTTTCTGTAGTCGCAGCCGTCCAGCTATGCGTTAATAAATTGCTTTCCGACACGTCTTCCTTCACCTTTCCGTAGTTTTTTGAAGAGTCGGCGTTATCACGCGTGCCGTTGCCCACATTTCCCATCACGAAATAGCTATCGTGGGAGAAATTATGTAAGGTGACACTGGTGCTTCCGGCAGTATATCCGGTCACTGCCCCGCCGTCTATAGCTTCGATAAAGACATCTACCCGGGCTACGGCACGTTCGATCATCATTTGCACTGTTTTGGTTTCATCGGGTGCTATGGATATATCCCGGATCACTCCTGTCATAGGCATTCCGGTCGCCGAAATAATCTGCCCGTCATTATTCAGTATGCTGGAGATGTCGTAAATCATCTCTTGCAACGTCAAAAGATTAGCTATACCGTCAAGTTGGCTTGTGAGACTCTGCGGTTCGTTGGCAATAACTACGACCAGGATATCATTGCTGGAAGTCACTTCGAGAAGTTGCGCATCTATATCAGTAGCTGTCTCCGGAGTGCTCAACAGGATGTGTTCATTCACATCCTGTTGAGCACTCCGGGCGTGCTGCCGAATACGATAAACCGCATGGAGTTTATCTTCTCCTGTTGTTCCACATCCCCATTATTCACCAAATCGATGCTAAGTTGCGCCCGGGTAGTATGGGCAGGCAACTCATAAGCCACATCAGCTTCTCTACTGCATGAGAACAAAAGGATGGTGGATGCCAGATAAATGATATGTAATAGCTTTTTTCTCATTCTTAAACTTCCATCCCGTGGAGCCAATGAATCCAGGTCCCCACGACAATACCAATTTGAAGGAATCCTCCTCCGGGTTTTTCAACAACTGTAAATATCAGGTTCCATTCACTCTGCCTGTCAAGATACTCCTGAAAGGGAAGTTCCGTTCCGTCGTAACGGGAAACCGGCCGGGCAATGCTCAATAGTGTCATCAGATTGTAGCTCCAGACTTCGGCTTTGGTATTCGCATCCCTTATAATAAATTCATAATCCCATCCGCTCCTGTTGAGCAAACGCATCGTGTTCAGGCGTGCGGACATAACCACATCGGATATTTCACCCGGACCTGTATAGTAAGGCACATAAGTAATCGGCCCTTGTCCTGTGGGTTCGTTTTCCCAGGAATAAACCGCATTTTCCGGTGCCTGAATTTCAAATGTATATTGTGTGCCATCCACTTTATTTTCCTCATATCCCATTAGCGCGAGATTAAACCGATTGGTGTCACGTATCAGGTTCACCGGATAAACTTTATGGTTGGTATTGGATGGCAGGTGATCCACTTCCACAACTTCTCCGAAGTAAAGATGCTGAAATTCGAAATTAACAACATCCGTCTCCCGCTTCAGGGATACAATGACTTGTTGGAGGGTGGTTGTTCCCGGCACTAGTTTATTACCTGTATTGTCCGAAAGCCGGAATCTGTCAGACAGACTTCCGACGGTCAGTACTTTATAACTTCCGAAATCGAGCTCGTCGGTCAACGACATCCGGCTTCCACCAACCAGCGCAGCAACCTCGGCACTTTTGGTGAAAAGCAATTTATCATCGCTGTCGAACACAAGTACATCCACCGATTTAACCTGCGGATTAAATGCATCCGCATATTCCATATTGTAGTCGAAATACAAATTCCAACCAAAGCTCGCACCGTGGCAGGTCTTCGCGTATACTGTCGCACGAAGCCATACATAGCATCGAAGCAACGATAAGGAACAGCGATTTAGTTTTTCCGAACATATCTTTTCTTTTAGGGGGCAACCCTATCGGTTTGCCATTTTATATTGTCAGAGATCTCTATTTTGTGACCTCCGGTTATTTCCTCTTTTTGGGGCGCGCTTTGCATTTCATTGCATCTCGGATGCGCCGGTATATTTCAGTGCTGTTTTTGGGAAGCCTGTCACCGACTTGTTTTTACTTTTTTCGGCGGTCTGTTCCGTACGGAATATCTATTTTAAAAGTACAGGGCAGGCAGTCCGCACTGCCCTGTTTTCTTTGAAAGTAAAGAATTTATTTAGATTTCGAAATTTGTAGTCCAGTATATCCACGGAGCAACTTTAATCTCAAAATGGAGATAGGCACCTTTCTTATCGATATCTTCTTCTTCATCCGGATCTTCGGGACCACCACCAGGATACCACGGTGTACCGTTACCATTCACCTTTGTCAGCGTAAGCGTATAATAGTTATTACGTACTACACCGTATTTCCCATACTCCATGTAAGAGTTAGCTGCATTGTCATGACGAATCTCATAGTAGTAATAGTTGAGACTCTTTGGATACCAATAGATGCAACCTTCTTTTTTACACAGTTCACCACCATTCTGAATGTTGTTGTCGTCAAGAATAGCCTGCGTAAGGGATGCAAAATCACCCGGATCATTGGCGGTAAGTTCAGATTTTATCTGAGTATAGAACAGTTCGCATGCCGAAACTAAAAGTTTCTCCTGGGCGGTCATAGGGTCTGAGGCTGTTTCTTTAGCTTTGGCAGGCGTATAAGCAGCCAGCAAGTCGGCAAAACTCTTGAAGTTTACAGAGTTAGTTCCATTAGGAAGACGATACCAGTCATTTCCTAAAGTAAATTCACCAGACTTCCAAGGTGCATACTGTCCCTTAAGTACCAGACGCGTAGCCGCACCGAACTTCTGATATCCTGCGGCCATCGTATTCTCGATACAGTATTTGTAATTATCACCTGCAGTCGCACTTTCAGCAACCCATTCCACCTTAGGTTCGCGAGTTGCAGCATCGAGTGTATTCTTAATAATGCCTGTAAGATATTCGGTTCCACCCGCAGTCGTAAAGTTCGGGTCGACTGTATAGAAGTTACTTTTGTAGAATCCGGTAGTATGAGACGATGCTGTGGTAGTCTTCTTTGCAAAAGGATAGAACAGAGAGTTATAATAGTCTATAGTCCAGTTTCCAAAATCAAACTGTCCAAGACTTGCATTTGTTCCATCTTCAAAAGGTCCTACTTCTAATGAACCGCCAATCATAACCTCCAACTTTGCAGCAAGGCGTTCTATCTCAAGGGTAGCCGGATTACTTTTCGCTGCATTCTGAGCTTGCGCTTCCGATTTATAGTCGCTGACCAAAACAATCTTATCCGATACATCGAGCAGACATTCATCCTCCCATGCATGATTGGATGGATCTGAATCGGAGTCATCGTAGAATCCAACATTAATCATTGCACAGCCTTTGGAATGTACAACCTCCTCTACCAGATAAGCATTGTTGGGCTTAGTATTGTTTTCAGGAACTGTAATCATTCCATTGATGGTAGTATAGGTTGCACCCGCTGAAAGATTATCCAAGCGATCCTTTAATTGGTAACCCGGATTGGCTATAACAAGCAAATACTTAGTATTCGGATCCACTTTAACCGGAGTATTCGGGGTCGTAACTCCATTATTTGTTCCAAAAGAACTTGATCCCAATACCGTGGCATACTTAGTTGCCTTTTCATCCTTAGTCACCACCTTACTCGCATTGAACGTAATCAAATAGAGCTCATTAATCGCGCTTTCCTCCTCTAAAGCCGTCTGTTCACCAGAAGCACGTGAACCAGGCACTTTGGGATTAGTCAGACTAATTGATACGTAAGCTACATCATAACCTGCTCCCCCTTCAACCTCCGGATTTTCCTCCAGATTCTCATTTGAACAACTTGCCAGTGCCGCAACAGCCAGCAACGAAACTAAAATTGATTTAATCTTTAGCATAATACAAAAAATTATTAGAATTAATACTTATATAATTTCCCACTTAATCAGTAAGTTTTACTTACCATTCTTTTTCATTTTAGCAGCATTAGCCTTCTTCCTGACTAATTCTTCCAGATTGCTCCTAGCTGCATCCAGACCTGACTGCTCTGCAAACTTCAAATACTTCTTCGATGATTCATAATCTCCCTTCATTAACATTAATATTCCCATAGCATTATTATATTCCGGCAAATTCTTATTCGAATTCACCATGTCCAGATAACGTTCAGCCGAAACCAATTCATTACGTGATAAAGCGGCAGTAGCAGCATTTATATTTGCAATCTCACTCTGCGGATACATCTGGACAGCCGTTTCGAACACATCAATAAATTCTTGCGAGCCTGTCGGATAGGTATTAGCTACCAAAAACATTTCATTCAAGCTCAAATTCTGCGGACGCGTCTTGATAATCTCTTTTGCTTCCTCCACACTAAAATCCCTCACTTCGTAATTCACTTTGCAGATAGCCACACGCAAACTTGGGAAAATATACTTCAACAAGTATCGGTAAGGCGTCCCTCCGTGAAGTTGCATCAGTTTTGTTTCTCTTCCTTTTTCAATAGGTATGTTCCTGATAATATCCAGCACTTCGTCTTTATATTCCAATTCGATTGTTTCAAGCGCCTTCTCCAGTCCGTCCCAGTTTTCACCTCCAAAGACAATGTAGTATTGGTTTCTCGGAAAATCGTATCTGCATGCCAGATAATCCCGGAGCGCCATGGCACGTCCTTCAGACAGACGTTTATTCGCTGCCAATGTTCCTTCCGGAGAAGCATAACCGATAATATCCAAACGGTTCACTTTCACATTCGGATCGGACTTCAGCTCATCGATCATCTTGCGGATTTTAGCCAGTTCCTGAGGGTTATTCATGTATTCGGGACGAATATTGACTTTATTCACCTCGAAATCCAGAAAACATTCCGTTTGAACATCCCGTTGTTTGATTTCTTCCGCTTTCGGTTGCAGATAAGCAAACTGAGGAGCCACTACGTAAGGCGTCCATACACGTTCCAACGTCACTTTGCCAAATTCCTCGATGTTCATTAATGCCATTTCGCCGCAACCACATTCGTCATGCTGCACGTCCAGACGCGCATCCTTCATCCATGATTCGAACGGAACCAGATATTGATACCGAATCGTATCATTTCTTAGTTTTCCGGCTTTTTCCACTATATATGGCTTCTCGTAGCTTCTCTTCTCCTTGGCGCTCATCAACGCAAGCTCACGCTCATACGCCAAATACTCGTCACGACCTTTAATAGAAACTTTCGGAAGATTCAGAGTGCACCCGGAAGTCACCAGCCGCGGAATTAAATCCATTCCCCGGGCAGATTTCACTTTCACATTATTCAAAACAAAATCTATATCGACATGAATAAAATCACCTTTCTGTTCCAACTGCACCGGATTCACGGTAATGCCACCTTCGTAAGAGCGGGATTGAGCCATAGCTGTGTTTATATTCAGGCTGCAAACCACCAACATACACACAAGGAAACCTATATTTCTTATCATCATACTCCTCATTATTTAATTACATAAATAAGTGACACACTTGCTTTGGTAGGTCCGAAATAATTTTTGCTGCTTTCCTTCAATCTCGTACCACAGGTAGCGCAAGGATACTTGTCATATACAATGTGCGCATATCCCACTCCGACAGACGTTTCTATACTCCAGCGTTTTTTCAGAATCCACGAATATCCTACGGAAAAGCCACCGCCATAAAGATATCCCTGATAACGCGTATGCTGCATATTGTCACTGATAAAAGACCAGTCGGGCCACCCTCCTACATTGAAATCGGCATAATGTCCGTGCATTCCGATAAACATACGGCGAAAACTCTCACAAAACCAGTAACGAACTTCGGGTTGTATCCCCCAATGACGGAGGCGTTTGCCGTCGGAAAGTTTCCACGGATTATAATTGACCGGAATGTCCAGCGTCCATTTACGCGCCAGTCCGATCTCCAACCCCAAATTCATGGTAGTGGTAGCATCATACAGCAGATTGCTTTTCAACGCAACCTTCTGGGCATAACCCTCGGAAATAGCACATCCGAGCATGAATAATATGGGTATAACAACTTTCTTCATTTATATCACATTTACTGTTATTTATTGCCCCAATTGAGTAACATCTATTTTTATGCGTTGCACATTACTGATGCCCGTTTTAACGGAAGACGCCATTGTTGTGAGATGTACGATTCCGTTTCTGGAATCCGCCTCTATATTGGGCAATACCTTAATATATATCTTACCGTCTTCAACGATAATGCGTTCTTCTCCTGTATGTTCCTCCGGCATTACGGAAGAATACAGACGGATCCAATTTTTAGCACTTTCATCCACTTCGCCCGTAAGGCAGAAATAATTGATTTCATGCACCTCCGAATTTGAATTTTCAGCAGGCATGAGCTGAAGCGTACTTCCCGCAGCAGGAACAGCTTTCCTTTGTCTAATATGAACTTCTTTTTCCAAATTTCCTGTTTTTAATGTTAGATACACATCATCCTGTCACCTGTTTCTCTTTGTCCTTCTTCATACTACATCAACCAGTCAGCCCCATCTGTTACCGATGTTATTACCAGACCAAGTCCCTTGATGTGCAGACAGGTATTGTTCTGAATGCCGGACTCATACATAATATAATTCATGGAGATTGATTCTTGAGTGTCACTATAAGAGAGAGAGCCAAGCCAAGGATTGCTCAACGGCATAATCAACAACTTGGCATATATATCCGCACAAGTTGTCACTTTCGGTGTTAATTGAAAGAGAGTGCCGATCACATTCGACCCCTGCACACACACACCACAGATAATAAAAAAATCAAATATAAAAAACTGATTGTAAGTTTTGTTATTTCTCTCATTAATTCTCTAATATACTTTCCTCTACTTCTTATATATTTCTCTTTTTGCTTTTCTCTCAGGACAATATTTTTGTCCAAATCTCATATTGCAAATTTCGGAATATTAAAGGAGATACAAAATTGTATTCATTTCTGTTACAGAGAATCAATTTAGAATAAAGGGACTAATTATGTAGGTAGCGAACAACAAGGTTACGAAATTCACAACAAAAATATTCAATATCCTCATTTCTTTCGATATGCGAACATTTTAAAATTCCCAAGTTTCTTTCATAAAAACTTGGACAATAGAGGAAAGTTATAGTTTTCCGTGTCATTTAGACACAACTTAGGCACAAATTAGACAAAAGAACTAGCTATTTTATACAACAAAATAAGCTAATAACTTGTATAATTTGTGCCTAAATGACAAAATACTCAATTTCTGTATATATATAACTATCAGATTATAAGGTTTTACGCTCAGTTTCCGTAGGTGCCACCTCATCAGGAATACTGAATTCGCGATTAGCAAACAGATCAGCAAGTCCTGAAATTTGTTTCAGACGTAACAATTCATCACGATCCATACCAATATTTTTCATTATCCATTGATCGGACATACCTGCCTTATCAAGCTCCGCAACAATGTTGCACATCAATTCAATGTTATGCATTCCACGCGCACGGTTGTGCCGGATTGTTGAACTCATACGGTTAGACAAGTCTTTGTCTATCACCACAATCGGCAACAAACCGTTTTCACGCTTATAGATTCGTTGGGAAGTCTTCAATACCGTATAGCGATGGTAACCATCCACCAGGATATAACGGTCTTCATCTTTATTGTAGTAACATACACATGGCATCGTAAAGCCATCTTCCCAAATAGAAAGTTCCAGCAACTTCATTTCAGGCGGTGCAACGACATTCGGATTATAATCGTTCGCATATACTTTTTCTACGGGCACCGCTTTTACCTCGTAAACAGGGCTTTTATCTACACTCATGATACTATGATTCTATATTGTTCCATAATTTGACTTCTCTTACTCATCTCCTCCTTTGTAGGTGAGAATCCCATATATTTGCAGGCATGGTCATTCTTAAGAATACAAACGCACATTCGCTTATACGTGGGTATTTCTTTGAATTCCGGAATGTCGATATCATCCTGATATTCCATACGTACCGGTTTTTTCAACGTTTTGTAGGTACTGTTGTCCATAACGATAATTGGTACTTTCGCATCAATCAGCTTTTGGATGGTGGCATCACTCAGGCATCCGCCTTTTGTCCGCCAGAAATTCACGCTCACTGAAAGTTTCCGTAGATAATTCTTCCTCGCCCGCTCCGGCAGAGTAGACAACAAAAAATACATAAACTCGCGCCATGTATATCCTTCGGGAAGTTTCACCGATTGCCATCCCATTGCATGAGTACCACCATACATACCGGTAAAGTTCACACCGTTCACCCTTCCCACCATTTTACCCCAGGTATTAGGATCAAGCACCCGGTAAAGCTGCAAACTCTCTTGTGCCTCATTAATAAAGGGACTTGCTACACGCTGACGCTCCAGATTGACTCCGGCACGATAATAAAGATCGTATAAAACATTATAATCCCACTGGAATTTTCCATTGGCAGTCCATACATCCGTTGTTTTCCAGTCATAAATAGGGTAGGCATTATAAATATCGTTCCCTACTTTTGAAGTCCATTTATATTTATGATACATCTGGAATTTACGGCTCATATAGATACATCTCCACCGATTGAAACTTTCCTGTGTACGAATCCCGATCAGACAACAAGTGCGCACTGCATCATTTTTATTATGTATCCATTGCGCAAAACGCATCTGAAATTCATAATCCCACATGGTTGTATTATAAAAAGGAAAATCTTCTTTGGTCATTGCCTTTTTCGGCATGGAACGAACCCATATATTCTTTTTGCTGTCTTCCCACGGACGCCAAAAAGATTGATACATCGAGGTGCAGGTAGCCACACGGAAAGGGATGCATACCCGGTATACATCCAAAATATCCTTATTGGCCTCCAGCATCCGGTCTACATAGTCAATGGTCATTTTATACTGGATCTCATAATCCATGTGAAAAACTCCCAAACGTACCTTCAGGTTATTCTTCCGGATATAATCGATACACATATTCAGCAGTACCCCGCTGTCTTTACCTCCGGAGAATGACACATATATATTATCAAATTCATTAAATATAACTTTCAGTCGTTCTTGTGCTAATTCATATACATTCTTTGTGCCTGCTATTTTCTTTTTCGTCATAAGTTATCTATACATTTTTACATACCGTGTCCATTTCTTGTCCATCGATACAAATTCAAACTTTTCAAATGTTTCTTTATCTTGTACCAGTGTGACCGAATTGAGCAACCAACTCTCGGGCCTAAATTCCGCAACGATAGCGGGCAACAGATGTGACAGGATTTCCTCCCGTACGGTGCCTTCTGCCTTCACATAATAATTATTGATTACAGCTTTCTTCCGGCTTTTCTGTTCCACGGGGACGAAGCCCACCACTTCTTTATCTTCAATCGCAATGAACCACACATACTCTTCGCCCGTCTTGAAAGGGTAATTATTGTTTGCGCGTATCACTTCGGGATCCATCACCATCGGCGCTAAAAGCCGATATAAGTGTTTGTCTTTTCCTTTTAATCGTATTATCTGTATCATATCATTCAAAAATGGACACACAAAAATAAGGAAAAAATATCAAATTCGTCATTTCTGTTCCTAAAACATTTGTTTTTCACACTATTATCTCTATATTTCGATATTTTTGAAATCACCCATACGCCATTCCTCTTTCACGTTTAAAGTAAGTCAGTATAGTTGCAAAGCTTAAATATTCCCGTCCAGGAGTATGCAACCGACTTTTAAACTGATAGTAGGCAAAGATGACTTCGCATGCCAATTTATATTTGAAATGCAGCTTTAAACGGTGCTGCAAAAACTCAAACACCCGGCAGAGATATGCAAACACCTCCTCCACCCTAGCATTTGGAATCACTCGTGGCGCACGATTTACATCCGCTATATGCTCCATCTCATTAAGCACATATTCCAGTTGCTCAATTTCCTCACCGGTGTTTTGCATTGTACACTTCATTTGTTCTATTTTCTCTCCCTGATGGATGTACTGTTTTCGCTTTCGTTGTAAACGATCTTTTATTATTTCTATTCCTTTCAACATTATAAAATTTAGTTATATATAAATGGTTTGATATTACTGATTATTAATCGACAAAACTGCCACATAAAATTTAATCTCAAATGCAAATATAGAAAAGATTGTTTAAATAATTAGATTTTTATTTAAAAATATTCATACTTATTTTACATTTAAATTACCAGCATCAGAAAAACGTTTTTTTCATCCAATGAAACGAGTCATTATTTTGCGGCGTACTAAAATATTTTAAACAATGGATAATCAATCTTTTGACTGGCTGCTTCACGGTTGCCACGTACTATCCGAGATGGCAGTGGCTTATTTTCCCAACTATCAGGATAACTGATATAGACGATACGCTGGCAAATGCCCATACCCTCCTCGACCGATTGGAAAATGAATGTGGTACTGCCGAACATCTCCGTTCCACGTCACAACTCATAGAGGACACTATAAGTTGATAGAGGCCCGCATGGCCAGCAACAAGAACAGTGCTACAGGACTGACTACTGGATTTGCCGACCTTGACCGGGTGACATGCGGCTGGCAACCCGGTGAGGAGATCGTTATTGCTGCCCGTCCTGCGGTAGGTAAAACAGCATTTGCACTGCATCTGGCACGTACTGCAGCTTCTGCCGGTTATCATATCGCTGTGTATATTTTCACATATACAATATTTTTCTTGATGAATAACTGACTATTACCATACATTACCGATGGCAGTATGGATTTAGAAGAACACACATTTGCAAGTCATCAAGAAAATCTTGAACCTGCAAGACAAGAAAGGAAGCGAAAATATGATTTGCATAAAATTTAAATAGTCTCTAACCAATAAGTCATCTTTATACAATGACGAGTTGTTTGACAAACTTCGTAGTTAGCAATACCGGAGCAACATTCACAATTACCTATGAATCAATTATTTACAACAACTCATTCATTTAAACAAAAATTGCCTGCTAAAAATTTAGACAAAATTTGGTCAAATATTCCTTTTTATTAATTAAAAAGGCTACAGTTTCACAAACTACTATTGGAATTCGGTCTCTTTTCCATATATTTGCGCCCGCATTTTTGATTTTCGAATGAACCTCCTTATTCAATTTACCAAAACTAGATAAAACGAATGGAAAAAATAAACGCAGTAATTACAGGAGTCGGAGGATATGTACCCGATTACATCTTGACCAATGATGAGATTTCCAAAATGGTAGATACTACCGACGAATGGATTATGGGGCGTATTGGTATTAAGGAAAGACGTATTTTGAAAGAGGAAGGACTGGGAACTTCTTACATAGCTCGTAAAGCTGTCAAACAGTTAATAAAACGCACCCGAACAAATCCGGATGATATTGATCTGATAATTGTAGCTACAACAACCCCTGACTACCGCTTTCCTTCCACGGCTTCTATTTTATGTGAAAGACTGGGACTGAAAAGAGCTTTTGCTTTTGACATGCAAGCTGTTTGCAGCGGTTTTTTATATGCACTGGAGACTGGAGCCAATTTTATCCGTTCTGGAAATTACAAGAAAGTGGTAGTTGTAGGCGCTGAAAAGATGTCGTCAATAATAAATTATGCCGACCGGGCAACTTGTCCGATTTTCGGTGATGGCGGAGCAGCTGTCATGCTTGAACCTACTACTGAAGATTTTGGCATTATGGATGCTGTGTTAAGAACAGATGGTAAAGGATTGCCTTTTTTGCACATTAAAGCGGGTGGCTCTATATGTACTCCTTCTTATTATACATTGGATAATCAAATGCATTATATCTATCAGGAAGGACGTACTGTATTCAAATATGCAGTATCCAACATGGCTGATGCCTGTGAATCTATCATTGCAAGAAACCATCTAAGCAAAGAAAACATCGACTGGGTAATTCCTCATCAGGCTAATCAACGTATTATCACCGCCGTAACACAACGTTTGGAAGTTCCTGTCGAAAAGGTCATGGTCAACATCGAACGATACGGTAACACTAGTGCCGGCACTCTCCCACTCTGCCTCTGGGATTTTGAAGATAAATTCAAAAAAGGAGATAACCTAATTCTTACTGCATTTGGAGCAGGATTTGCATGGGGAGCCATCTATGTGAAATGGGGATATGATGGAAAAAAGAGATAGCGATTATTCGCTATCTTCAAAATAAAAAATCCTCTGATTTTCAGTAAATCAGAGGATTTTTTATTTCCTAATGCGGTGCGTACGGGACTCGAACCCGTGACCCCATGCGTGACAGGCATGTATTCTAACCAACTGAACTAACGCACCAAAATATTCACTTTAGCATCTCTCTCGATTGCGGATGCAAAGGTAGATATTTTTTTGAAACCTGCAATAGCTTCAGTATCTTTTTTCTGAAAAAGTGGGTTTATTAAGAATTATCGTGTACATTTGCAGCTACTAATAAAATAGAAAATAGAATGAAAAATACACCAATTGAACGACATCTGATTGACGAAACCATCAATGAGTTTCAAATTGTCGATTTTTCCAAAGCTACCATTCGTGAAGTGAAAGCTATTGCTTCAAAAGCAGAAACAGCATCGGGAGTTGAATTTATCAAAATGGAAATGGGTGTTCCGGGACTTCCTCCTTCCGCTGTAGGCGTGAAAGCGGAAATTGAAGCATTACAAAATGGCATTGCCAGTCTATATCCCGACATCAACGGATTGCCGGAACTAAAGAAAGAGGCATCCAACTTTATCAAAGCATTCATCAACGTAGATTTAAGTCCGGAAGGTTGTGTGCCTGTCACTGGTTCCATGCAAGGTACATTCGCTTCATTTCTTACTTGCAGCCAATGTGACGAAAAGAAAGATACGATTTTGTTTATCGATCCAGGGTTTCCGGTACAGAAACAGCAGTTGGTTGTAATGGGGCAAAAGTTTGAAACATTTGATGTGTATGACTACCGCGGAGAAAAACTGAAAGAGAAACTGGAAAGCTATCTGAAAAAAGGAAATATATCAGCCATCATTTATTCAAATCCCAATAATCCCAGCTGGATTTGCCTGAAAGAAGAAGAATTGAGGATTATCGGTGAATTGGCAACACTGTATGATGTGATTGTTCTGGAGGATTTGGCTTATTTTGCCATGGACTTCCGCCAAGATTTAAGTAAACCGTATCAACCTCCTTTCCAGCCATCAGTTGCCCATTATACGGACAATTACGTATTGCTGATTTCCGGCTCAAAAGCATTCAGCTACGCCGGGCAACGTATTGGGGTAAGTTGTATCTCTGATAAACTATACCACCGAAGCTATCCAGGACTGACCAAACGATATGGTGGCGGAACTTTCGGAACGGTTTTCATTCACCGTGTGCTTTATGCGCTTTCTTCAGGAACTAGTCATTCTGCACAGTTCGCCATGGCCGCCATGCTGAAAGCTGCCAACGAAGGACAATATAATTTCCTCAACGAAGTGAAGATATACGGTGAAAGAGCACGGAAATTAAAAGAAATCTTCCTCCGTCACGGTTTTCATCTGGTATATGACAACGATCTGGGCGAGCCGATTGCAGACGGATTTTATTTCACCATCGGTTATCCGGGAATAACCAGTGGCGAACTGGCGAAAGAATTGATGTACTACGGAGTCAGCGCTATCTCATTAGTAACTACAGGAAGCCATCAGGAAGGATTGCGCGCGTGTACCTCTTTCATTAAAGACCACCAATATGCTCAACTGGATGAAAGAATGAAACTATTTGCTGAAAATCATCCGATAGCCTGATTATTTGACATAAGATATTCATAAAAGCCATTCTTAAAATGAAAAAAAACGGAAAGAACGATTGTTATTCCGTTTTTTTTCTTACTTTAGTGGCATGAATATCGACTCTGACATATTTAAGATTCAATCGAATAATGTGTTGCCATCGAGAGGAAGGATTTTAATATCAGAACCTTTTCTACGTGACGCAACGTTTGGCAGATCCGTAATTTTACTGGTCGATCATACGGATGAAGGAAGTATGGGATTGGTTATCAACAAGCAACTGCCATTGTTCCTTAACGATATCATCATGGAATTTAAATACCTGGATGAGATTCCTCTATACAAAGGTGGACCTATTGCCACTGATACCCTATTTTATCTCCACACATTATCTGATATCCCCGGATCCATTTCTATCAGTAAAGGGCTTTATCTGAATGGAGATTTTGATGAAATAAAGAAATATATATTACAAGGGAATAAAATCAGTGAATGCATTCGTTTCTTCTTGGGATATTCCGGTTGGGATAGCGAACAGTTAAATAACGAAATCAGAGAAAACACATGGCTGGTGTCTGAAGAAGAAAAATCATATCTGATGAAAAACAATATCAAGGATATGTGGCGGACTGCTTTAGAGAAGCTAGGCAGCAAGTACGAAACGTGGTCACGCTTCCCGCAAGTGCCTACTCTCAACTAATATTTTATTTCTTAGGATTCAAACATTGGAGAAGCAATGCATCTTTGTAGCAGCCCTCCACTTGCAGCCAGTTTTTCAATAATCCGCATTGAACGAAGCCACAAGACGTGAACAGCTTTACACAAACGTCATTATCTGTCGTGACATGCGCATAAAGCTGACTTAAAGACAGAAAATCAAAAGCGTATTCACAAAGTAGCTTCAGTGCGTCGGTGGCATAACCTTGTTGCCGATAATCCTTATGAACGGCAATTCCGACTTCTCCCCGCGAATGAAGGGGAACGAAATCCGTAATATCAATCGTACCAAGGATACACTGGTCGGATTTGCGTACCATCATCAGACGTAATTGCTTATCCGCAAACACATCACACTGTGAACCTTCAATATATTGGCGCAACACGTAACGGGAGTATGGAACCGTAAAGTTACTGATGTCCCACATGGAAGGGTCATTTTCCATCTCGTACATAATGTCCATATCTTCCGGTTCTACTGCACGAAGATAAATACGTTCGTTCATTAAGAAAGACTGTCTCATAACTTTTCTTCTTTTGCAATGTGAAGTTCGTTACGCAATCTCTTCTCGCTGGGCAGGCAGAAAAGTGACGCCGTGAGGCCAATCAGCATACAGAGGTTACCCGTACTGCTCAACGTCAGGTAGTAACACAAAAGGTTCACTACAATAGCTACTTCAAGCACTCCCAAGCGAACAATGTTCCATTGCACATATCGCTTCAAGGCAAGCGTGATAGTCATGTGATCTATCTTTTTCTTAAGCACCAAGCTAAATAATTTGAGAGAAAGAGGCACACATAAAGCAGTGAGCAAAATGCCGACCGTCTCAAAATAGTAGATAGCCGGTGCGTTATCTACCAAACCTCCTACGGGAAAGAGTTCAAACTCTCCTGCCCCAAGCAAAAATGCCGGGAGTACCCAAAAGAAAACATAACTGATATTCAAATTTCTGACAGCTCGTCTTATCTGTTCTTCCATGTTCGTTCTTAAATGATTAATAATGATTATACAGTTCCGGTAAAAAGCGTCCGATTCACAATGCTGCGTCCTAAAGTCACTTCATCGGCATATTCAAGTTCATCACCAACTGATATGCCACGAGCTATCACACTTAGTTTAACCCCTAGTTTATCCAGCTTGCGATAGATATAGAAGTTGGTAGTATCGCCCTCCATCGTGGTGCTCAACGCCAGAATAACTTCTTTGATTCCACCTTCAGCCACCCGCTGCACCAGGCTTTCAATTTGAAGGTCACTCGGTCCGACTCCGTCCATTGGAGAAATAACCCCACCCAAAACATGATAAAGCCCGCGATACTGCTGGGTTGCCTCCACCGCCATTACATCACGGATATTTTCCACCACACAGACAGTGGAAGCATCCCGTTGCGGATTAGCACAAATCTGGCAAGTTTCAGTATCGGATATATTATGACACACTTTGCAGTATTTCACCTCACGTTTCAACGTTATGATAGAATTTCCGAAAGCTTCCACCGTAGCCGTATCCTGACGGAGCAGATGTAGAACAAGCCTCATAGCCGTCTTACGCCCGATACCCGGAAGTTTGGAAAATTCGCCGACTGCCTTTTCAAGCAGTATAGAAGGATATTGTTGGTTCATAGATAATATTTGCTGTTCTATCGATAAAACCTTGCAAAGATACAGATTATTGTTTTTAATACCTACAAAAATTGCTACCTTTGCATCTGTTATGATGATACTAGTCACTATTCTTTGCTACTTCGCGGTATTATTACTAATAGCCCGTATCACCGGACGTAAGGGAGGATCGAATGCAGCGTTCTTCAAGGGAGAGAACCAATCACCTTGGTATATAGTCTCTTTTGGAATGATTGGCGCCTCTATCTCCGGAGTCACTTTCGTCTCTGTACCGGGAATGGTGCGCGGAATGGATATGACGTATATGCAAACGGTACTCGGATTTTTCTTCGGATACATGGTCGTAGCCCATATCTTACTTCCTTTATATTATAAGTTGAATCTGACAAGCATCTACGGATATCTCGGCACCCGCATCGGAGTGCGCGCCTATCGCACCGGTTCCTTTTTCTTTCTGCTGTCACGCATGTTGGGAACCGCAGCCAAACTTTATCTGGTATGCCTTATTCTCCATACGTATGTATTCCAAGAAATGCACGTTCCCTTTTGGCTGATTGCTGTCGGTTCGGTTGCATTGGTATGGATATATACTCATAAAAGCGGAATAAAGACCATTGTGTGGACAGATACCTTACAAACATTTTGCCTGATTGCCGCTCTGATTTTTATCATCTATTTTACGATCCAAAAATTAGACCTTAACTTCAGTGGCATTGTGCAAACAATCCAAAACAGCGAACATAGCCGTATTTTTGTATTTGACGACTGGGTATCCCGACAGAACTTCTTCAAACAGTTCTTCAGCGGTATCTTCATCGTCATCGTAATGACCGGACTGGATCAGGATATGATGCAAAAGAATCTTTCTTGCCGGAACCTCCGGGAAGCACAAAAAAACATGTATTGCTACGGTTTCTCATTCATTCCGCTAAATTTTCTTTTTCTATGCTTGGGAATTCTATTGATAGCACTAGCGGGACAAATGCAACTCGAACTGCCAGCCATGAATGATGATATACTGTCCATGTTTGCAGCCCAAGGTTATCTGGGACAATCCGTATTGGTACTTTTTACAATCGGTATTATCGCAGCAGCTTTCAGCAACTCGGATTCCGCCCTGACAGCCATGACAACCAGTGTATGCGTAGATCTGCTAAATACGGAAAAAGACACAGAAGAAACGGCACGTCGCAAAAGAGACAAAGTGCATTTATCGCTATCAGTCTTATTGGCATTCTTCATCTGCCTGGTAGAAATACTTAATAATAAGAGCGTTATTGACGCCATATATATCATCGCCTCCTACACATACGGTCCCCTGCTTGGAATGTTTGCTTTCGGACTTTTTACACGCAGGCAAACGAATGACCGGTGGGTTCCTCTCATAGCCATCCTTTCACCACTGATCTGCTATCTTGCCGACTGGTGGATTGGAAAAGAAACCGGATATAAATTCGGTTATGAATTGCTAATGTTAAATGGAACGCTTACCTTTGCGGGGTTAATTTGTATGTCTAAAAAAGGGAAAACGCTGAAAGTACCATGAAAACAGGTACTCCGAAGTTTATAATAAATAATGGCAGAGTTTATTATAAACTGCGCAATAGTTTATTATAAACAATGAACAAGTTTATTATAAACGATTTTACAAAGAAATAAATGACAAGAAAATGGAAATAACAAGTGCTGAATTTGTGATTAGCAATACGGACGTGAAGAAATGCCCAGCCGGTATTTTCCCGGAATATGCCTTTATAGGCCGTTCGAATGTGGGTAAATCAAGTCTTATCAATATGTTGACCAGTCGTAAAGGTCTGGCCATGACCTCCTCTACTCCGGGAAAAACGATGTTAATCAACCACTTCCTTATCAATAAGAATTGGTATCTCGTCGACCTTCCGGGATATGGCTACGCCCGACGCGGACAGAAAGGAAAAGACCAGATACATACCATAATTGAAGACTACATTCTGGAACGAGAGCAAATGACTAATCTCTTTGTCCTGATAGACAGCCGGCTGGAACCTCAAAAAATAGACCTTGAGTTTATGGAATGGCTGGGCGAGAACGGTATCCCCTTCTCTATCATCTTTACCAAAGCCGATAAACTCAAAGGTGGACGTTTAAAAATGAATATCAATGCCTATTTACGTGAGTTGAGTAAACAATGGGAAGAGCTCCCTCCTCACTTCGTTTCTTCCTCGGAAGACCGCATGGGACGTATGGAAATACTCAACTACATAGAAAACATAAACAAGGATCTCAATATAAAATGAAAAGAAGAATGAAAAAGAGTTTTTTATCCATTGCCTTTATGGCAGTATTTATGCTGATGGCGACTAACAGCCAGGCACAATCATGGTCCGACTTATTTAATAAGGACAACATTTCAAAAGTAGTGAATGCCATCACCGGAACCACCGAATCTATCGACATGACCGGAACATGGAACTACAAAGGTTCGGCCGTAGAGTTCGAATCGGATAACTTACTAATGAAAGCAGGCGGAGCTGCCGCAGCCACTATGGCTGAAAATAAGCTGAACGAACAATTAAGCAAAATAGGTATTAAAGACGGCCAAATGAGTTTCACTTTCAATGCCGACAGTACTTTCACCAGCACGGTGGGCAAGAAAACATTGAAAGGCACTTACTCCTACAATGCTTCAACCAAACAAGTTGATTTGAAGTATTTGAAACTTCTGAATCTGCACGCTAAAGTAAATTGCAGTTCCAGTTCACTGGAGTTACTGTTCAACTCGGACAAACTGTTGAAATTAATGGCTTTCATCGGCAGCAAAAGTAGCAGTACCGCACTGAAAACAGTTAGTTCACTGGCCGAAAATTACGATGGAATGATGCTCGGATTCCAACTCTCAAAATAGCAAAAGAGAATCGTTTAATACTATTTCGCACTCCATAAAGTATATTTTAGGGGAAAAGCATTATCTTTGTCGTTTGTAATCAAAAAGAGAAGGAAAAATGAAAAAGATACTTTTTTTAATGACCCTGTTAGTAATGGGCGTAAGCTTTGCATTTGCGCAAACAAATGCAGATATCAAGTTTGACAAAACAACTCACGATTTCGGTAAGTTTTCTGAAAACAGCCCGGTTGTCAGTTGCACATTTACCTTTACTAATATCGGCGATGCCCCTCTGGTGATCCATCAGGCGGTAGCCTCTTGCGGATGTACAGTACCCGAATATACAAAGGAGCCCATCATGCCGGGCAAAAAGGGAACAATCAAGGTAACTTATAACGGAACAGGCAAATATCCGGGACATTTCAAAAAATCAATCACCTTGCGTACCAACGCCAAAACAGAGATGGTAAGATTGTATATCGAAGGCGATATGACGGCAAAAGATGCAAAGTAGGAAAAAATAGACTATTACATAAAGGAGAATCTTTCGGTTCTCCTTTTTTTTTGTTTACTTTGAGGACGGAAATGTAAATTAACACATTAGCAAATTATAAAAACTATGAAACAAGAAGAAGACAAATTCACCGGGTTACCCGAGAATGCGTTCAGAGAGTTGAAACCCGGGGAAGTGTACAACCCGTTGATGGGTCCCTCTAAAAATTATCCGGAAGTTAATATCTGGTCAGTAGCATGGGGTATTGCCATGGCAATCCTTTTTTCGGCCGCCGCTGCCTATCTGGGATTGAAGGTCGGACAGGTATTTGAAGCAGCTATTCCAATTGCGATCATTGCCGTAGGAGTTTCCGGAGCTGCCAAAAGAAAAAATGCGTTGGGTGAAAATGTGATTATCCAGTCTATCGGAGCTTGTTCCGGAGTAATCGTTGCCGGAGCAATCTTCACCCTCCCCGCTCTTTATATTCTCCAAGCTAAATATCCCGAGATGACGGTTACCTTCATGCAGGTATTCATCAGCTCTTTATTGGGTGGCGTATTGGGTATTCTATTCCTGATCCCTTTCCGTAAATACTTCGTCAGCGACATGCATGGAAAATATCCTTTCCCGGAAGCAACAGCCACTACACAGGTGTTGATCTCCGGCGAAAAAGGCGGCAGTCAGGCCAAACCGTTATTGATGGCAGGTATGATCGGCGGATTATATGACTTCATCGTAGCGACATTCGGATGGTGGAACGAGAACTTTACCACCCGTGTTTGTAGTGCCGGAGAAATGCTGGCAGAAAAGGCAAAATTGGTATTCAAGGTAAACACCGGTGCCGCCGTGCTTGGTTTGGGATATATCGTCGGACTGAAATATGCTTCCATCATTTGTGCCGGTTCATTGGCTGTGTGGTGGATTATCATTCCGGGAATGTCTGCTATCTGGGGTGACAGTGTACTGAATGCATGGAATCCGGAAATCACCTCTACCGTAGGTATGATGAGTCCGGAAGAAATATTCAAATATTATGCCAAGAGCATCGGTATCGGCGGTATCGCTATGGCGGGTGTGATCGGTATTATCCGTTCCTGGAGCATCATCAAGAGCGCTGTCGGACTGGCAGCCAAAGAGATGGGCGGTAAAGGGAATGTAGAGAAGAGCATTATCCGTACCCAACGGGATCTTTCCATGAAGATTATCGCCATCGGTTCCATCATCACACTGATCTTAATCGTATTATTCTTCTACCTTGATGTCATGCAAGGGAATCTGTTGCATACATTGGTAGCCATTGTTCTGGTTGCCGGTATCTCTTTCCTGTTCACCACAGTAGCAGCTAATGCCATTGCGATTGTTGGTACTAATCCGGTTTCGGGAATGACATTGATGACACTGATTTTGGCTTCCGTAGTGATGGTAGCTGTCGGACTGAAAGGTCCTTCGGGCATGGTTGCCGCATTGGTAATGGGTGGTGTAGTATGTACCGCACTATCGATGGCAGGAGGTTTTATCACCGACTTGAAGATTGGTTACTGGCTCGGAAGCACGCCTGCCAAACAGGAAACATGGAAGTTCTTGGGAACAATCGTATCGGCTGCAACAGTAGGCGGTGTAATGATTATCCTGAATAAGACATACGGATTTACAAGTGGCGCACTGGCTGCTCCGCAAGCAAATGCGATGGCGGCCGTTATCGAACCGCTGATGAGTGGTGTAGGTGCACCCTGGTTGTTATATGGTATTGGGGCTGTCTTAGCTATTATTCTGACTCTTTGTAAAATTCCTGCATTAGCTTTCGCATTGGGTATGTTTATTCCGTTGGAACTGAATGTGCCGCTGGTAGTGGGTGGAGCAGTGAATTGGTTTGTTACAACACGTAGCAAAGATGCATCTCTGAATACGGAAAGAGGTGAAAAAGGAACTTTACTGGCATCCGGTTTCATTGCCGGAGGTGCATTGATGGGAGTAATCAGTGCCGCGATGCGCTTTGGTGGAATCAATCTGGTTAATGAGGCATGGTTGAACAATACTTGGTCAGAAGTGTTGGCATTAGGAGCGTATGCCTTACTGATTCTTTACTTTATAAAGGCTTCAATGAAAGTTAAATAAATCATTATGAGGAGACTATTATCCATTATAGTATCACTTGTAACTGCCATATCATTTGCGCAGCAGCCCGTCGAGCTACCTTTGTGGCCCGACGGTGCTCCCAACTCCAGTGGACTAACCGGAGAAGAGCAGGAAACGCGCCCTCATTTTGTCACGAATGTCACGCATCCCACCCTGACGGTCTACCATCCGGAAAAGCCGAATGGAATGGCTATTATCATGTGTCCCGGAGGCGGTTATCGTGGACTGGGTATGGATGGAGAGGGGTATGATATGGCCCCCTGGTTCTGCGGACAAGGTATTACCTATATGGTATTAAAATACCGGATGCCGAACGGACATTGGGAAGTCCCCGTATCAGACGCCGAACAAGCCATTCGCATGGTACGCCAACATGCCAAAGAATGGAATGTCGATCCTTACAAGGTAGGATTAATGGGAGCCTCTGCGGGAGGGCATTTAACTGCTACACTCGCCACTCACTACAATTCGGAAACACGTCCGGACTTTCAGATATTACTTTATCCGGTAGTTACGATGATGCAAGTCACCCGGGGAAATACCAGAGCTGCATTGCTTGGCAAAAATCCCACAATGGAACAAATACAGAAGTTCTCTGCCGAATTGCAAGTAACGCCCGATACTCCACAAGCATTTATCGCTCTTACCTCCGACGACCCTTCCGTAGCACCTTATCACGGAGTGAACTATTACCTCGCTTTACAAAAAAACAAGGTTCCGGCAACTCTCCATGTTTATCCTACCGGAGGACATGGCTGGGGATTTCAGGATCATTTTAAATATAAGCAACAATGGACACAGGAGTTGGAGAAATGGTTGCGCGACGGCGTTGTATTCCCGGAAAATCCCGAACCCATGTTACGAATCGGGAAATCTTACCTGGGAACTAAATACGTGGCTAACACATTAGATCAAGACGGAGAAGAATCATTAGTGATCCGGACCGATGCCGTAGATTGCCTCACTTTCGTAGAATACACGTTGGCACAGGCACTCGGTTCTTCCTTTGCCGACAATCTGCAAAAAATACGTTATCGGGACGGCATCATCAACGGTTATCCTTCCCGATTGCATTATACTTCCGAATGGATAGAAAACGGAATTCGTCACGGATTCCTCACCGATATTACTGCCAAAAACAGTGCGCATACCCAGAAAATCTCTCTTTCGTATATGTCTACCCATCCCAGGCAATATAAAAAATTGGCTGATTCGCCGGAAAATGTACGACAAATGGCCGAATATGAAAAAGCAATCTCCGGAAAAGTCGTACATTGGTTGCCGAAAAGCGAACTGCCGGAAGCCGGATTGCCCTGGATCATGAATGGAGACATTATTGCTATTACAACGAAGATGCCCGGACTGGACATTGCTCATGTGGGAATAGCAGAATATAAAGAGGGAAAACTGCACCTGCTGCACGCTTCTTCTACATTGGGAAAAGTAGTTGTCAGCGATGAACCTCTCAATCACATGCTAAACAACAATAAATCGTGGACAGGCATACGTGTTGTCCGGATGTCTCACTCTAAAAATAACTGATTATGAAACGAGTAAAACATTTCCTTCTCGCCTCGTGCTTATTCCCCACTTTGCTGGGAGCACAAGAAATGGCAAGCGCCTATTTTCTGGAACTTACTCCGGACGCCCAATCGGCAGGTATGGCAGGTACAGGATTAGCTACCACCGATAACGGTAGTACAGCTATTTTTCATAATGCTTCTACCATCGCTTTCTCACAAGAAGTGATGGGTGCGAGTTATTCATACGCTAAGATCAACCAAGATTATGCGCTACATAGCGCCTCTCTTTTCTACCGGATCGGAAGGGAAGGCATACATGGATTTGCTGTAGGTTTCCGGCATTTCAAAGATCCCAAGGTGCTCGATTACCGCTCTCACGCATGGGACTTAGAAGCTGCTTATTTCAGAAATATAGCCAAAAATCTGTCTCTTTCATTAACGTTCAGATACCTGCAAGCCAAAGCCGCGGAAAGCGCAGACAGCAAGAATAGCGTTTGTCTGGACTTCGGCGCGACCTACTATCGCAATATGGCTCTATTGGACGAAATGGCTTCCTGGAGCATTGGTTTCCAAGCTGCCAACATAGGCAAAAAGCTGGACGGACAAAAGTTACCCGCCAGATTAGGATTGGGAGGTACAATCGACCTGCCATTCAGCATAGAAAACCGTTTGCAGGTGGCTCTCGACTTCAACTATCTGCTCCCCTCTGAAATCCGTCATCTCCAGGCTGGCATAGGAGCCGAATATAATTTCCTGAAATATGGTGTTGTCCGTGCGGGATATCATTTCGGAGACAAAGATAAAGGAGTGGGCAACTACGGCACTCTAGGCTGCGGAATAAACTTCTGGCCGATACGTGCAGACTTCTCTTATGCCTTGGCTGATAAAGATTGCTTTATGCGCCGCACTTGGCAACTGGGAGTTGGAATAGTTTTCTAAGCTCCTCTTCGAGGCGTTGCTTCACTTCGTCCATCGGCACATCGTGCTTTAATTCCTGACGAAGAGAAGTGACGCCTTTATCTATAAATCCGCAAGGGTGGATATAACTGAAATAACGTAAATCGGTATTTACATTCAGAGCCAGTCCATGCATCGTGACATAATGACTGCTCCTCACTCCGATAGCACAAATCTTACGTGCACGAGGCGTATCACCTTCCAACCAGACTCCTGTCGCTTTCTCCAAACGTCCGGCTTCAATGCCATAAGAAGCACATACCCGAATCACCGCTTCTTCCAGCAAATGAACGTACTCTTTCAATCCTAACTGAAATTCTTCCAGGTTTAATATCGGATAGCACACCAGTTGTCCCGGACCATGATAAGTAATGTCCCCTCCCCGATCAATATGATAAAGGGTGGCATCAATTGCTTTCAATTGTTCATCACTCAACAACATATTATTTTCTTTCCCGCTACGTCCTAATGTATAAACATGAGGATGTTCGCACATCACAATACGGTTTTCATAACTCTCGCCCTGAACTTTTGCCCGGACAATGTTATCAAACCATTCTGTCTGCCGTTGCCATGCTTCGGCGTATGGTATCAAATTCCAATCAATAAAAACTGTTTTCATAAAAACAAAGGTAAGAAATAAAAAGAAAATGCGTACATTTGTTGGCCCAATATAACACACACAACTATGAAAATGGACTTTCCACAGGTAGACTTGCCTACCGAAGTATTAGCATGGACGAATGTAACAGAAGACATTCTCAATATTTACAAGCAATCTTGTCGGTTGCAAGCATGTATTGTTGCCATCTGTACCGAAGGTTCGATGAAAGCCTCCATCAATCTGCTTGATTACGAAATTCATCCCAATGACTTAATAACATTATTACCGGGAACAATCATTCAGTTTCGGGAGAGAACAGAAAAAGTATGCCTTTGCTTTGCCGGCTTCTCTGCTCATTGTGCCGGACGGATCAATCTCATGAAGAATATTGGTAACGCATATCCCAAACTGATAGAACAGCCGGTAGTTCCTCTTAATGAAGAAGTAGCCAGTTATCTGAAAGACTATTTTGCTCTATTATCACGGGCCAGTTGCAATGAGAACTTCGAAATGGATTCTGAATTGGTCGAATTGTCTCTTCAGACTATCCTGACAAGCATACGACTGATATATCATAAATTTCCGGGCGAAAATAGCAGTTCGAACCGCAAAAAGGAAATCTGCCGGGAACTGATTCAAGCCATCACCGAGAATTATAAAAATGAACGTCGTGCACAGTTCTACGCAGATAAATTAGGTATATCTCTTCAACATCTAAGCACGACTGTGAGACAAGTGACAGGTAAAAGTGTTTTAGATACCATTGCTTATATCGTTATCATGGATGCTAAAGCCAAACTGAAAGGTACCAATATGACTATCCAAGAGATAGCATATTCTCTAAACTTCCCCAGCGCCTCTTTCTTTGGCAAGTATTTCAGACGATATGTAGGAATGACACCATTGGACTTTAGAAACAGATAATTTTCACGAAGAACGATAGAAAATATAAATGGTGAGTTGCAAAACAATGAACGGTGAATAAATTGCGCATTATCCGCAAAGTATTCACCGTCTATTATTTACAGTTTGCTGTTCATAAATGACAGCTAGCCATTCATCGTTTACAGCTTACAGGTTCCTGTCTTTTTATAGTTCATTTCTCATTTTCTTCCCAAGCTCAACGAATTGAGCACTACGCTCACACTGGAGAACGCCATTGCGGCACTTGCCAGCATCGGATTCAATAACAAACCATTCAGAGGGAACAAGATACCGGCAGCAATAGGAATACCGATCAGGTTGTAAATAAACGCCCAGAAAAGATTCTGATGAATCAGTTTGACCGTCTGCTTTGACAACTGGAAGGCTTTAGGAAGCAGCAACAAATCCGATGTCATCAAAGTCACCATAGCCACGTCCATAGCAATATCAGTTCCTTTTCCCATGGCAATGCTGACGTCAGCCAATGCCAGTGCCTGCGAATCATTGATACCATCGCCCACCATCGCAACCTTCTTTCCCTGCATTTGAAGCTCACGTACAAATTCGGCCTTATCGTCCGGTAGAGCGTCGGCAACAAAACGTTCGATTCCTAAACGGGAAGAAACGGCTAGTGCAGTCCGTTGCCCGTCACCCGTCAGCATACAGATGTCAATCTCTTGACGTTTCAGTTCCTTCACTGCTTCGGCAGAAGTAGCCTTTATCGGGTCGGAAACAGCAATGATAGCCAACAACTCATTTTCACGTCCAAAGTAAATGATGCCGTTACCGTCCGATTCATAGTGAACCAGCATTTCAGCCATCACATCGCTTACTGTCGCACTGAAATCTTTCAGGAGTTTATGACTGCCTACCCAGTAAGTATGTCCCTCATACGAGGCTTTAATTCCTTTTCCCGTAATGCTTTCAAAGCTATCCAACGCGGCAGGTTTTATTTTTTCTTCGTCCTGAAGCGCAGAAACAATAGCGCCGGCAAGCGGATGCTCCGATTTCATTTCCGCAGCTAAAAGTACATCTTTGAAATGTGGTTCCTGCGACTGCGCCCATAACCATCCGGTAGCTGTAGGATGTCCTTCAGTCAGTGTTCCCGTTTTATCCAGAACAACGACATCTACTTTTCGCATTTGTTCCAAAGCCACTGCATCTTTAATCAGAATATGCTGGCTGGCAGCTTTACCTATACCCACCATCAACGCAGTAGGTGTAGCAAGCCCCAAAGCACATGGACAAGCAATGACAAGAACAGAAACAGCCGACAAAATACCATAAGAGATATATTCACTACCACCAATGGTAACCCACAATACAAATGTCAGAATGGCAATGCCTAACACGACAGGTACAAAAATCCCCGTAATACGATCGACAATGCGTTGCACGGGAGCTTTGCTGCCCTGTGCTTCCTGCACCATAGCGATAATACGAGCAAGCACGGTTTCACTGCCTACCTGTGCGGCACAAATGATAAATGAGCCACGCTGGTTAATCGTTCCTGCCAATACTTTATCACCTTTCTTCTTTTCTACCGGAACCGGTTCACCGCTAATCATACTCTCATCGACATACGAGTCGCCTTCGGAAAGCTGACCGTCCACAGGTATTTGTTCTCCCGGGCGTACAACCACCAAATCACCTACCTGGAGTTTCTCAATCAAGATCTCCTCCTCCACTCCATTGCGCAGAACGCGAGCCGCTTTTGGCTGCATTCCCATCAACTTACGAATGGCTGTTGAGGTATTTCCTTTGGCACGTTCTTCCATCAACTTTCCGGTAAGAACGAAAGCGATAATCACCGCAGAAGCCTCATAATAGACATGCGGTTCCAATCCGCGGTCATACCAGAATTCGGGGAAGAAAGTGTTGAACAGACTGAACAGAAAAGCAATGGAAGTACTAAGCGCAACCAAAGTATCCATATTGCTCCGTCCTAATTTAGCCTGTTTCCAGGCTCCGGTGAAGAAACCACCTCCGAAAAAGACCATAACAGGGATAGCAAGTACCATTTGAATCTCATTAGAATATGGCACATGCATCAGTATCATGGAATATACCAATAACGGTACTACCAAAATCCATGCACCAATCACTTTCCACTTCAAACGAGTGTAACGCTTATGCTGTTCCTCTTCCCGGCGTTCTTCTTTGTGGGCTTCTTCCACAATCAGATCATAACCTGCCGCAAGGACAGCCGCACGAATCTCTCCGGGAGTCAAATGCTCTTTCTCATAAGAAACGGTCAATGTATTGGTAGCAAAATTAACGGAAGCCTCAATGACTCCCGGCAATTTTTTCACTGTTTTTTCTACATTATTGGCACATCCTGCACAATGCATATTAAGCACAGGAAATGCCTTTTTTGTTGTGTTACCCATATAATTATAGTTTACGGCCTTCCCCCTCCTCTCAAAAAAGGAGTTGGGGAAGAACCCTTATTTGTTTATAGAAACAAGCTAATACAGGTATTTGTTCAATTACTTCTTATCAGCCTTCTGATCGTCTTTCTTTGTTTCTTTTACAAATTCGGCTTCATAACTGAACTTATTAAACCCTGCCTGCAACTTCTTTACATTCGTTTTTTCAGCGTCATACGTAATGGTTACCATTTTCGTTTTTACTTCGGTCGAAATATCCTTCAACCCTTTCTCAAAACGCATATTGTCCTTTACTTTCTTTTCGCATTTCTCACAGTGCATCTGCGACACTTTAAATACAACAACACGAATATCTTTTGCCAATACAGCTGTTACACTCAAAAGAGCCACCACGCAAGTGGCCATCCATCTTTTTGTTTTCATTTTTCCTATCAGTTTAAAATTAGTATTCTTTATTTTCTATGCGATCGTTTCTTTCATTCGCTATTTCCTGCTTTTACTCACTATTTCTAGCTAAGTTAAAACGTATTCCGATATATCCTTTTGCTCCGTGCACCGGTCCCCAAATCATGGTAGAATCAAAGTTGTTCCCCCAGGGATTTGCCGCATCGATAATCGGATTCTTTTGTTTGAAGTTTGTCAGGTTCTCGCCTCCTACGTAGATAGACCAGCGGCGGAAGTAACGGGTCACCTGCAAGCTCAACTGCTCAAAACTGCCGTAACGACGTTCCCAAGACAACTGTCCGTCTCCCTGTTCATAAGGAGTAGGCATCCTACCGCCACCATTCTGTTGCAGTGTGGCGTCAAACTGCCATATTCCCAGCGGAGTTTGGTAAGAAGCCGTGAGTAGTCCTTTATATTTGCTGGTCAGCGGTTTCTCCATTCGTTCACCTTTGTAGGTCGTTTTCGCATCCGTGAGCCGGTAAGCACCTGTCAGAGTGAATCCTTTGAAGAAAGGATAACTTGCTTCCACTTGGAACACATGCGAATAAGAGCGTCCATCCAAATTGTAAAAAGCTACTTCATGGGGGTTGCTATCCATATCCACTATCACTTGTTTCAGGAAATCCGTATAATAGTATTCTGCATTCACATTCAGCGTTTTGCCGAATATAGGGATATAAGTAGAGACGCTGGCACCGTAGTTCCATGCTTCTTCCATATCCAGGTTCTTTGCTATTTCCACCTTACGACTGCTGGAAAGCAGGTAGTTGTTTTCTGCCAACACATGATTGGTACGGTACCCTTTTCCGGCAGAAAGACGGAAATTCACATAATCATTCGGATTGTACTTCAGATGCGCACGCGGAGTCACGAAGAAACCATGTTCGTTACTGTAATCACCACGCAGACCGGCCATTACCATCCATTTATCATTCAGGTTCAACGTATATTGCACGTAAGCACCGGGAACAGCTTCCTTTTCAAAGGCTTTGAGAGGATTGTCCGTTGTATTTTCCAAACGGTAATGTTGGTCATAAGCGTCATAATTGAAGCTCAACCCTGCGGAGAAACTATTTTGCGGATTAAATTCCGTTTCAAACATCAGCGAAGCATAGACGTTGGTTTGATCCACATTATACAGTTTGCGTCCATACGTAGCATCCTGATTGTGTAAAGTGGTGGAAAGAATCAAAGCCAGGTTCGTATTCTTCTCCTTATTAAAGATATAAGCATTCTTGGTGAAGAATTCATAGCGTTCCGTATCGATCCCTACTTTATACAGGTCACCGGAGTGCATTGTCCCTCCATGATTGGCCTGTCCGCTGGTACGTGTTTCAGAAAGGGCTTTGATACCTGCCTGGAAAACATAATGGTCGCCCATGTATGCCCACCGGTTCCACACATTATACTGTTCCACCTGCGGAATATCCACAAATCCGTCATCGTTGCCATCATGCGCCTTGGTCTCATTTTCGTAATGCGCCAGCAGAGAAGTGCTCCATCGTTTGGAAAGTTTCAATGTAGCGTCCGCATTGGCTTCATACCGGTTAGTAGTGCTTGCAAAAAGATTGGCAGACACCCAATCGGCTTCCGGCAACTGTGGTTTCTTAAATTCTACGTTTATCTGTCCTGTGATGGCTTCATAACCATTCTTCACCGAAGATGTTCCTTTGGAAACCTGTATGCTCTGCATCCACGGACCGGGGACATATCCCAATCCATAAGGAGCGGCGGCTCCCCGATAATTCGGAATATTTTCCGTCAACATCTGCACATAAGTGCCGGACAGCCCCAACAATTTAATTTGTTTGGCTCCTGTTGCCGCATCGGAATAACTCACATCTACTGAAGGGTTCGTCACAAAACTTTCACCCAGGTTACAACAAGCGGCTCTACTCAATTCGGCACTGCTTATCATGTCTTCGTTCATCACGCTACTGCGCAATTTCATTGTTCCCAGTTTACGAGTGACAATATTCACTTCATTCAGTTCCACTCCATCACGAAGCACAATATCCAGTTGTTGATTTTTACTGCTCACATGAATCGTATCGTTCTGAAAACCGATAAAGCTGACAATCAGCATGTGGCTTTTAGAAGGTTTAGTAATAGAAAAACTACCATCCTCTTTGGTTGTCACTCCTTGTCCTGTATTCATCCAGAACACATTGGCACCCGGAATAGCCTCCCCGGTACTATCTTTCACTGTTCCCCGTACTTGCGCATATATATTGCCGGCAAATAACAGGAACAGTCCTATTATCATATATTTCATTCTTTCTAAAGTTACTTTCGAGATACAAAATTAATTCATTTCTCATGCAACTTAGTTGCATTCAGTGCTGCTTTACTTTCATGTTCTATTGAAAGCAAAGGATTAAATAAGAAAGAAATAGTGGCTAAATAATATAAGTGGAATATAGCGCCAGCTTCTGCCTCGAACAGAGAGGTGGCGGAGAGGTCAGACTATCATATTCTACCGATTTATCCGCATAGGTCGGAGTCAACAGATAGCAAAAATGCTCACACAAAAGATCGACTACTAAAGCTGATGTTGTCAGTTCAGTAGTATGTTTCATCAAATCGAGCTTATAGATAATAGCTGTACAACCCTTATCTTTACAACCTTTTTTTGAATCACAAGTATGAGTCTTTTTACACTTCGGACAGCCTGTATCACAACAGCTCTGCACCGTTTCACAACGGACACAGCAATAATGCACAATAGAGACTCCACCTCCTGAATAGATAATCAGGAGAGAAAGGATAAGTGCTGTTATGTAGGCTAGTTTTTTCATTTCAGAGGACAAAGATAAGAATAAAAACAGATTTTCCTATAATTTTTCGTAATTAAGATTCAATCAATCCGATACAGACACATTCTCTTTCCTTTATTTGGCTATTTTAGAGTCATATCAGCACTATTAACTCTTTTTACTCAACAATAAAACCTATCTTTGCCCCAATAAATTCTCTGATTTTTAAGTAAACGCTATGCTTACATATTTACTCATCATTATCACTCTTTATCTGGCAGGTAATGCCTACATATTTATCAGAGCAAAGCAAGCTCTGAAAGTTAAATCTCTCGGAGTAAAAATATTCCTGACCGTTTTATTCTGGATATGTGCTTTATCCTTTTTCGGCACGATGCTAACTCGTAACCTTGAGATGCCTGTCTTTATCTCCCATTCAATGTACACCATTGGAACAAGTTGGTTGATATTTACTCTATACATGGCATTATTCTTGCTTTTGTTTGATATCTTGAAATTATTCAAAGTTGTCTACAAATATAGGTTCTATCTGTCTTTAGTGTTCACGTTGGGATTGCTGGGATGTGGGGTATATAACTATCATCACCCGGAAACCAATGTAGTCAGCATTTTAACCAATAAACGATATGAAGATACTCCCCAAGCAATTAAAATCGTCGCAATCAGCGATGTTCACTTGGGAAATGGTACAGGGAAAGCCGCATTAAAAAAATATGTGGAAATGATAAATGCGCAGCATCCCGACCTGATACTGATTAGTGGTGACTTGATTGATAATAGCGTCGTACCTCTTTATACAGAGAATATGGCGGAAGAATTAGCTAACTTGAAAGCTCCTATGGGTATCTATATGGTTCTCGGCAATCACGAATACATTAGCGGTATCGATGAAAGTATCCGATATATTAAAAGCACTCAAATACAATTATTGCGCGATTCAGTAGTTACACTTCCCAACGGCATACAACTGATAGGACGTGATGACCGTCATAACCGCAAGCGTCATTCCCTGCAAGAGTTAATGGTGAATATCGATAAAAGCAAACCTATCATTTTATTGGATCATCAACCTTTTGATTTGGAAAAAACGGAAGCTGCCGGCATCGACCTGCAATTCAGCGGGCATACACACCACGGACAAATATGGCCTATTAATTGGGTGACCGATTATATCTTCGAGCAAAGCCACGGTTATCGCCAATGGGGAAACAGTCACGTGTATGTATCTTCCGGATTGTCTCTTTGGGGACCACCCTTCAGAATAGGAACGCATAGTGAAATGGTTATTTTCAATTTTCAATGAATATTATGCAGTTTTGTCACATATGTTACAGTTTCCAAGCAATCTCTGCCCTATCTTTGCAGAAAAAAGATTATGGAACAATTACATGCTCATGAAGTCCTCCACATGATGGAAGGAAATAGCTACTCGGAATCATCATTGCGGGAAGCAATCATTAAGAAGTTTGGCTCACAGCAACGTTTTTATGCTTGCTCGGCAGAAAACATGGATGTAGATACCCTTATCGAATTTCTGAAAATGAAAGGGAAATTTATGCCTGCTGAAGATGGATTCACAGTAGATATCACTAAAGTTTGCAAGCATTGATTGGCGGATAATATCCGCCAATCCCATTTTGGGGGATAAATAGCTGCATTTTTTTCTGTTTTTATTAGCCCGATTCACGAATTTCATCTATATTTGTCAATAGTGAATGATAAAACAAATGTTGAATTTACAGAAAAAACGGGTATGAAAAAACAATATGTCAGTCTGCTTGCAATTATACTTTCGGTAAGCGGCTTTTTGTTTTCTTGTCATGACAAGATGAACAAAAACACAGGTGCGTTACAGTTTGATAGCATTCAAGTGAATAAGACAGCTCACCTCTTCAATGATACAGCCAAACCGGCCTGCAATATTATTATTAATTTTGCTTATCCGATAAAATCATCGGATGATATGCTGAAAGACAGTCTGAATACTTATTTCATTTCGGCCTGTTTCGGAGATAAATACATCGGCGAAAAACCGGAAGAAGTTGTAAAGCAATATACCGAGAATTATATCAGCGAATACCGTCGCGATCTCGAGCCTATGTATACCGAAGATGAGAAAGACAAGGAAGACGAATCTTCCATCGGTGCCTGGTATTCTTATTATAAAGGTATAGAAAGCCATGTGCAACTGTATGATAAAGATCTACTTGTATATCGCATCGACTATAACGAATATACCGGAGGTGCACATGGAATTTACATGGCAACTTATTTAAATATGGACCTCACCCTGATGCGTCCGCTCCGCCTCGATGATATTTTTGTCGGAGACTACAAAGACGCATTGACCGACCTGATCTGGAATCAGCTCATGGCAGATAACAAAGTGACCACTCACGAAGCATTGGAAGATATGGGATATGCTTCCACCGGGGACATCGCTCCGACAGAAAATTTCTATCTAAGCAAAGAAGGAATCACCTTCTATTATAATGTATACGATATCACTCCTTATTCTATGGGACCTGTAAAGGTAACAATCCCATTTGCTATGATGGAACATCTATTAGGCAGTAACCCGATTCTGGGAGAGCTAAAAAATTAAAAATCATAAAAAGCTGAACACCAATGAATATCCTGTTGTTATCACTTCCATGTGACAGAATAGGATATTCATCCACATCTATCATTCAAAACTTATAATTCAAAATTCAAACAGTGGAAATCATACTGAAATATTTTCCTGATCTGACGGAAGAGCAGCGCAAACAATTCGCAGCTCTATACGACCTCTACACTGACTGGAATTCAAAAATCAACGTTATCTCCCGCAAGGACATTGAGAATTTATATGAGCATCACGTGCTCCATTCATTAGGCATTGCCAAAGTCATCCAATTCCGCCCCGGAACCAGCATCATGGACTTGGGTACAGGAGGAGGTTTTCCCGGCATTCCTTTAGCAATCCTGTTTCCCGAGGTAAAATTCCACCTCGTAGACAGTATCGGCAAAAAAGTACGTGTAGCAACCGAAGTGGCAAATGCCATCGGACTGAAAAATGTAACTTTCCGCCATGCCCGTGCAGAAGAGGAGAAACGAACGTTCGACTTTGTTGTCAGCCGTGCCGTAATGCCTTTGGCGGATTTGATTAAGATTATTAAAAAGAATATCTCTTCGAAACAACAGAATGCATTGCCCAACGGACTTATCTGTCTCAAAGGCGGTGAACTGGAGCATGAAACAATGCCGTTCAAACATAAAACGGTCATTCATAGCTTGAGCGACAACTTCGAGGAAGAGTTCTTTAAAACAAAAAAAGTGGTATATGTTCCGATTTAAACAAGACTATATGTTCTGATAGATGATAAATCATAGAGAAACCATGAAAATAAAAAGATTTGAATTTAATATGTTTCCCGTAAATTGCTACGTATTATGGGATGACACTAAAGAAGCAGTCGTAATTGATCCAGGCTGTTTCTATGAAGAAGAAAAGCAGGCACTGAAAAAGTTCATTCTTACCAATGAACTGAATGTAAAGCATCTGCTGAATACTCATTTACACCTGGATCATATCTTCGGAAATCCATTCATGCTGAAAGAATTCGGATTATCGGCAGAAGCAAACAAAGCAGACGAGTACTGGATTGACGAAGCACCGAAACAAAGCAGAATGTTTGGCTTTCAGTTGCAGGAAGAACCTGTACCACTGGGCAAATACCTGCACGACGGAGATATCATCACTTTCGGACATACCAAACTGGAAGCAATACACGTACCCGGACATTCACCCGGCAGTTTGGTGTACTATTGCAAAGAAGACAACTGCATGTTCTCTGGTGACGTTCTGTTCCAAGGTAGCATCGGCCGCGCTGATCTCACAGGAGGCAACTTCGATGAACTGATAGAGCATATTTGCAGCCGTTTATTTGTTCTTCCCAACGAAACAGTCGTTTATCCGGGACATGGAGCTCCCACGACTATCGGAATGGAGAAAGCTGAAAACCCATTTTTTAGATAATAAAAAATAAGTATCAAGCATCAAGTATTAGGTATTAACAAGGCAAATCGCCCATTAACTACAGTAATACTTAATACTTGATACTTCATACTCGATACTTTAATACTTGATTATTATGAAAACCGATTTGTTAGCTAGCCGTCACATCGGCATCAATGAACAAGATACAGCCATAATGCTCCGCAAAATTGGCGTGAACTCACTGGACGAACTGATTAATCAGACAATTCCCGCCAATATACGGCTGAAAGAGCCGCTTGCATTGACTAGTCCGCTGACGGAATACGAATTTGGAAAACACATCGCTGAACTGGCAGCTAAAAACAAACTATATACCACATATATCGGTTTGGGATGGTACAACACGATCACCCCGGCTGTTATCCAGCGGAATGTATTTGAAAACCCGGTATGGTATACTTCTTACACTCCGTACCAGACAGAGGTATCGCAAGGACGTCTGGAAGCATTGATGAATTTCCAGACAGCCGTATGTGATCTTACTGCCATGCCACTCGCCAACTGCTCACTTCTGGACGAAGCAACTGCCGCCGCCGAAGCCGTAAGCATGATGTATGCCTTACGCTCCCGCGCGCAACAGAAAGCCAATGCGAACGTAGTCTTCGTAGACGAGAATATTTTTCCGCAGACATTAGCTGTCATGACTACACGTGCCGTACCTCAAGGCATCGAACTACGTGTAGGTAAATATAAAGATTTTGAACCTTCACCGGAAGTGTTTGCCTGTATTCTGCAATATCCGAACTCACATGGAAACGTAGAGGACTATTCTGAATTTACCGAAAAAGCACATGCCGCAGACTGCAAAGTAGCTGTTGCCGCTGATATTTTAAGTCTCGCCCTGCTAACTCCTCCGGGAGAATGGGGAGCAGATATTGTATTCGGAACCACACAACGCTTGGGTACCCCAATGTTCTATGGCGGTCCATCGGCTGCTTTCTTTGCTACCAAAGACGAATACAAGCGGAATATGCCGGGACGAATCATCGGATGGTCTAAAGACAAATATGGCAAACTCTGCTACCGCATGGCTTTACAGACACGTGAACAACATATCAAACGGGAAAAAGCAACTTCAAATATCTGTACTGCACAAGCATTATTAGCTACTATGGCAGGCTTTTACGCCGTTTATCACGGTCAGGAGGGTATCACTACAATTGCATCACGTATACACAGCATTACTGTATTTCTTGAAAAGCAATTAAAGAAATGCGGATATACACAAGTCAACGCTCAATACTTTGACACCTTACGTTTCGAATTGCCCGAACACGTTTCGGCACAGCAAATCCGCACGATAGCACTTACCAAAGAAGTTAATCTGCGCTATTATGAAAATGGCAATGTTGGTTTCAGCATTGACGAAACAACAGATGTGGCAGCTGCCAATGTGTTGCTCTCGATTTTTGCCATTGCCGCCGGAAAAGATTACCAGAAAGTAGACGACATTCCGGAAAGAAGCAACATCGACAAGGATTTAAAACGTACAACTCCTTTCCTGACACATGAAGTATTCAGCAAGTATCACACGGAAACAGAGATGATGCGTTACATCAAACGTCTGGACCGCAAAGATATTTCTCTTGCACAATCCATGATTTCCCTCGGTTCATGTACAATGAAGCTGAATGCAGCCGCAGAAATGTTGCCTTTAAGCCTTCCCGAGTTTATGGGTATGCACCCGCTGGTTCCGGAAGACCAAGCAGAAGGTTATCGTGAATTAATTAAGAACCTAAGTGAAGATTTGAAAATTATCACCGGATTTGCAGGAGTCAGCCTACAACCCAATTCGGGTGCTGCAGGAGAATATGCAGGTCTTCGTGTGATTCGTGCCTATCTCGAAAGTATCGGTCAGGGACACCGTAACAAAGTCTTGATTCCGGCTTCGGCTCACGGAACAAATCCTGCGTCTGCTATACAGGCAGGCTTCGTAACTGTTACCTGTGCATGCGACGAGCAGGGGAATGTAGAAATGGCTGACCTACGTGCAAAAGCTGAAGAAAATAAAGATGAATTGGCTGCACTGATGATTACTTATCCTTCTACACATGGTATCTTCGAGACCGAGATAAAAGAGATTTGCGACATCATTCACGCCTGTGGTGCACAAGTATATATGGACGGAGCCAACATGAATGCACAGGTAGGATTAACCAATCCGGGATTCATCGGTGCAGATGTCTGTCACTTGAATCTTCATAAAACATTCGCTTCCCCTCATGGTGGCGGAGGTCCGGGAGTCGGTCCTATCTGCGTAGCCAAACATTTGGTTCCTTTCCTTCCCGGACACGGAATCTTCGGCAACTCACAAAATCAAGTATCAGCAGCTCCATTCGGCAGTGCAGGTATTTTGCCTATCACATACGGATATATCCGTATGATGGGTGCAGAAGGACTGACACAGGCAACTAAAATTGCGATCCTGAATGCTAATTATCTGGCTACTTGTCTGAAAGATACGTATGGAATTGTTTATCGGGGAGCTAACGGTTTCGTAGGACACGAAATGATTCTGGAATGCCGGAAAGTACATGAGGAAGCAGGCATCTCGGAGAATGATATTGCCAAACGCCTGATGGATTACGGTTATCATGCTCCTACCCTCTCCTTTCCTGTCCACGGCACCTTGATGATTGAACCAACAGAAAGTGAAAGTCTGGCAGAACTAGACAATTTCGTAGATGTCATGCTAAATATCTGGAAAGAAATTCAAGAAGTGAAGAATGGCGAAGCGGATAAAGATGATAATGTATTGATTAATGCTCCTCATCCGGAATATGAAATTATAAATGATCGTTGGGAGCACTCATATACACGCGAGAAAGCAGCTTATCCTATAGAAAGTGTACGTGATAATAAATTCTGGATAAATGTAGCTCGCGTAGATAACACCTTGGGAGACCGTAAGCTACTACCCACTCGCTATGGTACTTTCGAGTAAAAAGAGGTCTATCCAAAGAGATTTCTAGAGCACTGTCTCTTAAAAAATCACCTCACAAAATAATTCCGGGACTCACATACGTTAAGTCCCGGAATTATTTTTATCAGACAAGAAGCTGTATTCTATCTAACGATAGTTATTGTATTGTAAGTATTCGGCCAACTACAGGTATTAAACCTTTATATACAACAA
>NZ_QTMW01000034.1:0-59298 GCF_003604005.1 Bacteroides sp. OF03-11BH | reverse complement strand
GAAATAACAAAGGAGAATATAGTAAAAAATATAATGCGTCTGCCCTGGCATCTTATAGAATGATAAATAGCACCTTATAAGATGACTATTATCCCATTACAAGGGGACAACTTATCTTTAGAAGGACGGAAAGCTTTAAAGATACAAAATTAAATAGAGAAAAGCAACTATATATAACTCTTTTACCTGAAGGAATACAAAATAAGTTTGCTTTTCAACAAACATTCATCCGAATGTATTATCTTTGTTTTTAGTTTAACTGACCTGATCTCATGAGAACAAAAACCTTTTTACTACTATGCATCGCATTTGTCACACTGTTTATCGGCATACCCCCTCTTCAAGCCGGTCATTATTACTATAAGCAAATCTCCCTAAAAGATGGTCTTCCCTCCACCGTGAGATGCATTTTAACGGATAAACAAGGTTTTGTATGGATTGGAACCCGCTCCGGACTGGGACGATATGACGGACATGAACTTAAAAAGTATGTCCATCAGTCAAACAACCCTCATTCCATTCCTCACAATTTAATCTACCAGCTGATAGAAGATGTACAAAACAATATATGGATTCTGACAGATAAGGGAGTGGCACGTTATCAGCGGCAAAGCGATGACTTTCTTATACCGACTGATGAAACAGGAAATAATATCATCGCCTATTCCGTCTGCCTGACTGATGATGGAGTGTTATTCGGTTCGAAAAATAAAATCTTTTTCTATAATTATCAGGATGCCACTTTCCGCCTCCTGCAAACGTTTGACCTAGAGCCCAATTATAATGTGACTCTGCTAAGTCTATGGGATAAACGAACATTACTTTGTTGTAGTCGCTGGCAAGGACTACTCCTGCTCGACCTGAATACCGGAAAATGCCGCCGTCCTCCTTTCGATTGCGGAAAGGAAATCATGAACGTACTTATAGACTCACAAAAAAGAATATGGGTAGCCCCTTACAACGGAGGGCTGAACTGCCTGACACACGACGGTAAACTACTGGCTACATATACTACCCACAACTCTTCTCTAAGTAACAATGTTGTACTAAGTCTCGCCGAACGGGAAGGAGAAATCTGGATTGGAACAGACGGAGGAGGCATTAATATTCTCGACCCGGAAACCGGACATTTTTCTCTGCTGGAACATGTGCCCGGAAGTGACAACTATTCACTTCCCGCCAACTCTATCTTATGCCTATACAACGACTACAACAACAATATATGGGCAGGCAGCATCCGCAACGGACTAATCAGCATCCGGGAAGTTTCCATGAAAACATATACAGACGTACCACCCGGCAACGACCGGGGACTTAGCAACAATACCGTTCTAAGTCTTTTCCAGGAATCTCAAGATCAAATCTGGGTAGGCACGGACGGAGGAGGTATCAACAACTTTAATCCGCTCACAGAGAAATTTACTCATTATCCCTCAACCTGGGAAGACAAAGTTGCCTCTATCTGTCAGTTTACTCCCGGTAAATTATTAATTTCTATTTTCTCACAAGGAGTATTTATTTTCAATCCGGCAACTGGAGAAAAACAACCTTTCACCATTGTCGACGCTGAAACAACAGCACTCTTATGCAATCGAGGCAAGGCTGTAAATCTACTCCGGAACACTCATCACAGCATTCTGTTCCTTGGAGAACATATCTATATATATGATTTGAATACACGTACTTTCAGTACCGCTATAGAACAGGAAGAACAAGATATTATCGGTGCTCTCCTGCCAATCGGCAATTATAGGAACACCACTTATCTAAATGATACGAAGCACATATATGAACTGGACAACCATACAAACCGGCTGAAAGCCCTATACAGATGCTGGAAAGACACGACCATCAACTCCGTTTCAAGAGACGAAGAGGGAAACTTCTGGATTGGGAACAATTACGGATTGGTACACTACAATCCCGCCACCAAAATACAGACTCCGATCCCGACCTCTCTATTTAGTGAAATCACTTTGATCGTATGCGACCAGCAAGGAAAAGTATGGATAGGAGCTGACAGCATGCTTTTCGCTTGGCTTATCAAAGAAAAAAAGTTCGTTCTATTCGGCGAATCAGACGGCGTAATCCAGAACGAATATCTTTCCAAACCCCGCCTGTTAAGTATGCAGGGAGACGTCTATATGGGTGGAGTAAAAGGTTTACTGCACATTAACTGCAAAATACCATTAACAACTTCTGAACTTCCCCAACTCCAATTATCCGATGTCATCATCAATGGAGAATCCGTGAATAACGAATTAACCAATCGACCAACAGGGATCTCCGCTCCCTGGAACAGTAATATCACTATCCGGATCATGTCGAAAGAGAAGGACATTTTCCGACAGAAAGTGTACAGATACCAGATAGAAGGGCTGAATGACCAGCAAATCGAATCGTACAATCCCGAACTGGCTATACGTTCACTTCCTCCGGGAAGTTATAAGATTATGGCTTCATGTACAGCTAAAGATGGCAGTTGGATTCCCAGTCAGGAAGTACTGGAACTAACCATTCTCCCTCCCTGGTATCGGACATGGTGGTTTATTCTTAGCTGTACCGTTCTTACTGCTGCCGCTATTATTGAAACTTTCCGAAGAACTCTAAAGCGTAAGGAAGAAAAACTGAAATGGGCAATGAAGGAACATGAACAACAGGTATATGAAGAAAAAGTACGTTTCCTTATTAATATCAGTCATGAGCTGCGCACACCTTTAACGCTCATACACGCACCGCTTAGCCGGATACTGAAATCGCTTTCTGCCGAAGATACACAATATTTACCTATAAAAGCAATCTATCGCCAGTCACAGCGAATGAAAAACCTTATTAATATGGTACTCGATGTACGCAAAATGGAGGTTGGGGAAAGTAAATTGCAGATACAGCCGTATGCTCTCAATCAATGGATTGAACATGTATCCCAAGATTTCGTCAGCGAAGGTGAAGCTAAAAACGTCCGTATCCGCTATCAGCTTGACCCACAGGTCAATACTGTAAGTTTCGATAAAGATAAATGTGAGATTATTCTAAGCAATCTGCTTATCAATGCCTTGAAACACAGTCCACAAGATGCAGAAATAACAATTACATCGGAGTTGCTTTCCGAGAAAAATAGCGTACGTATCTCCATCATTGACCGGGGAAACGGATTGAAACAAGTAAATACACAAAAACTCTTCACCCGTTTCTATCAAGGTACAGGAGAGCAAAGCGGCACAGGTATCGGATTATCTTATTCCAGGATTCTGGTAGAACTACACGGAGGCTCCATCGGTGCACGGGATAATCAGGAAGCTGGTGCAACATTCTTCTTTGAACTACCCTTGAGACAACAATCGGAAGAGATCGTCTGTCAGCCGAAGGCATATCTGAACGAATTGATGAACGATGATAGCAAAGAACTGTTACCGGAGGAAAATACGTTCGATACGAGTCCTTACAGTATTCTAGTGGTGGATGACAATCCGGATTTGACGGATTTTCTGAAAAAGTCACTGGGAGAATATTTCAAACGGGTAGTGATTGCTTCCGATGGTGTGGAAGCCCTTCAACTGACCAGAAATCATGCTCCGGATATTATCGTCAGTGACGTGATGATGCCGAGAATGAATGGATATGAACTTTGCAAAAATATAAAGGAAGATATTACGATCAGTCACATTCCTATCATTCTGCTGACAGCAAGAGATGATAAACAAAGTCAGTTGAGTGGCTACAAGAACGGGGCGGACGCTTATCTGACTAAGCCCTTTGAGATAGAAATGCTAATGGAAATCATTCGCAACCGATTGAAAAACCGCGAATCTATCAAGAAAAGATATTTGAATACAGGATTAGTCCCTGCGCCGGAAGAGAGCACTTTCAGCCAGGCAGATGAAACATTTCTGCTGAAACTGAATAAAATTATTCAGGAACATCTGGATAGCAGCAATCTGGACGTCACTTTTATCTGCAAGGAGATAGGTATGAGCCGGGCTTCCCTTTACAATAAGCTAAAAGCTCTGACCGATATGGGAGCCAATGATTACATTAATAAATTCCGGATGGAGAAAGCGATCACATTAATCACCAGTACGGACATGTCGTTCACGGAAATTGCCGAGAAGGTCGGCTTCACTACTTCACGCTATTTCAGTACGGCTTTCAAACAATATACAGGAGAAACGCCAACTCAATATAAGGAGAAGAGAAAACAGGAACGGAAAAAAGAGTAATGAGCAGCTACCCGAAAAAACAAATATTCTTTAGGCACGGAATTCTAAGACCTGAGCAAATAATCCGTGCCTAAAAATTTTAATATACTGCAAGTTTCATTACTTACTCAACCATTGACTTTTTTATAGTCTTCCAGAAACTTCTTCAATCCCGAATCCGTCAACGGATGATTCAATAAACCCTTGATAGCACTCAACGGACAAGTAGCAACGTCCGCTCCCACTTCCACACATTCGATAATATGTTTCGTATTGCGGATAGAAGCAGCGAGCACTTGTGTCTTGTAATCATAGGTACGATACATACGTACAATATCTCCCACAAACCCTACTCCATCTTCACAAATATCGTCCAGACGACCGACAAAAGGCGAAACATAGGTAGCTCCGGCTTTAGCTGCCAGTAATGCCTGTCCTACTGAAAAGACTAATGTACAGTTAGTACGGATTCCCTTTTCCGTGAAATGTTTGATCGCTTTAATGCCATCGGCAATACAGGGAACTTTTACTACAATATGCGGATTGAGCGCGGCAAGTTCTTCACCTTCACGAATCATTCCTTCATAATCGGTTGCTATCACTTCGGCACTGACATCTCCGTTGACAATCTTGCATATCTTGATATAATGTTCACGCTGATTCTGCGTTCCTTTGATACCTTCTTTCGCCATCAGCGAAGGGTTGGTAGTCACTCCGTCAAGTACTCCGAGGTCATAAGCCTCCTGAATTTGCTCCAAATTAGCTGTGTCAATAAAAAATTTCATACTCTTAATTTTTAATGGTTAACGATCTAATAGTCAAAGATAATAATTTATTTCCATTCATCTCTGATTATGCAATCGTTATTGACGAATCAAGATATACATCCTGAATAGTATTCAATAATTCCACCCCTTCGTTCATTGGTTTCTGGAACGCTTTACGTCCGCTAATCAATCCCATACCTCCTGCACGTTTGTTGACTACAGCTGTAATGACTGCATCACGCAAATCGGAAGAACCGTGAGATTCTCCACCGGAGTTAATCAAACCAACGCGTCCCATATAGCCGTTGGCTACCTGGTAGCGGCAAAGGTCAATCGGATGTTCGGAAGCAAGTTCGGTATACATACGCTCGTCGATCTTTCCGAAACCGATAGCTTTGAAGCCACCATTATTAGTCGGAAGTTTCTGTTTCACAATATCAGCTTTGATAGTCACTCCCAAACGGTCGGCCTGTCCTGTCAGGTCGGCGGCAGCATGATAATCGACAGCACCTTTCTTGAAATCATTATTGCGCAGGTAACACCAAAGAATGGTTGCCATCCCCAGTTCGTGAGCATATTCAAAAGCTTCGGCTATCTCCACGAGCTGACGGCGACTCTGTTCCGAACCGAAATAGATAGTGGCGCCTACCGCTACTGCTCCCATATTCCAGGCTTCTTTAACGGTACCAAACAATACTTGGTCGAAACTGTTAGGATAAGAAAGTAATTCATTGTGATTCAACTTAACGATAAAAGGTATTTTATGGGCATATTTACGTGCTACGGATCCAAGAATCCCAAAGGTAGAAGCTACTCCATTACAGCCTCCTTCAATAGCCAGTTTTACGATATTTTCCGGATCGAAATAGATCGGATTGGGGGCAAACGATGCTCCGGCAGTATGTTCGATGTCCTGATCGACAGGAAGTATAGACACATAACCGGTATTTGCCAGGCGGCCATGTCCCAACAACGTTTGCAGACTGTTCAATACTCTGATGCTCCGGTCCGAATCAATCCAGATTTTATCTATTGTATCGGGAGACGGAACATGAATCAATGATTTATCAATGGTTTCGCAAGTGTGGTCCAGGTAATAACAGGCCTTATCTCTTAATAATTCTACTACTTTACTCATAACTTCTTTTTTTAATGTGTAACTTTTCTATTTTTTCTTTCCCTGATTGGCTACTGCTTCCATCAGTTTTTTGATCTCTTCCGGGTTTCCCAGGAAATAGTCATTAGCAACGTTCAGGTTTTCATCAAACTCAAATACGTAAGGCACAGCCGTAGGTAGATTCAGCTTGACAATATCTTCATCGGAGATGTTTTTTAGATGCTTGATGATGCCTCTCAAACTATTGCCATGAGCGACCACCAACAGCGTATGAGCTGTTTTCAGACTAGGAAATATATCACTTTCCCAATAAGGCATAATACGTTCAATGGTATCTTTCAACGATTCAGTACGAGGCAACTCCGCATCGGGTACTTCATGATAACGGTAATCAAAACGGGGATTTCTCAAATCACTTTCTGAAAGAGGATGGGGAGCTATATCATAGCTACGACGCCACACTAGCACTTGTTCTTCTCCATATTTCTCGGCAGTCTCGGCTTTATTCAATCCCTGCAATTCACCATAATGCTTTTCATTCAAGCGCCAGCTTTTCTCTACAGGTATCCAGTCCAGATTCATCTTATCGAGAACACAGTTCAAGGTTTTCACCGCACGCTTCAAATAGGAAGTATAAGCCTTATCAAAATTGAAACCATATTCTTTCAATGTCTCTCCGGCTTTTTCAGCTTCGGCAACTCCCTTTTCTGTCAGATCTACATCTGTCCAGCCCGTAAAACGATTTTCTTTATTCCATGCACTCTCTCCGTGACGAAGTAATACTATCTTTTTCATTTCTAAAATTCTCCTTTCTTCTTTTTATATATACAACAGATTGTTTCTTCACAAAGTTCACTAGAAAATAAATAGTTGTCAATACCCAGAAATAATGATTCTTTCTACAAAGAAGCGGGATGCAGTAATCAGGGATATAAAAAAATACCCTCCTCTAATTCTAAGCTTGCATTATGGATGATGATTCATCAAAGCAAGGTTATCATTAGAGAAGAGTAAGTCTGTAAAAGTAAAAAGAGAGAGTTTATATATACAAGAAAATGTTCTACTGTTCTACTGTTCTATTTTTCTATTTTTTTCTATTCTTCGTTTTCCTCAAAGCTATTTATCAGAAGACCGCGTATCAGCATCTTTTCCATAATATCCTTCTTTTATTTTCTGAACGTTGCGCAGCAATGCCGCATAATGCCGGTAATTGAGATCTCCCTCCTTAGAAGCAGCAAGTTGCTCTTTTACTGACTCTTCAATCTTATCTAAATGCTGTTCTACAAAAAGCTGAATATCAGAACGGCTGATTGCCAGATTTGCATTGGCACCATCTTTGCTACTAGGTTTAATCATTCCTTCGACAAACCCCAGATAAGTCCGGTGCAACTGACGGCGGAAATTATTCTCCAGTTCACTGGGATCATTCAACGGTTTCCATATTGCAGTAAATACATCGTTCAAATAATCATCGAGTGCATACGATTCCGAAGAACACAATGAGGTTGAGTAAATATTATACAACATTCCCGGTGCAAGTAGCAAAGCTACAACAGAGCTTTGGCGGTCACGAATCTCATCCACCGGCTTGACTCCGGTACGACTCACCACTTCATCAGGATAGAGCCAGAGCGGAGCTACAAACAAATTGCGTCCCAACCATTCAACAGCTTCTTTCTGCAAACTGCGTGGCAGATAATCATGCACTTTGAGATCCGGCAAATTATTGGTATAGCGTCCTCCTATGTTCTTCTGCACTTGCAGGGTATACTTCAGATGTTGGGCACGAACCGAATTATAAATGGTGGTTAAGTCAGTGTACTCTCCGTCAGGCTGTGCTGTCCAGGTCAGTATGTTTTCCATCACTCTTTTCAGGTTCTTTATACCATATTCATTGGCTTTCATATTATTGTCGCCCAAGTCCTCACTCTGGCTACGGGGATCAAATCCCTTTCCTTCATCACCAACAAACCACAAGCGATGATCTCCCCGCAGTTTTTTGGTTACTTCGGCACGTAATACGTCTTTTTCTTTATAAGGATCCTTAAATTCCGGACGATAGCGATACCCCCATTGGATAGCCCATTTGTCATAAACACCGATACGAGGGAACAATCCTTTTTCGGAAATCCGATCTTCCGGTTGGGCTACATAATTAAACCGCGCATAATCCATGATTGATACCGTATGACCATTGGCTTCTACCCAAGCTTTATCACGCAGTTTCTCTACCGGAGTAGCCGAACTGGCTGCCATATTGTGCCGTAAGCCGATACTATGCCCCACTTCATGTGAAGAGACAAACTGAATCAGACTGCCCATTAATTTGTCGTCAAAAGTCATCGTGCGTGCGCGCTTATCCAGTGGCCCGCACTGCACCATATACCACTTTTTGAGTAAGTTCATTACGTTGTGATACCAACAAATATGACTTTCCATAATTTCTCCACTACGCGGATCGACAATACGCGGACCGTAAGCATTCTCCGTTTCGGAGGGTAGATAACGTATCACACTATAACGCGCATCGTCCAAACTCATATTGGGATCGTTCGGCCATTCTTTAGCTATTATAGCGTTCTTGAATCCGGCAGCTTCAAATGCTGTATTCCAGTCTTCGACACCTGCTTTAAGATAAGGTATCCACTTCTTCGGTGTTGCCGGATCAATGTAGTAGATAATGGGATTTTTCGGTTCGGAGAGTTGTCCCCGACGGTAACGTTCCGGATCTTTCGGTTCCAACCGATAGCGCTGGATGATGGCTCCACGATCGGTAGTCTGCTGGTCGTCCGAAAATTCGGTCAACGAGTTTTGGAAAAATCCCACCCGGTCATCGGCAAACCGTGGCTGCATCGGTTCTTTGGGTAACATCACGATGCTTGTATTCAGTTTCACAGTCACCGAACCAGTCTGTGCAGCCGGTAGTCTACCAGCACTAATACTATAAGTACGCAAAGTCACTGCCTCCACGTTGATAGGATAGGTTTTTATCGTATCCATAAATGTGCGGTCCTGGGCTAAAGTACCGATGCCAAGAATGGAACGGTCGCTTGAGGTAAAGCCGCACAATTTATTATCACCTAAAAAGAGTTTTGATACATCAATGAGCTGTGCCTGAGTCTCCGGATTTCTACCGATTACATCAAACTTATAGATTACAGGATCTACAGTCGATTGTTTCAATGCCTCGGCAATGTTATCACCCGGACGGGCAAACTGTGATTGCACATATTCGCGTAAAAAGAGAGTCTTATCATCATGCTGTTCCCAATAAACAACACTCCGGTTCACCTCTTCTCCGCTAAGCATTTTGAAACCCTGTGGCACTGCTTTAAACCGGGTCACAGCCAACAACAACCGTCCTAAAAGAGTATCCGGCACTTCAAAATACCAGTTATCTTTGATGTGGCGTACCGTAAACATACCCTCACATTCACTTCCTCCATCTTTCAACAGTTTTTCATAAGCCGTTACTTTCTTAACAGTGTCTTTCTTGACCGTATCTTCCTGTGCTACCAGTTTCTTCTTTCCACTTTCCAGAAGAGATATACCACTGGCACGAGCTCCCACACCTTGCAAGGACAGGAACGCCAACACAGCCATCATCAAAATCTTTCGCATAGTTTTCTCTTTATTTTTTTTATTCGTTAGTGTTCATTGTCAGGTTCGGATTTTTTTCACGGGCAGCCAACGGGAATGGAATGATATACAACCGTGAATCCGGCTTCAACGTATATGTCTTTTTCTCGACATCCGTAGATACCAGCGGGAAAGTACGGGTGATTGTCTTTGCGTAATCAGCTTCCGTATTGTATCGTTTCAAATCCCAGAAGCGACTAAATCCGGAGATTAACTCCTTACGGCGCTCATCAATGACTGCCTGCACCATCGCACGTTCGGTAGCAGGTTCCGGCAATACAGCTTCGGCTCCCTTGATTCGTTTTTCACGCAACTGATTCAATGTTTGGACAGCTCCCGGTATATCTTTCAGCCGTGCTTTCGCTTCTGCCAGAATCAGGTAAACTTCGGCAGTACGCATTCCCACAGACATAGGCTGAAACTTAGAATAAGTAATCGAAGTATTCCACAAAGCAGCTCCTGAACCTTCGTCAAAGTAGTATACACTGTTGTCACTCGTTTTAAAGAATTGGTTCAAACGTTCATCATTCTGCCCGAAAAGTTGTACCATCTCCGGGCTAAGCATACCATAACAAAAGGCCAAAACTTCAGTAGGACCACCCATATAAGCATAGTTCAGCACTTCCGGGTTACCGCCTTTGGCATAAGTAGTAACCTTAGTCGGACCTCCTTTAGCTCCCAAATCAATATAATCAATCAGGGTATTATTCAACTTCAATGATTCTTCGGCAGCTTCTTTCGCTTTTTTCCAATCTCGATGGAACAGATAAACACGGGCAGCCAACGCATATCCAAAAGCTTTTGACGGATGATATACATTCACCGGCTCTTCCTGTAAATAAGGAAGCGCTTCTTCTATATCCTTAATAATAAAATCGTATACTTGAGCAACCGTAGATTTGGTTGGAGTAGCCTCCAAATCATATTTATCAATGATAGCAACTCCACCGTCAGTGGCTGCAGTTTCCGGATTATATGCTTTCGCAAATGTATTTATCAGAATAAAGTGATCCCAGGCACGCATGATCTTTGCTTCCGCTTTTGCCAATTCCTTAACATCTTTATCACCCAGACTAGCATCAACCAATGAAATTACGATATTTGACCGTAGGATATATGTATAACAATTTTCATATAAATTGTTATCACTTAGCTCTTTCCGGTTAGCTGCCTCATTAAAAGTCATGTTAATACCATCCCATGAAATAAATTCATTACCTATGATATTCGATTCTTTCGACCAGACATTATCGCTCAACAAGGCAAAAGCTGCCGGATGGTAGGCCCGGTTGGGCAGGGCTATCAATTCATAATAAGTATCAGTAGAATCCACCGTTTTCTTGCCTGTAGGAGTAATATCCACATAGTCTTCACAGGCTGCAAAACCCAATATGAGAATAACTGGCAATATATAAAGTAATTTACGCATATCTTATATCTTTTAAATGGTTAGAAACTTGTTGATAATCCGATGGAGTAAGTCTTAGGAGAAGCGATGCCACGTGTACCGTCATTCATTCCATAGCTTTCCGGATCAATATCACTTCCTGCCTTACACCAGGTAAACAGATTATTTACCTGCACTTTCACTTTCAGAGAAGAGAGGCGGAGGTACTGGCAAACCATAAACGGCAAGTTATATCCTACACTCAAACTACGCAATTTCACATAACCTGCATCTTTCACATTGATGTCACCAAATTGCCACCAATCCTGGAAAGTTGTTGCATAAGTTTTTACCTGTGCCGGTATATCGAGGTACATACGTACCTGTGCATTCGAATCATCCGCAGTCCAACGGTTGGCAATTCCTTTCAAGGTTTGAGTACCTAACTGGTCATCCATTTTTAATACACTGTTACGCAGTTTATTACCACCAGCATACACAAAGAATGCATTCAAATCAAAATTCTTATAGTTGAATCTTAACCCTACTGACCCGCTGAATTTCGGAGTCAGCGAACCAAGGTTCACCAAGTCATCAGTACCTTTGAGCGAAGAACCAGAAGTGATACTGGCTACCGTACCATCTTCATTGAATTTCACCAGATCATTTCCATCTTTGTCCACTGCTACCGGATATCCATTCTCCATACGATCTATACGGTAAGCCCATAACGTATTATAACTAGTACCTTCCATAAAATAGTTCAGCGGACTCTTTATAAAGAGGCTCGCATTGTCGGATTCACTATGATCCACCTTCAACATTTTGTTCTTATTATGGTCAAAGTTAAAATCTACAGCGAAGTTCCAGTCTTTCTTACGTATGATATTGGCTGAAAGGGAAAGCTCTACACCACGATTACGCATCTCACCATTATTTACTACACGTGAGCCAGCTCCTAAAGTCGGATCCATATATCGGCGTACCAACAAATCAGATGAGTGACGATTATAATACTCCAGAGTTCCACTTATCAGATTCTTGAAAAGACGGAAATCTAATCCTATATTGTAAGTAGCCGTTTTCTCCCAGCGAAGCTTCGGATTCGGCAGATCATCATCCTCGTAAGTCAAATAAGTCGTTTTGATGGGATTGCTCTGTGTTTTTTTCTTTACAACAAAATAGGTAGTCGAAGCTTGATCTACATTACCGTTAATACCGTACGTCATACGTAGTTTAAGGTAATCCAGCCAGGAAATCTCTTTCATGAATGATTCTTCCGACAGAATCCAAGACGCACCGACTGACCACAAAGGATGGCGCTGATTACGTATATCGAGCCCGAACAAATCGGCTTGATCCCAACGAATACTTCCGGAAAGATTATAACGTGACAGATAAGAGTATCCTGCATTTGCATAAAAAGACGCATAACGATGGCGTGACTCGTGCAAAGTAGCAGACAGCCCCGATAAAGTAATCGTTCTGTCAGAAAGAGCACTGGTTCCTACACCGTCACGATAGGCTTGCCAATTCATAAAATCAGAAGTTAATGTTTGCGGATCGTAGCCATACAACAATTGGCGGGCAGGTGTCGGAATCTTGTTTTCACGAAATTCCAGACCGGCAATGGCAGTTACTGCATGGTCCTTCCAAGTTTTATCAAAGTCTATTTGGTTTCGTACCGTGTAACGCTTACTTTCAACTTCTGTCTGAGAAAAACGTCCCCCTTGCGGCAATTGTGCTTTTCCATTTGTATCAACCATACTGTTATGTAGCATACGCATTGCATAAGTATTTTCCGACTCAAATAGTTCACTCTTACCTTTATTCCATTCATATTGATACATGAAGTTGTATTTGAACATTTTCAGGAAACGAGCCTGTAAACTTACAAACGGACGAATACTAACATCATGTGACTTTGTTATGCTTTCCTCCAATGCATCAAGTACATTGAAACCAAACGTTCTATAAGGTGAGACACCTTCAGCTTTTCTTACAACACTCCCATTATAGGAAGGATATGCACCTACATTCACATAAGGAGAAGTATAATGGTTACCGTCGGCATCCAATATCCGCTCATATCGTTGTTGCAGGGTATAGCTGGTATAACTGCTATTCGGAGTATGACTACGTCCCATACGTACGTCCACTCCGGCATTCAGATTCAACCAGTTTGTGACCGCATAATTCGATTTATAGTACAAAGAAATTTTATTGCTTTTACTACTAATAACGCGCTGACTATCCTTTTCATAATTGAAAGAAAGGAAATGATTGCTATTTCCGGCTTTCTGTGATACAGTTACATTATAGCGCTGGGTTATAGCCGTACGCCAAGCATTATCACGATATTCCTTATAATAATCATTATTACGCCATTGTCCCAACGTAGCATTTACTTCACTACTGGTAATATCTCCATTGGCCTGATCCAGATAGAGTTGGAACAAGGGATTATAATAATTGTACTGAAAAGAAGATAAAAAATTCGCCGCACTTCCTTTTTCCGCTACATTAGCATCAAAAACAGCTGTTTGATAATCAATAATATCACTTGTTGAAGCTAAGTTCAAGCTCTTGAAACTTGGTTTGGTAGTGATAAACCAGTCTGCATTAATACTCACGTGCGCACCTTCTTTCTGAGCTTGTTTCGTGGTCACTACAATAACACCATTGGCTGCCAAAGCACCATAAATACTAGCAGCGGCAGCATCTTTCAAGACTGTGATACTTTCCACATTATAAGGATTTATCTCGCTCAAGCTTAAATTGGTTGACATATCGTCCACAACGATCAGCGGATTTGTTCCTACGTCATCCGAGAACGTACCTACTCCACGAAGAATAGGACTCATATCACCCGTATTCGGATTAATATTCATACGCAAACCTGCTATCTGCCCTTCCAGAGATGAGGCCAGGTCACTGTGCATCTGTCTGTTCAGTTGTTCGGAATCAACGAAACCGAAAGCTGCAGTAGAACGTTCACGGCTAATACGCTGATAGCCCGTCACCACAACATCCCCCAATTGTTGCTTGTCCTCATGCATTATCACCCGGATATTGTTACGGTCTTTAACAGAAACCTTTTCCGACTGCATACCGACGAAAGACACTTCCAATGTATGTACATCCACCGGAACTTTACAAGTAAAGTTTCCCTCTGCGTCCGTAATAGCACCAAAGGGACTGTTAAGCACCTTTACATTTGCTCCCGGCAAGGGATCACCACTTTCATCCACTACCTGACCTCCAACATTTCTGAACTTACCTGAAGCAGTTGTCGAGGTAGCTTTCACTTTACGGACAGTGATGAAATTTTGTTTCACATCATACTCAAAAGGCTTTCCTTCCAGAATCTTCTGAAGTGCTGCAAAAGGAGCCATCTGATATATACTCACAGTTACACGATAGGGTGCAACGTCTTCACTGGGAAAATTCACCTTATAACCAGATACATTGCTGAACTGTTTCAAGGCCGAACCGAGCGGTTCGTTTTTCATCTCTAAAGAAATCTGCCTGTTTTCTGCATTCTGCGCCCATCCTTGCAAGGCTGTTGCTGTAAACACCAGCAATAGAAAGGCAGTTCTCATCCACACAAGCTTTTTTTTAGTTCTTTTTTCTAATAATGTAATTTGTTGCTTTTTCATAAGAGTTGTATTTGTATAGTTAAATCTGCTTGATTGTAATGGTCCCGTCCTGATAGTCCACCTGCACTTTCTCCAACTTATTCAGCAGTTCCAATGCTTCATCCAAATGGGTATTTTTATTAGCCCAGAAGTTCAACCTGATATGGTACAGTTCGCACCGCTCAAAATCGATATTCACATTATACCATCTTCCCAAAGCACCCATGATTTCTTCCAACGGCACATCCTCAAAGTAGAACATTCCCTCTGTCCAGGCTGTATATGTAGCGATATTCACTTCTGATACTTTTTCCTCTCCGGTTTCCGTATAGGTCAAATCCTGTCCCGGACGTAATGTTACCGACTTATTGTTAACTGTGTTTGTGACCTGCACCTTACCATTCACCAAAGTTACATGACGATCTTCAACACTATAGGAACGCACGTTGAATTTAGTTCCCAGCACCATGGTATTCATGCCATTAGCACATACAATAAACGGATGTTCGGCATCTTTTGCCACTTCAAAGCAAGCCTCCCCTTCTAGTTCCACACGTCGTTCTTTTCCATTAAATGCCACAGGGTAGCGCAAACGACTTTCAGCATTGAGCCATACCTTAGTCCCATCAGCCAGTACCAGCAGAAAATCTTTTCCACGTGGTGTAGTCAAAGTCTGACAGCATACAGTGTCTGCCGAGACAGTTTTCCAGTCTTTCACATCCATCACACTGTCTGTCAATAACTGCTGTTCACTACGACCATCCATTTGTAGGACCACATGTTCATCATTGTTGTTCGCAGCAAAAAAACGTATCGGCTGTTCTGCAGGTAAAGAAGTGGAAGGAAGCAAAGAAGGAATCAGAAAAGCCAGTATCAAGACAGCTGCAGCAGAAGAAGCAATTGCCAAGATACGCATTTTCTTTCTGTACTTGCGTTTCCGTTGCAGATTCTCACGTATCACAGCTTCCTTACAAGCCATTAATTCCAAGAAAAGTTCTTTATTTTCAGGTATACCTATCCACTGAAGAAATTCATCAGTTTCTCTTAATTGTGGATGTTGTATGGCACGAAGTGCATAATCTAATTTTTTATCTGAATGGTCTATCATAGTGTCAATAGTTTCATTAAACACGTAAAGGTTACTGAAACTGATGACACCCCGATAGGATTTTTTTTAAAAAAAGATGGTTAATTGTTTTCGGAGTATCTTTAAAGCTCTGGCAATGTGCGTTCTAACGGTATTATCACTAATACGTAACTTTTCACTGATTTCCGCACATTTCTTTTCATTTAAGAAGAATTCTTCCACTACGGTTCGCATTTGTGGAGCCATCTGGCGAATACTCTCCTGCATCCGGTTTATCTTGTCTTCATACTCACGGTATTCTTTCACAGTCCAGCCACTGTAAAGTTCTTCCAGATATCTTTCCGCATTTTTATGCACCACGTTCTGATGACGTATTTGGTCAATACAACGATTTCGCACCATGATGAAGAATAACGGCAGCAGATCCTCTTCCGTTGTCAACCGTTCGTTGCTCTCAAGCACCGAACAAAAGACATCGTTCACCACATCTTTTGCGCTTTCCTCATCATTCAGCAGATTATATGCATGAATATAGAGTTTTTGCCAATGTTCCCTGTATATAACAGTTATAGCATTTTGACTATTATTCATGTATTTATAGTTACTTTTTGCGTTTCATAGAGCGCAAAGATAACCAATTGGAGCAAAAAACATTCTATTTATTAAAAAAGATTATAATTCATATAAATACATTTGTTGTTATAGACATATTCTATTCCCATCGTCTGACTCTTAATATTTTGACACTATGTTTCTCTCCAGAAAGATACGATTCACAACTATATCCGGCCGTTTCCATTCATCTGGACGTTGATTTAATCTTCGCTTTATCTTTACGCGTACAGAATGCTTCGATTACTTTTTTTACACGAAGATAATTTATTGATACTCTGCTCATATATGCCCATTTTCTTTGTAATACATACTTTCCTTGTGATACAATCATACTATCTTTTACTTTTTTAAGGTGGAATTCAACAAAAATGATTATTTTTACGAGCAAATTATAGTCTAACTACCTGATAATACAGACATACCTTGAAAATAAACGAACAAAAGGAAAACGAATTCCTACAAAAGCTTATGAACAAAGCGAATATAGGATGGTGGGAAGCTGACTTGAAAGCAGAGACTTACAAGTGTTCGGAACTTATCTCCCAACTACTCGGAATAGGAGAAGACGGGCTCATCAGTTTCGAAGATTTCAACAAGCGTATTCTAAAAGAAGATCAGGGATACGCAACTTTTCCGTCTTTTGACAAAGTACAACAGACTGTAGAAGAAATATACTTGTTTGATACTCCCAAAGGTCATGTATGGATTCGTAGCAAGGCATGCTTCCAGGAAACAGACGAAAATGGTAACACCAAAGTATATGGAATTGCCGAAACCCAAGAGGGAATTCATATAGCATCTGCACATCAAGCTCTACAAAATAGCGAGCGGATCCTACATAATATTTATAAGAATCTTCCGGTAGGCATCGAATTATATGATAAGGACGGTCAAATGGTCGACCTGAATAAAAAAGATATGGAAATGTTCCGTATTTCCAATAAAGAAGATATTTTGGGAGTCAACATTTTCGAGAATCCTATATTGCCGGAAGAGATAAAACAGAAAATAAAAGACAATGAGAACGCAGATTTTACATTCCGGTACGACTTTTCCAAAATCAACAAATATTATCAGCCTAACAGTACAACCGGTTTCATTGACTTAACAACCAAAGTCACCACTCTATACGATCACAATCACGAACCTATCAACTACCTCTTAATTAATGTAGACAAGACCGAAGATACAATTGCTTATAATAAGATTCAGGAATTCGAGAGTTTTTTCGACCTGGTAGGAGATTATGCCAAAGTAGGTTACGCGCACTTCGATGCTTTGAGTCGGGATGGGTATGCTTTGAGAAGCTGGTACAGGAATGTAGGTGAAGAAGAGGGTACCCCATTGCCGGAAATCATCGGCATTCATTCCCATTTCCATCCAGAAGATCGAGCTGTGATGATCGACTTCCTGGATAAAGTGATAAAAGGAGAAAGTTCCAAGCTATCCCGCGATGTCCGGATTCGCAGAGCAGATGGAAATTACACTTGGACACGGGTTAACGTATTAGTCAGGAATTACCAGCCCCAGGACAATATCATCGAAATGCTGTGTATCAACTTTGATATTACCGAACTGAAAGAGACAGAGCGGATGCTGATTGGCGCCAAAGAGAAAGCTGAAGAAGCCGACCGGCTAAAATCTGCTTTTCTTGCGAATATGAGTCATGAGATACGTACCCCGCTCAATGCGATAGTAGGCTTTTCCAGTTTGCTTGAGGAAGCGGAGGATGCAGAAGAAAAACATCTGTATGCAACGATTATTGAAGAAAACAACAAGCTCTTGTTACAACTGATCTCGGATATTCTTGACTTGTCAAAGATTGAGGCAGGGACTTTCGACATTATCCCGGAACAAGTGGATGCACAACAACTTTGCAACGAACTGCTACAATCTATGCAGGTAAGGGCTACAGAGCAAGTAGAGATTCTCTTAGCACCGGAACTGCCCGAGCTTACTTTTACCAGCGACAAAAACAGGTTGTATCAGGTATTGCTGAATTTTGTAACGAATGCTCTGAAATTTACTTCCGAGGGCAGTATTGTTATTGATTACCGAATCAACGGAAATGAAGTCAGATTCTCGGTTCAAGATACGGGAATGGGCATCGAACCGGAAAAGCAGGAAGCTATCTTTACCCGATTCGTGAAATTGAATAATTTTATTGCCGGCACAGGGCTGGGACTCCCTATCTGTCAAAGTATCGTCACACAGTTAGGCGGCAAAATCGGAGTGGAATCAGAACCGGGGAAAGGTTCTTGTTTCTGGTTTACGCATCCGATTAACTAAAATCTAAATTCAAAATAAATATCAGAAAACAATGTTTACCGGTTTCTCTTTAAGAAAATACGATCTGTTATAGTGTTGGGAAGTTCCGATTCATAATGTGTCACCATAATCATCGTCTTATCTTTGCGTCGGCAGAAAGCCTCAATCACTTTCTTTACCCGTCGACGATTATAAGTATCCAAGCCATGAAGCGGTTCATCCAGAATCAGCAGTTCCGGGTCTTTGACGAAAGCTCTTGCCAACAAGGACAAACGTTGTTCTCCACTGGATAGTTGCAGGAATGGTTTATCTTTCAAATCTGCAATGCCAAATATATCCATCCACCACTCACAGATAGCCATCTGTTCCGGTTGAGGACGTTTATACAGACCGATACTGTCATGCAAACCACTGGCTACAATCTCAATAGCGGGCAGATTTTTAAGATAAGCACGGTGCATCTCCGGACTTACGTAACCAATATGTTTCTTGATTTCCCAAATACTTTCTCCCGTCCCTCTTTTCCGTCCGAAGAGACTGATGTCACAGGCATACGATTGCGGATTGTCTGCACAGACAAGGCTCAACAGAGTCGATTTCCCAGCACCGTTCTCACCACTCAACGCCCACTTCTCACCACGACGGACTGTCCAGTCCAGTTCTTTCAGAATAGTTCGGTCGCCATAACGGATACTGACCTTATTAAGTTTTACTACTTCCTCCGAATCGTAATTGTTGCCATCAGATGGCAAATCTATAATCCGTTGCTGCAAATCATCCAAAGCGGTAACCACATCTCTACTGCGGAAAGCTTCCAGATAGGCTTCACGTTCCATTTTAGGAAAGACCTCCATTTTGTCCACAGGAATGACATGAGTGATGAATGAAGGTATATCATCGAGCATGGAAAGTACCAGAATGATCTGTACGGACGACATTTTTGTCAGACGTTCGAGCAAAGAAAACAACAGTTCACGCGTAGGAGCATCCAGTCCGATAAACGGATTATCCATAATCAACACGCGGGGAGCAGTCAACAGGGTTTTGGTTAGCTGGAATTTACGTAATTCACCGCTGGAAAGGAGAATAATTTTCTTGTCGAGCAACGGTTCGATACGGAAGAGTTCAAACAGTTCGCGTTGTAGTTGCTCGTCCTTGATTTCTCCCAACATCTCACGAACATCAGGAGCTTCATCCTGATCGTGAGCATTCCAACGCTGCTGGTAGTAGTAATTGGCATCGGCAGCTCCATAGGTATCACGGAAAGCAATGTATTTCACATTATCATAAAGAGTCTGGGTGACAGAGGGGGAAAAATCATATTGTACGGTTCCTTCACGCAATGGATATTTTCCGATCAGGGTATCTACAAAAAGACTTTTACCGCCACCATTGGGACCTACAATAGCTATGTGTTCATTCGCTCCGATAGTTGCCGTGATGGGTTTGGCTAAACGCACAAGCGGGTTGCGTGCTACGCCCCCCGCCATGCAGAATGTATTTTGGTTCATATTCTTTTATTCTGTTTTATTATTGCCCGCAAAGGTAACAATTTTATCATAAAAGACGCCAAATTGCAAACATATTCTTATTCGTTCCGTAGAAGGAATATCTTTATTTACTTACTAAACCCATAAGGTGGACATTCAAAATTGGTAATATCCAATTTGTATTCCATCATATCTTTCAACTCGTGTATGGGACGTTCCAATTCGTAAGGTATCGATTGTCTGCTGAATTGCTGGAAGTAAAGCAAACAAGCATCCCGCCACCAGACAGCATCCCGTGCCTGAATCTTCAGGCGGTGTTGCACATCACGAAAACGTTCGGAATCAATATACGGTTCCATCCTGTCCCACACTTTTTGAAAGTTTCTCACTTCGTTTACACCACGATCATACGCGTAGCACAGTTCTGCCCAAAGTGTACGTCCGCTCTTCATCTGATGATTCCAAGGGACATGGTGAAACCAAAGGAGCAGATTCTCCGGACAAGTATTCACATTGTCCAGTTGCTCGCATAATGGAGAATGGTATTGTCCGGTAGCATTACTTCCTGTACTGCTGCGGTCGAAACCTATCCCCATGTTGTCGGCACGGTGGTAATAAGGAGGCAGCCAATCCGGGCGGGCATCGGGAATATCACACCAGGGTTCCGGTCCGTAATGATGTCCCCATGCAAAGATATGATGCAAGCCGAGAGGCATCATGTAGTCTACTACTGCTTCTCTCGATTTCTGAAGCACTTGGAAGTTGAGAAGGGAGAGTTCAGCGTCGATCTGCTCTTTTTGAATGACTTCTCCTGCCGGAGTATCGGTTTGCGCACCGGTAACGGGAAGAAAAGTTTGTTTCAACCATTCTTCTCCTATCTGTTCGGAAGAGAGCGAATGTTTCCATGCCAATCGTCCGAAAGCATACCAGTTGGCTTGAGCAAAAGGATGTCCACACCAATTAGTATCATCACCGATGTTTGCCACTCCGGAAATAGCCGTGAGCGGATGAAAGAATAAAGAACCATCTGTCACACGGGCAACGGTAGAGCCTTTACCTTGCAGATAAGTATCACTGTCTAAACACTCTTTCCACATAGGAGCAAGGAATGCAAGATGATTGGAAAAACCAAGATACTCTTGTGTGATTTGAAATTCGGGCATAACTGCCGTCTTTTTCATGGCTCCGAACAGCGGGCTGAATGGTTCACGGGGTTGGAAATCTATCGGACCGTTCTTGATCTGCACAATAACATTATCCCGAAACTTATCATCCAAAGGTTCAAATTCAAGATAGGCTTGTTTGGCACGGTCGCTGTCGGTAGGAGAATAAACGAAAGCGCGCCACATCACAATGCCATGATAGGACCTCAACACATCAGCAAGCATATTGGCCCCTTCGGCATGAGTCCGTCCGTAATCACACGGACCGGGCTGCCCTTCGGAATTCGCTTTCACCAGAAAACCTCCGAAATCGGGAATCAGAGAATAAATCTCTTTGGCTTTCTGCTTCCACCAGTTTATCACTTCTTTATTCAACGGATCGGAAGTGGATAAACCGCCTAAAGCTGCGGGAGAAGAGAAATTGATAGAAAGATATATTTTCAAGCCATAAGGGCGGAAAACGTCGGCCAAGACTTTGACTTTCTGCAAATAATCATTAGATAGTATCTTAGGACTTGCATTGACATTGTTTATTACAGTGGCATTAATGCCGATAGAAGCATTGGCACGAGCGTAGGCTTCATAACGGGGAGAGACAACAGACGGAAGTTCGTCCCATTTCCAAAGTGAATGTCCGGCATATCCGCGTTCGATTGTACCATCCAAGTTATCCCAATGATTCAGGATACGAATTCGATAATCAGGTCGTTCGGAGATATTGAGGGATTGCAAAGCTGATTCCGGTAGTTGTCCGGTAGCTTGCAGACGGAGTAAATGATACGTTCCATAAAGTACTCCTTGTTCACCGGAAGAAGCTATCGTTATTTGATTGCCACCTTTGGAGGTCTGAATCGTATATCCCTCATTTCCAAGTGCACGAAGTTCTTTATTGTTCCGGACCTCCAAAGTAACCGGGATTCCTCCCTGCCAGAAGTTCTGTAATTCGGAAACCGCAATACGTAATGTAGGTGATTGTTTCTTGCTGGTAATTTCCGCTTTCGCTCCCGATGCATAACGAAGCCACAAGGCACTTCCATCTTCTGCCCAAATAGAAGAAAAGCAAAAAAGGATAGTGAATATCAATGCAAATATATTTCTAGGCATATTTTTCAGATAGAAGCGGTTGTTTTAATGTATTCTATTATTCATCTTTTCCCTCGATAGTAATGATTCGCCCGTCTGCATCATACTGAAGTTCACAGACTTTTAGGCTACGGAGCCAAGTCTTTCCCTCTGATGGTACACAATCGTGATGAAACAGATACCACTTACCTTTAAACTCTACAATAGCATGGTGAGTAGTCCATCCTACCACCGGAGTCAGAATGACTCCCTGATAAGTAAACGGACCATAAGGGTTATCACCTGTTGCATAGCAGAGCAAATGAGTGTCTCCCGTAGAATAGGAAAAATAGTATTTACCATTATATTTATGCATCCACGAAGCTTCGAAGAAACGGCGTTCCGTATCCCCTGCTGTCAATGGCTTACCGTCTTCATCCAGAATTACCACTGCACGGGGTTCTTCGGCAAACTCCATCATGTCTTCACTCAAACGAGCAACACGCGACGGGATTGCCTCCTCCTCTCCTTCCGGCAAAATGGCAGATTCCAAGGCTTTATTATTACGGTAACGTTGAAGTTGTCCACCCCACAATCCACCGAAATATATATAATAGTTACCATCTCCGTCATCCCATACAGCCGGATCGATGCTGTAACTTCCTTTCATCGGATTAGCTTCCGGTATAAAAGGACCATAAGGTTTATCACTCACAGCTACCCCGATACGAAATATATCATTCTGATCTTTCAATGGAAAATACATATAGTACTTACCATCTTTACAAACCACATCACAATCCCATAGTTGACGGCCCGCCCAAGGAATATCCTCTGTGGAAAGCACCACTCCATGATCTTTTATTTCACCGTTCATCACATCATCCATAGAATACACGTGATAATCTTTCATATTGAAATGATCGCCATTATCATTTTCAGCAATACCACTTTCCCAATCGTGCGAGGGATAAATATACAGTTTGCCATCAAATACATGTACGGCAGGGTCAGCCATATAATCACCGGGAACTAAATATCTTTTTTCTGTTTTCATGCTTTTTCGGTTTTTCTGTTAGAAACTTATTTTGTTTTTTCAGCCTCTTTGATAATCAGGCCGACTACCGGCTTCGGCTGATAATTGCGATCAAAAAGTAACGGATAATCCGTGCGGCCTCTCATCGGCCAGTCATTACGCCAAGAGTTCTGATCGGCTACTCCCCAAAGAGTAACCCTGGTGATGAGGTTATGATGTTTCAGGAACAGACGGAAAAAGTCATTCATTCTTTCAGTCCATGCTTTCGATACCTCTTCCGGTAATCCATCCGGATAAGGATTCATCTCTTTCTTATATTCAAAGGAAGCGGAAACTTCTGCACCTACATTGGGATTCGGTGATGGTATCACCGTCAAATCCAGTTCTGTTATCATTATCTTCACTCCTGTTCCGGCAAAGGCCAGCATACTCTTCTCAAATTCACTGATTTTCGGGTAGTCCATGCCGATGTGTCCTTGCATACCTATGGCATCAATACGGATTCCACGTTTTTTCAAATCGTTCACCATTTTCACGACGGCTTCTCTTCTCCCCGGTTGGGCCATTGAGTAGTCATTGTAGTAAAGTTCGGCATCCGGATCAGCCTCGTGTGCATACTGGAAAGCCAATGGAATATATTCTTCCCCCAGAATCTCATAAAACTTTGTCTTGCGATATACTCCATTATCTTCAATCGCTTCATTTACTACATCCCAGCCTTTGATACGGCCTTTATAGCGTTTCACGATGGTAGTGATATGGTCTTTCATCCGTTTCTTCAGGACTTCCGGAGAAACATTATTCCCGTCCTTATCTACGCAAAACCAAGGAGCCAATTGTGAATGCCAAATCAGGCAGTGACCAATGATAGCCATTTGATTGCTCTCACCAAAACTGACAAATTCATCTGCCTGCGCAAAATTATACTTATTTTCTTTCGGATGAATGACAGAAGACTTCATGCAGTTTTCCGCCACGATGGAATTAAAATTCTTCTTTACAATTTCAACAGCTGCGACATCCTTACCGGAACTTTGATGTGTGTTCACTGACACGCCAATCAAAAACTTGTTTTTCAAAGCCTTTTTCAGCGAATTTCCATCTTTCGCAAAAACTTCTCCATAAGAAAAAGAAAACATCACTGTCAATAACAACAGAATTATTCGTTTGAGTTTCATACGTTATATTTTTGAGTAATAAACATTCTACTATCTTATCTATTCGCCTTTTTTACAGCGCGATTCTATCTCCTCATTTATATTGTCAATCACATTATCTTCCAATTCATATTTAGAAATAATGAACATAGCGACCAAAAGCAACAACGCCGGAATAACGGCTACGAGCCACAGTATTCCCTGTTCGGCAAAAGGTGATTGTGACACTTCATTTGTCTGGTCGAATCCGACAAAAGCCATAACAAGTCCCGGTACAACTCCTCCAAGAGCCATTCCCGCTTTATAGAAAATACCAGTCAAAGCATTGACTATACCCGAAATACGTTTACCATGAGTATATTCGCCATACGAAATTACTTCGGGAACCAAAGCCCACATATACCCTGTCGCAATAATGACTCCCGTCGATTTTATGAACTGCGCCACAAAGACCAACCATATCTGCGTTTTGAGTACCGGAACCACAGAAATAATATACAGCAATGCCATACCCAATATAGCGACTGAAAGGAATACATAAAACATTTGCTTTTTTCCAATGGCACGTTTAATGGCAGGTACCATCGGCATGAAAATGAATGCGGGTATCGAGCCCAAGGCCATGAAATAAGGTAACATCTCCGGTGCACGTACATTATAAATCATATAATATGAACCGGCAGAATTACCAATCGCCATCATTGCAAAAGCAGTAATGAAAAAGAACGCCAAAATACGCAAAGGTTTATTTCTACAAAATTCTACCCACAAGTCGGACACTTTTACTTTAGATGTCTCCTCCTGATCCATAACCACACGCTCCTTCGTCTGGCTAAAGCAGAACATCAATAACGCCAATCCGATAACAGCATAAATAGTCATCGTAATAAACCATGCGTTAGCAGATGCAGTAGTATTGATTTTACCATCGGGAGACAACACCTTCACCAGTATCGGAATACCGTATGCCACAGCCAAACCACCCAAATTGGCAAGAAACATACGCACTGACGTCAACACCGTGATTTCATTCGTATCGCGGGTAAGTGACGCATTCAGTGCTCCATAAGGCACATTAATCAATGTATAACACATGGATAATCCAACGTAAGTGAAATAGGCATAGAACAGTGAACCCGAAAAGCCGTTCCAAAAACAAAGAATAGCAAAACCAGTCAGCGGAATTCCTCCCCAAATAAGATATGAACGGTATTTACCTAGTTTAGGATTGTGTTTATCGACGAAAGCACCCACCAGAGGATCCCAAAGGACATCCACTATCCTGACAATAAGAAACATCACGGCTGCCACTTCCGGTTTAAGTCCATATACATTGGTATAAAAAATCAGCAGATACATACATACGGTCTGGTAAATAAGGTTTTGCGCCAAATCACCGGAACCGAATCCTATACGTTGAAGCCAAGAGAGTTTATAGAAACCTTTCGCTTCATTGGTCTTTATTGTATTCTCCATAAAATAGATAAATTGGTCATTTTCTGTTTTTCGTATTCATTTCTATCAAGATAGCTGCTGCCACTCGTTGCCCTAGCGTCTTTTTATCCAATGGATGAATATCATTCCATTCTCCTAAATCACTATTTTTAATCAGAGTAACATTTTTATTTGTATCGGCTACTTCCGCCTGCGCTTTCCGGAATTCCGCCCAGGCAGTGCGTCCTCCTTTATCTGTGGGTGAAAGGAAATCCGCCAGCTCAATGATATAGAAAGGCATATCCGACTTATTCCATCGTTGTCTCCAATCGCTAATCATAGCCGTCAACAAGTCTTTATACTCATTTCTGCGTGAGACATTCGATTCTCCCTGATACCAGATGACACCGGATACCGTATAGTTCAGCAAAGGAGCAATCATTGCATTATACAGTCCTGTGGGTTTATAATGAAAAGCCGTTTGTCCCGGAGCAGCGGGCATAGGAGCACCGAGATGATATTTCCAACTCCCCTCCAAATTGATCTCCGATTCTCCTTTTTCCGGCTGACCTTTTCCGAAAAGGATTTTATAAGGCTTTTCCTTTACAAATTGAGGACGACCGCCATAACTGAAAAGGCGTATGGTTATTGTATTTTTTCCGGCTTTCAACAATCCGGCAGGAATGGTGTAGATACGGGGAGGATACTGATAAGAGACAGTCCCCACAAATGCGCCATTTACATAGACCGAATCTGCATCTACGATGCATCCCAAACGAAGAGTCGCTTTCTCTCCCGCCTGTTGTGCAGACACCTGAAAGTCTTTACGGAACCAGTGGGAGCCATTGACGGTATTCAGTCCGTTTGTTGCCCAGCCGGAAGTAAACAAATCTGTTTCTGTCCAATTGCTATCATCATAATCGGCAGCATACCAAGGGGTAGCCTCATGCATCCCTTTATCTCCCTGAAACAACGCCACATTCCAGGCATGACTTTTCTTCCTCTCCTCTTTTTTCATCGACTCCATCAAATCGTCTGACTCATAGATACGCTTTTCATTCAAATAAAATGGAAAAGGCTTCAACCCTCCCTCACTGATCCACGCTTCTACCGGTGAACCTCCGACACTGGAATTTATGATTCCTACCGGAACCTTTGTCTTTTGATAGACATCTTTAGCGAAGAAATAGGCCAAAGCAGAGAAAGGCATCACATTTTCAGGAGTCATCGCTTGCCAGGAAATTCCCGGAATATCTGCCTGCGGAGCATGAAAATTATAGAGCAGAGGTGTTTTTATATAGCGTACCATCGGATAGTTACTGTCCGTAGATATTTCATCGCGAAAACGATCTGTAACCCGTGAAACAGGCAATTCCATATTCGACTGTCCCGAACATACCCAAACATCACCAATAAGAATATCCTTTAATTCGATATCATTAATGGCCATCGTATAAGGTCCGCCAGCTTTCAATATAGGCAAAGTCACTTTCCAGTTACCTTGTACATCAGCAACAGTCTTATATTTCTTTTTCAGGAAAGTTATATCAACGGTTTCATCAGGATCAGCCGTTCCCCAGATATTGACAGGTTCCCCACGCTGAAGTACCATTCCGTCGGAAACAAGAGTCGGAAGTTTAACCTTTGCTCCACCCAACAAGGCGAAGCAAAGGAACACAACTACTAACCCTACCTTATAAAACCAATACTTATTCATTCTGTCTTTTCTTTTATATGTCTTTATTTCATGATAATTTAGCAAGAGAAGAAATCCATCGGGATTCCACTTTGCAAACTTAGGAAGTTTCTTCCCACTTACCCAGAAATTCTGATTCAAATCATTACTCGCTTGTTACATCATCGTTTACGTATGTTACAAAAACTTGTTGCAATGTTACATTCAAGCTGAAACCACCGATAAACAAGAGGAAAGGGAAAGTTTTAGAACGAGCGGATTACAGTAGTTATTGTTATTCATTTGATCCACTCCAAGATAATAACAACTACTGTAACCCTCACTCTCCCCTTCTTTAATCGTTATAAAATCATTTATTCCAAATCTCCGGTAAAGTCTCCGCTGACATCTTTACCAGCCAAACCATCGGCCACTCCCTTATAAGCATGTTTACGTGCATAATTAGCATCCCAAAGGTTCGGAGCGTCATTCGGTATCCAATTCACATGTTCTTTTTCATTGTCCGATACTCCCCAGATGGTAATACCATATTGTTTATCCACCGGAATATACTTCTTGTACATATCAATAACATACTGATACATTTCTGCCTGTTGTGCCAGATTTTCAGTAGTAGGCGACGAGGTGTTAACCTTAATATCCAACTCGGATACTTTAATCAACTTGCCGGTAGCACCCAGTTTCTGGAACATTTGAGCAATATTGTCTTTATTGGAATCAATAGCAATATGCATTTGTGTACCAATACCATCCACTGTGGCCCCTTTGCTTTCGATGTATTCCACATATTTAATCAGACCGTCACACTTATTGAGGTTATATTCCAGATTATAATCATTGATGAATAGTTTATCATCCGGATTTCCATACTGACGGGCAAGTTTGAAAGCTTCTACTGCATAGTCTTTCGGAGTCAGGAAATAATCTTGCCAGTAGAATTCATCAGAAGCCAGATCAGTTTTGCCTTTACCTGTCTTAATGTCTGATGTTTTTCCGTCATCCATTGGTTCATTGACTACGTCCCATGCATGAACATAAGGTTTGCAATGGGTAACCATCTTTGAAATCCAGTCTTCCATAGCATCTCTGATAATCTCGGCTTTTTCTTGGTCGGTCTTCTCAATGATAGTAGGACCGGAAGCACGAGTGACAGCACGTGTCTCCACCACTTTCTCCGACAATACGATATTATCTATATAATAATCACCCGCACTAACTCCGAAATTGATACAGAATCGATTCATATCCTCTTTAGACACTGTAAACTCTTTCTTAAATTCTGTCCAAGTCGTACTCACATTTCCATCTACATAGCATTCACCTGCATAACTCGTTGAGTTCTGAATTTGAATTTGGAAAGTAGTTGAGACACTTGCTTTAATCATAGCAGAGAACTCATAGGTCTTGCCGACTTCCAAAGGAGTATCAAAGCCATATCCAGCCTGTGCCTTATATGCATTGCCCGCCCCTCCGTCAACAGAACTAGTCAGCTTCATCGAATATGAACTTCCATATCCTTCACCTTCTTCCGAAATCGTGGCCTTTCCACTACTCCAAGCTCCCCAAGGAGTAATAGCTTTGCTTTCAAAATCTCCGTTAGAAATCAGATTAGCCACAGTAGGCTCCGCATCTTTGTCTGTCACAACAATATTATCTACATAATAAGTCACATCCGGCAAATAACCAAACTCAAATGCAACCTGAAATGTAGTACTAACAAAATCATTCACTGTAATCTTTACCTGCTGCCATTGAGACGTCGTCTCAAAAGCTTCCGTCCAACTGCCACCTGTAGCATACCAATCCTTATATGGATAATTATTTCCTAACCCATCAAAAGTCAACCGGGCTTTACCGGGATTATCCGAACGGACAAAAAATGAAATTTCATAATTATGCCCACTTACTGCTGAAATGTCAGGAGTATATAATTGCACTGAATGAGCAGCCGTTACAGAAGATCCTACTGCAAATTTCAATGCTTTGGAAGTAGTTGTCAGTCCTTCCCCTTCCACAATGGACATCGCATCACTTCCATTTTTACGATTCCAGCCATCAAAGGTTCCATCTTCAATGCCTGACAGATCCAACAAATTACTGCCCGCCGGTCCCGGAATAACTTCCGGTGCAATCAGACTATTCAGATAACTCGCATTCTGATTAGTGTGCCAAATCAGACAGTGCCCATAAATGCTTATACCCGCTTCTGTAGTCTTTGTAAACAATTGATCTACCTTATCAAATTTCAAATTCCCTTTAGAATCAACCATAGGACCGTGCTTCATGGCATATCCTATCGTCAGATCATTAAAGTTCTCATTCACAATAGTAGTCGTTGTCTCGTCACCAAGATATTCATCCATCCCCACTCCGATACCCAACTTAAAGTTGGGATCGGATAAATATTCTTTCAACGGCTTGTAACGGGAAATCTTTTCAGCCAACTGTAAAGGCAGTTCGGAAGAAGTAACCGCTCCATGTGTAGGGTCTTTATACCACTCCATCTTATTATCGTCACACGATGTCAATATCAGCACCGACAAGGCAACAAACGGAAGCATATTTCTGTATTTCATAATCTTTTCAATTTAAAGTCATTATTATTCTGCATCCTCTTCTTCGTCCGGGAAATCGGTATATTCCGGCTTCGTCAAAGGTACGACACGCCAGTTATCAATATAAATTTTCACGGAAGTTGCTTTGGATAGAAACTCTGTTTCTTTATCCGAGCTCGCACCTGTGATCTTATCCAATGTAATATCAGAGTTCTCAAAATAGAAACCGAAGTTGGCATAAGAAGCAGATGCACGGGTAGCGGCCACATCGGCAAAAGTGGTCCAAGCTCCGCTGGATGCTTTCGATTTGTAGAATTCACTGAACGGAACAGTTACAGTCTGCCAACCGGTTGTCTGGAAAGGAACAATCTTTCCGTCTACAAGCCACGGTACGTAATTATAACAGTCTCTCTCCCATTCTCCACCGTTGAATCCGTTCTGACCACAAATCTTCAGGAATCCGGATTCAGACCAAGGTTCGGGCACATAAATTTCAAACTGAATAGCACATTCGGCAACAGGAGTTTCAGCAGGGACACCCAGCGTCAACCAGTCAGGATCAGTGCCATTACCAGCTGTCCAAACTTCAGCACAACGATTCTTCGCTGCTGCCACCGGCAACTGTCTTTCTAATGGCAAACGACAGTAAGCACCTTGCGACACATTACCTTCACCAATCGAAGCTGATTCCAGTTCGGTTGTTTGAATCATACTTTCAGAATCGCCCCATGCCCCTTGTGCACCCACTCCGTCGAAGTTCAACAACAAGCCTTTCTTATAATTGAAATAGGCAGGAGAATAAGCACCACCATTCGAACCTTCTACGAAAATAGAACCGCCCTCTTCAGAAACTCCGGCAGGCATATCCACCATAAAATATTCACCGTCAAGATCAGAAATAATACCTTCTGTCACCACCACATTTCCGGGGAAAACGACTTTTGCTATTTCCGTCAATCCACTTCCATAAACAATGATAGGTTCACCTACATTCGGCATACAGTTGGAGATTTTCGTTATAGACGGTGCAGCAGCACGAATCTGGAAATCATAAACGTATTCACCGCCATCTTTTACCAAACGAATTGTATTACGTACATTCTCGTCTGCTTCTGTAGTCGGAACTTTACTGTTCACACTAACCAGAAAAGATTTATTCGAAACAAATACCGGATTAAAATAACAGTTATATCCATTAATATACACTTTCTTCAATCCGTTGAATCCTTCACCTTCAATTCGGATCAGTTGTCCCAAACGGGCAAAATCAACCAAACGGTCAGGAACATTCGACTTCGCGTCTTCCAGATAGATCCCTGTTATGTTCATCACAGAACTTCCGCCATTATCGTCATCGTCGTCACACGAAACAAATGAACAAGAGCAGATGAGCAGACTCACCAATAAGCCAAATGCTTTCATACTATTTTTATATATCAAGCTTTTCATTCGTATTCTCGTTTTTAGTTAAACAAATCGGTTATTCTGTCTTCCTTAAATGCATAAGGCATAGGATCCGCTTTCAACAAAGGATTTTGCACAGTCTCCGATTCCGGATAAGGAAGAAGGAATATACTGGAATCGACGTCACCTATGGCACGCTTCGTTTCATCCGAATCCTCGTCTCTCTTCAAAGTCTGTGTATCCGCATCCCATACTACAGGAATAGCAGTACCCCTATCCTGTCCGGTGATATAATTGAGTACTTCCTGTTGTTTATAATAAGCTCTACGTACCAAGTCATACCAATACTGTCCTTCCAGACAAAGTTCCAGTCTACGCTCACGACGAATATCTTCGTAAGTAATCGAATTTTGGGGTTCCAAACCGGCACGCTTGCGCACTTTGTTAAAGTATTCCATTGCATCGGCATCATCTGTTGAAGGATTATTTCCCAATATAGCTTCTGCATAAATCAGATATACTTCTGCCAGACGCAACATGTAAGTATTGATAGGAGTACTTCCGGAAGTGATCTTCGCATTATCTTTGCTAGAACCACAAACATATTTCTTACAATAAATTCCGGAAACAGTACCCGATGCTTTCTTCTCACAAGTATATCCTCCGTTTGCTTTCTGTATTTCAGGATAATGATCGCCATAAGCCATCCAAGTCGGCTGACGCCGTTTATCTCCTTTTTCATACTCCCAAATCACGTCCGGTTGTGCAAAAACATAACCGCCCCATGCACGGTCATTACCGGTAATAGCCGACTCACAAGCAAAATAGTCCTGTATCGTATTACATTCCCCATACGTACCATTACTAACCCATTGTAAAGCAAACAGTGTTTCCGAGTTGTTATTTTTATCAATCATAAACAAATCGGCATAATCAGTCATCAGTTCAAAATTTCTGTTTTCTATCACTTTTAAAGCCGCTTTCTTTGCCAAATCCAGATAGTCCTGATTACGGGTCGCACTATTAGGGTTACTACTATAACCGGCATACGTCAGATAAACACGCGACAACATGCCAAAGGCACTGTATTTATTGACACGTCCGGCAGCAGAAGAAACCTCCGGCAAATATTTTGCCGCAAATTCCAAGTCACGCATCGCAAATTCATAGACATCACTTACCGGGCTAGTATTGACAATTGGATTAGCCACCAGTTCATCCGTATCCTCATTTATAATAACATTTCCCCATAACATCGCCAGATAGGAATAAGCAACTCCACGCATGAACCGTGCTTCAGCAATATATGGGTTCTTCACTTCTTCGCTATTGGATGAGTTACCTTTGATCCCGTTAATAATCTTATTAGTTTGCTGTACTATATTGTATAATGAGCCCCAAGCCGAAACTAACGGCCCCGTCAATCCGGTTTCGGTCAAATCGGCAAAAGGATAGATATAATTAGAGGTTGTCGCACAAAGGTTAAATCCGCGTCCATCACCCAGTCCATAATAGAACTTATCGTTAAAGTCGAACCACACCTTATTATACAAAGGAGCTGTTGCTGCCCGGAAATCATCTTCCGTTTGATAAAAGTTATCTCCTGCGATATTGGAGTTATCTTCAGAATCGAGGAAGTCACTGCATCCTGCAAACGCCAAAGCTACAGCCAACATGAAAGAGTATATATATTTACTTGTTTTCATATTTAGTCACTTTAAATGATTAAAAGGTTAAATTCAGACCGAATGTATAAATTCGCGGAGAAGGATAACGATAGTTATCAAAGCCTGTAAGCAAAGCGTCCTGATTGGCAGAACCTATTTCCGGGTCCATCCCTTTGTATTTTGTGAATGTATATACATTCTGCAGGTTACAATAAAGTTTCAGATTCTGAATACCAATCGGTGCCAACCATTTACGCGGGAACGTATAGCCGAAAGAGATAGACTGAATACGCAGGAAAGAACCATCTTCCACAAAGCGGTCACTGAAACGATAATTGGAATCATCTGTCCCTTTGGCAATAGCCATACGGCAAGCATAAGGGTCACCGCCTACAATCTGTATATTCCGATAATCATCCGGACCATTCGGATCAATCAAAGCCAGTTGTGCATAATCCAACGCCGATTTCAGGATATTATTATTGCCCCGTGGATTTTCAAGTTCACGACGCCCCCAGTTTACAACTTCATTTCCCACCGATCCGGTCAGGTTAATGCTCAAGTCGAAGCCTTTATAAGAGAAAGAGTTACCGAAGCCGAAAGTAAAGTCCGGTTCAGGATTACCGATATAAGTACGGTCCTGTTCATTGATAACACCGTCTTTGTTTACATCTTCAAAAATATAATCACCAATCCAGATACTATTCTTGGAAATCGACATACCTTCAGGCAATGCTACCGGCTTAATTGCTCCGGAAGCATCTTTATAGTAAAAGTCAGTAGCCTTTTCAAAGCGGCCAATCACTTTATAACCATAAAACTGTCCGATAGGGTTTCCTACCGATGTACGTGTCAGTACGGTTATTGTTTCGCCTGTCTGATTACTCTTATCTATCAGGCTGGTTGCCGTATCCAGCGATTTTACTTTATTACGGTTCATAGAGAATACCACGTTACTTCTCCATTGAAATCCGCCTTTATCAATATTCACTGTATTTAAAGTCAACTCAAGTCCTTTATTCTCCAAAGAACCCACATTCTTCCAGGGTGCGGAAGTAGAGCCCTGACCTGAAGTTCCCACGTAAGCAGGAAGAGGCACTTGCAACAACAAATCATTTGTTTTCTTATAATAAATATCGGCTATCAATTCAATCCTGTTCTGGAAAAGATTAATATCAAGTCCCAGATTACTTGAATAAGTAGACTCCCATTTCAATTCGGGATTCGGAGTATTGCCAGCCAGCAATCCTGTTCCCCAAACGGTAGCAACAGATGAATAAATGGCTTTATATGCATTATTAGGCACATTCTGATTACCTACAACACCCCATCCTAAACGCAATTTCAGATTATTAATAATATTGTTGTCTTTCAAAAAAGATTCATTGGAAACCTTCCAAGCCAAAGCAGCCGACGGGAACCATCCCCAACGATTATCTTTGTAGAATTTGGAAGAACCGTCGCGACGAAGAGTAAATGTCAACAGATATTTGTCATCGTATGAATAGAACAGACGGCCGAAATAAGATAAAATCGAACTTTCTCCACTATTACCATTATTCTTGGCTGTTGCGGCATCTCCCAATGTCAGGTCGGTTGCGGCATTGGACAAATATCCCATACGGCTTCCCATCAGATATTCCCATTTGCTCTCCTGCATTTCCTGGCCAATCATTGCATTCACATTGTGCACTCCAAAAGTTTTCATGTAATTCACGATATTTCTCCAACTCCAGAACTTATTATATGATTTGGAGAAAGTCCCCTGACGGTCCGTATTTTCAATCGCACCAAAAGTATATGAGGGATCAAATTTATAAGTATTAGTTACCCCATAATCGAAAGACAATTCCGTTTTAAACGTCAGTCCGTCAATGATAGTAGCTTCAGCATAGGTGTTTGCCCGAATACCCATTTTCTCGTTGCGGTTATCCTTAATCATGGCAAGACCCACCGGATTCGTTTGTACCCATTCGTCCGTATCCGGTCCGTCAAATGTGCCTTCAGCATTACGAACAGCCACACTCGGACTCTGCAATAAAGCAGTTCTAATCAACGACTCGTCAGATACAGTCAATTTCTGACGGGAATTACTAAACGCAAAGTTAATACCCATTTTTAAATAGCTCTTCACCTGGGCATCAAAACTACCTCGTAAGTTCAGACGCCTGAACCCTGAACCAACAGCAATACCATCCTGATTGAGGTAACCTGCTCCCAATGCATAGTTACTTTTATCAGTACCTCCGGTCACAGAAAGATTATGACTGGTCATCATAGCTTTAGAGAACATCTCATCCTGCCAGTCTGTACCCTCACCTAGTAAATCCGGACGAACAAAGTTATTATCCTTGTTCACTATTCCCCAATCATTTCCCGAATAGTCTTTTCCTGAACGAACATTCTTATGCTCCGCATATTCACGCAGATTCAGCATATCCAGTTTTTTAGGCATTTCCTGCCATCCTATATATCCGTCATAAGTTATTTGCGCCTCACCCTTCTGTCCACGTTTGGTAGTAATCATAATCACACCGTTTGCAGCTCGCGCACCATAAATAGCAGTGGCGGAAGCATCCTTTAATACGTCCATAGAGACGATGTCCGAAGGATTGATAGATGCCAGTGCATTATCACTTCCCGAACCTGTGGAACCGTCGATGATAACACCGTCAATGACAAAGATAGGTTCATTGGAGGCATTCAAAGAGTTGATACCACGAATACGGATGGAAGAACTACCACCGGGCATACCGCTATTAGCCTGTACCTGCACACCAGCAGCACGTCCTTGCAGTACCTGGTCAACGGAAGTCACTACAGATTTCTTAATGGCTTCATCGTTGACCGATACAACAGAACCGGTCAGGTCACTACGTTTCATCTGACCATATCCAACTACAACTACTTCGTCTAATACTTTTGCATCTTCTTTGAGGGTAATATCAAACTGCTTTTTCCCGGCTACAGGAATCGTTTGTGTCTGATATCCGATAAAAGAAATCTTCAAGCTACCTTTGGCTGATACATTCAACTTAAAATTACCATCCAAATCGGTAACTATACCATTGGTAGTGCCAGCTTCTACTACACTGGCTCCGATAATCGGTTCGCCCGATGCATCTTTGACCATCCCCGTCACGGAAACAGTCTGTGCCAATACCCATACAGGGAAGAGGCAGAAAAGAATGATAAGACCTAACGGTCGAAAATAATGATTTGTGCTTTCCATAAAATCATTTTTTTAATTAATAATGATAGTGGTTAATCCAAGTTATAGGTTTTTCTCTTCTTATTTATAATAAGGAATAGAGTAAGGAATTCATGTTTCCATAAGCAGTTATTATTTTAAGGTGTCCGACAATTCATTTTTTTGGTTAATGCAAATTTATGGATAATATATCAAGCATAGGTGGAGATTTTGTTTCAAGCAATTGACAGGCGGTTACATACACTTGCATGTACGTTACAAGCTATTGCACACCCGTTACATACCCCTCCCAGAAGCATCCCTAAAGGGTTTGCACGTAACATCAGTAAAAGGAAAAGTAACAAAGCTAATGCTATTTTAATTTAATATAGTATCTTTGTCTATATAAAAAGCACCAATAAACCCTGCTTATATTAATGAGTATGAAAGCACAAATCCTATTCCTTTTTTCCATATACTATTTCCTGATAGGAAGCACTCCTGTTATGAAAGCACAGACCGGCAAATTCTATTCAACAGACAAAGAACTTTCCAACAGTCTGATCAATGCCGTATATCAGGACCGGAAAGGATTTATCTGGATAGCTACCGAAAACGGACTTAATAAATTCGACGGGACACGTTTCTCGATCTATCGACATAATGCTACGGATAGCACCAGTTTGAAAAACAACTATGTACGGACATTATTCGAAGACAGTCGCGGTAATTTCTGGATCGGATGCATCAATGGCTTACAGCGATATGACCGCGCCACAGACAACTTTCACGAATTATTCATCTCTCGGAAAGACGGACGAAAGAATCCTCATATCACTTCCATTATTGAACGCCGGAACGGAGATCTTTGGATAGCAACTTCCGGACAAGGCGCCATATCCCTAAAAAAGAACAGCAATCCCGCCTCCTTCCATATCGAAACCGAACTGACAGACCGGATAGGTAGTAACTACCTGAATGTCATTTTCGAAGATTCCCGGCAAAATTTATGGATTGCTACAGAAGAAAAAGGACTTTACCGTTATTCTCCGGAAAATAAAGAGCTTAAAAGCTATAAAGCACCTTATCATATAGCAGGTGATGACGTTTCTGCCATTTGTGAGGATGCACACGGACAAATTTTCGTAGGAACCTTGACAAAAGGTCTTTTCAGACTATCATCCCGGCAGGAAGGAAACTTCGAACCTGTCCTCTACCAAAACCGGATGAATTTGAATATCCGGACTCTCATCATTGATACCCGTGGAAAACTTATCATAGGAACAGACGGTGAAGGAGTAAAAGAATATCAGCCTCAACAAGATATTATTGTGGACAGTGAGATTAATGCGGGTCCCTTTGACTTCTCCAAATCCAAGGTTCACTCGTTAATCGAAGATAAAGATCACAATTTATGGCTGGGCATTTTTCAGAAAGGTTTGATACTAGTGCCCGGCATTTCAAATAAGTTCGACTACTACGGCTACAAATCAATACACAACAACACCATTGGTTCCAGCTGTGTTATGGCTATTCATACAGATGAACAAGCTACAATCTGGATAGGTACGGATAACGACGGATTATATGCCATAAACGATCAGGGAAAACAATTACGCCATTACACCCATCAGGCAGGTAATCCCCAATCTGTCCCCGGCACTATCCTATGTCTCTATGAAGATTCCAATCAGGAACTTTGGCTAGGATCTTACTTCAATGGTCTGGCACGGATGAACAAACAAACCGGAACATGTCAAGATGCCACCTCGCTTTTACAAGGAAATCTTAACGCAGGCAAGCCCAAAGTTTCCTGCATCATTGAAGACAAAAACAAGAATCTCTGGGTGGGTACTTATGGTTCGGGCTTATACAAAATCAATTTACCAACTCAACATGTCACCTATTACGAATCTACCCGCAACGAAAACGATGACTGGAGCATCAACCGACTTCCAAACGATTGGATCAGCTACCTACTGGAAGATAGAGAGGGAATGATATGGATCGGCACTTATAAAGGTCTGGCCGTACTCAATCCTCAAACGGACAATTTTATCAATTATAAAAAGCAAAACAATCTCCTCCCCGGGTATGTCGTTTACAGTTTATTGGAAAGTAGTAATGGAGAGATCTGGGCTGGTACTTCCGAAGGATTGGTCTGCCTGAATAAAGACAGACTAACACCTGTACTTTTCACTACTGCCGATGGACTCCCCAGTGATATTATTTGCGGCCTGGCTGAAGACGAGAAAAAAAATATATGGATCAGTACCCATCAGGGAATCTCCAAACTGAATCCTCCGGAAAAGAAGTTTATCAACTATTATGCAGGCGACGGTCTGCAAGGAAATGAGTTTACGCGCACTGCTGTATTTAAAGATAAACGCGGCAAGATATTTTTTGGAGGTACCAATGGAGTAACAGCTTTCTACCCCCAGGATATCACCGAAATCAAAAAAGAAATGAATGTATTGATTACCGGCTTTCACGTTGCTAACCGCCCTGTGAAAAAAGGGGATAAATCCGGCAACAATGTCATCACTGATACTGCTGTCATGGATACCGAGCAATTTACACTGGCATATAATGAAAATACATTCAGCATTGATTTTTCTGTTTTGGAATTCAGCAATCCCGACCGGATTAGTTATCAATATAAGATAAAAGAATTAGGCGATGAATGGATCAGTACGCAACCGGGAACAAACCGGGTGACTTATAGCAGTCTGAAACCGGGGAAATACACTTTCTCCGTACAGGCACGCGACCATAATAATTTCTCTAATATCCGCACAGTTACTATTGCCATCACTCCACCCTGGTACCAGACCTGGTGGGCAAAAGTAATCTGGGGATGCCTCGGAGCATTACTAATCTATGCTCTTACCATGTATATTCTGTCACGTATCCGCCACCGGCAAGAAGTGATGCGACAAAAACACATGGAACAGATTAACGAAGCCAAATTACAATTCTTCATTAATATCTCACATGAAATACGTACCCCGATGACTTTTATCATCAGCCCGTTAGAGAAACTGTTAGCCGAACATTCCGAGAAACAACCGGTTTATCTCATGATTTACCGGAATGCCCAACGTATTCTACGTCTGATCAATCAACTGATGGACATACGAAAACTGGACAAAGGACAAATGCATCTGAAATTCCGGGAAACAGACATCGTAGGATTTATCAATGACTTGATGCAAACATTCAATTATCAAGCGCAAAAAAAGAACATCACATTTACTTTCGAAAAAGAACTGGAAGGTGCTGATTCTCTGAAAGTATGGATTGATCCAAATAACTTTGACAAAGTATTGATGAATGTCCTTTCCAATGCTTTCAAATATACACATGAGGGAGGAAATATCGAAGTGTTATTGAAAACCGGTCACAACGATGCCTACCGGGGTGCTTTGAAAGATTATTTCGAGATAGATATCACCGATAACGGAATCGGTATTGACAAAAACAAAATAGAACAAATATTCGAACGTTTCTATCAGATTGACAACGACATGACACAATCTAATTTCGGTACAGGAATCGGACTGCATCTTTCACGGTCGTTAGTGGAACTGCACCACGGCATCATCAAAGCAGAAAACCGCGAAGACGGACAAGGAACCCGTTTCATCATCCGCCTGCCGTTAGGTAGTAATCACTTGAAAGCAGAAGAACTGGAAAATCCTGAAGAAACCGGAAGCGAACCAACAATCTCCCAACTTCCCAAAGATTCGATCTATGAAACGGAAGAAGAAAACAAAACTAACGAGTACAGGAAACCCAAAGCAAAAACACGTTATCGCGTCTTAATCGTAGAAGATGATGAAGAAATACGCCGCTACATACGTAGCGAACTGGATAGTGATTTCCGTATCTATGAATGTACAAATGGACGGGAAGGACTGGAAACCATTTTGAAGGAGAAACCCGATCTCGTCATCAGTGATGTTATGATGCCCGAAATGGATGGGATCACTCTCTGCCGGAAAATAAAACAGAATATCAATATCAATCATATACCGATTATATTATTAACCGCCAAATCGAAAGCCGAAGACCAAATCGAAGGGCTTGAAATTGGAGCAGATGCTTATATCGTAAAACCATTCAACACTGAATTATTACGAACTACTATCAGTAATCTGATAGCCAATCGGGAAAGACTGCGCGGCAAACTGGTAGGTGAACAACAAGTAGAAGAAAAAATAACAAAGATAGAAATGAAGTCCAATGATGAGATCTTGATGAGTAAAGTAATGAAAACCATCAATGACCATCTTGCCGACCCTACCCTTAATGTAGAGATGCTGGCAGCCAACGTTGGAATGAGCCGCGTACATATGCACCGCAAATTAAAGGAGTTGACTAATCAGTCAGCACGAGATTTCATTCGTTCTATCAGACTGAAACAAGCTGCCAATCTGCTACGTGAGAAGAATCTAAGCGTTTCGGAAGTTGCATACGCTACAGGCTTCTCCAACCTCTCTCATTTTTCCAATACATTCAGAGACTTTTACGGAATTTCACCGAGTGAATATAAAGAACAACAGATGTAACAAACAGAATTAGACTTGTTACAAACAAGAATCTAAATTAGAAAGAAAGCCGTTATTGATATGACAAATAATGACTAAAGCTACTTATACATAATCAATGCAGACTGTCCGGGAATAATTACTTCCGGTCCGATCTGCGTACCTAATCCACGCACATCTATCACACCATCTTTGCATACCACTGTATATTTACCAACAGGCACTTCCAAACGCGCAGGAGTCATACGGGAATTAAAAGCCACGATAATATCTTCCCAACTATCTCCGTTCGCATGATCCTTCAGGCGGAATGCAATCAGGTTTTGTCCTTCCACCGGAAGAAACTCCAGATGCTTCCGAACCTTTTCCGCATCTCCCATACGGAAAGCGGGATGGGACTTACGCAGATCTATGAGTCGCTTATAATACATGAAAACATCTCCGTTCGTCGTTTTACGTCGCCAATCGATAGCATTGACTGCATCCGGACTCTTATAATTATTGTCCACCCCTTGTTTATCGCGCATCACTTCTTCTCCTGCATAGATAAAAGGAATACCTTGCGAAGTGAAGACTACCGTCTGCGCAAGCTTATCAAGTCGAACCTGTTGCTCGGGAGTAGCTCCCGGCATACTTGCTTTCAAGCGATCAACAAGACACAAACCGTCATGGCAGGAAACGTAGCTAATCATCTGGGTAGGCTGCTCCGCCCACGGTTTCTGACTGTAATTAACAGAATCACACCGTACTTGCGGATGCTCAATAGCACCCACAATACCGAATTTAACACTCATTTCTGCTCCCGGAACTCCGGCGAGGAAAGCCCCTTTCTCCTTTTTCCACACAGGTCCGCAAAGCCCATCACGCAATTCATCCGAGAATACGGCAATTCCCGGCATGTGGGAAACATTCCCTTTCATTGCCAACGAATCTGCCGGATATTGGGGAGTGTCGGCTGCCCAACCTTCTCCATAAATACAAATGGTAGGATCAACCTTGTTCACCGCTTTCCGGATCTCATTCATGGTTTCAATATCATGCACTCCCATCAAGTCAAAACGGAAACCGTCAATATGATATTCTTTTATCCAATAAAGAACGGACTCTATCATAAACTTGCGCATCATAGGGCGTTCACTTGCCGTCTCATTACCGCATCCGGAACCATTTGCCAATGTCCCGTCTTCTTTCTGACGATAAAAATAACCGGGAACAGTACGTTCAAAATTACTTTCAACGGTATTAAAAGTATGATTATAAACCATATCCATTATCACACGGATACCAGCTCTATGCAGTGCTTGTACCATTTGTTTGAACTCTTTCACACGAGTGGCAGGTTGATAAGGGTCAGTTGAATAAGAGCCATCCGGCACATTATAATTCGCCGGATCATATCCCCAGTTATAGTGGTTTTCTTCCAGTTTTGTTTCGTCGATAGAAGCATAATCAGAAGAAGGAAGAAGATGTACATGTGTCACTCCCAGTTCTATCAAGTGATCGATACCGGTCAATAACTTATCTGAATTCATGGTCCCGTGTTCAGTCAATGCGAGGTATTTACCTTTATTCTTAATTCCCGAAGTAGAATCAACCGAGAAGTCACGATGATGCATTTCATAGATAATCATATCAGCAGGAGATTTCAGAGAAGGACGTCTGTCACTCTCCCATCCCTCGGGATTTGTAGTCTTCCAGTCAATAATGGCAGCACGTTTCCCATTCACTCCGACAGCATGGGCATTGATTCCCGGCGTGTCTCCCTGCCATTTATCATTGATTTTTACATTGAAGGCATAGAATTTGCCAAGCAGGTTCTCATCTACTGAAGTTGTCCAGGTTCCATCTTCTGTGGGCTCCATCTTTACTGTTTCATAAGCATGTCCGCCTTCACCGGCATCATATAGCATCAGGCGTACTTCTTCTGCAGTTGGTGACCAAAGATAAAATTTGGTTGCCAACGGCGTATATTCCATTTCCGTAAGACTTCCCGTACGAACCGGATACAGCTCAAAAGAAGCATATTCCTTTTTCGCAGGGGAGCAGCTCATTACTGTTGTCACTGTAGTCACCCCTAATATTGCTAAATAATTACTTCCCATCTTCATTTAAACCTCCCCTAGATATTTCCTTTATATCTATCCCTATAATCAGTCGCTTTACTTCACCTTATCCGGATTCTTCGCTATAAAATCCTTCCAGCTATTATAACCTTTTTCCATGGTCGGCCGCCCCATTTGCAGGAAATGACAATAGGCTGCTGCCAATCCGTCTGTTGCATCCATAAAAGTAGGCATATCCTCTTTGGGAAAGCGCAACATCCGCTGCAACATATCCGCTACCTGTTCTTTGGATGCCTGCCCGTTTCCGGTGATAGCCATCTTTATCTTCAAAGGAGCATATTCCGTAATCGGAATGTCCCGGCTCAACGCCACTGCCATCGCTACCCCCTGTGCACGGCCCAACTTCAACATCGATTGTACATTTTTACCGAAGAAAGGCGCTTCAATAGCCAGCTCATCAGGCAGATAACTTTCAATAATACTCAATACCCGTTCATGGATATGGCGAAGTTTCAGATAGTGGTTGGCAAATTTACGCAAGTCGATAATCCCCATCGCAATCATTTCGGGCTTGGTTCCTTTCACTCTTAGAACACCGTATCCCATGATTGTCGTACCGGGGTCAATCCCCAGGATTATCTTTTCTTTTACCGGTTGAATCACTCTATCACCTCCATCAGGGTCGGAAACCCGATCACTTTATCTTTAAATATTTTTGCCAGTTCGTCATTCAAACGTACTCCCTGTTCCAAATGCCAACGATGCAGTAACCCACTGCTTTCCACCTCCCATTGCAAAGAATACGCACTTCCTTCTTCCCGATGACTTAATATCCGGCAAATGCGGGGTGCCTTCAACGCACCGTGTTTCTGTACTTCAGGAATATAACTCTCTTTTATCCAAATCATGAAATTGTCGTGAACGTCATCGTCCACTTGAAAAGTTGTATTATAAATCAGCATATCTTAATTTCATACTATTATTTACCGCAAACATAGCAATTATTTCAGAATAATGCATTATATTTGCGGCAACAAAAAAGATTCGTTTACAAACGTTATCATATAAGATAGAAAAGGGGCGTTAGCTCATCTGGCTAGAGCGCGACACTGGCAGTGTCGAGGTGATCGGTTCGAGTCCGATACGCTCCACTTTTTAAAAGAGCAATTTCCAAAAGAGTTGCTCTTTTTTGATAGCCTTCTTGAAGTAATTATATTGTACGAATCAGAACCAAGTTATTTGATAATTATGGAGCGCAAACTTATCATTCGTAATTTTGGAGCTATCGCTTCAGCAGATATTGCATTGAAAGACTTCAATATCTTCATAGGTGAACAAGGAGCCGGAAAGAGCACAGTGGCCAAACTAATTACTATCTTCGAGAATAGTAGGGATAAAGTTTTGAAGGTTGATTCCGACTATTTAATGACTAAGTTCTCCGAGTACAATATTATTTCGTATTTTAATCCGGACAGCTATATTAGTTATTCTTCAGAACAAGGAGATATCACCTACGAAGATGGTTCCTTCAATTTCACTTTTTCGTACCATTCGACAAGCCATAATTTATACATTCCGGCAGAACGCTTCTTCATTAGTACATTCTCCCGCTCCATAGCTACTTTGGTGTTGTCCAAAGCACCTATACCAGTCACATTGTTGGAATTTGCCTCTTTCTATGAAAAAGCAAAGAACCTATTCGTAAATTATCAAGTTCCTATTTTCAATATAATATTCCAAGTCCGTGAGGCTAGTGAGAATCTAGTTTTAAGCAATTATGATAAAATCATTCCATTCAAAGACGCATCGTCGGGTATTCAATCCGTCGTACCCTTACTCATGGTTATTGATTACATCACCAAGGAGCAATCGGACACTCACTTCGTAATAGAAGAACCGGAACTTAATCTCTTTCCTGAAACTCAAATTGCTTTGCTCCAACACATAGTAAAAGAATGTCATCAGCTGACAATAACAACTCATAGCCCATATCTACTGTCGGCTTTAAACAATATGCTAGAAGCCGGTAACGTATCTAAGTTACACCCGGAAAAAGAAGAAGAGATTGCAGCACTCATGCCTAAAAGCAGTTGGGTTGACTTTAATAAAATTACTGCCTATAAGATAGAAAAAGGACATATCATTTCTATCTTAGATAAAGAATATAACATCATTGTCGCCGACCAAATAGACTCTACTTCAGATGAACAGGGAAGGATTTTTTCTTCATTATTAGATTTAGAATAATATGGCAATATTCAAACAAGCCTGCACATGGGAAGTAACAGATAAGTTGCTGGTAGTAAAAGAAAATAAATGCAAATGCGTTTTCTCAAATCCCAATCAGCATCTACTCACAAAAATAAAGGTTGATGGTTGCCAAATTACTGATGGCATCAGATGTGACTACCTGATACTCGACCATTGTCACAACGAATATTTTGTTGAATTAAAGGGGAAAGATCTGCCTCATGCTGTTGAACAACTGGAAGCCAGTATCCAGCAATTATCAGCCCCCAACCATACAATTAAAAAAAAGGCTATTATTGTATCAAGCCGTAATCCCTCCAATGACACTTCGGTACAAAGAGCTAAAGCTATGTTCAAGAAAAAATATGGAGTAGAGCTTATACCCAAGAATATACAAATAGAAATTACAATCAAATAATATCCCGACAAATCAGACTTCCTTTTTTTTGCATAAATAGCAAAAAAAGGACCTTTATTCAAGGTCCTTTTTAATCACTTCGTCCATTTCTTTTATACGTTTCTCACGATCTTTAATGGGACCGTCTTTCTTGTCATTCTTAAATGCGTCATCGGCACGGTCGGCAACCTCGCCGCTCCATTCCTCAAACTGGTCCTTAGCCGGACGACCATTCGGCTCGATATTTTCCTCGGCTATCGAATCATGCCTGTTAATCATATCATCCATAAGTTTTCGTTTTAAAAGTTTATGGCTATAAGACAATACAAACGAAGAAAAGTTTTCTATTTTAATGATTTTTGAAGAAATCAGCCATGTTATTATACTATCAAAGAAACACTCCAGCCCAATCTGTGTCATTCATCCAGATACCTATATAAATTGCAGTTGCCGGCAACGTCCAGTACATTCAGCTCTTTCAAGCGTTTTTCCACTTTCTTTTGTGAAACCAGCCCGAAATTCCGTAACATATCACGCAACTTCCTAAACCCATATTGAGAAGTGATTTGTAGCAGTTCCCGAAGTGTTTTTATATCAGCTTCAGAAATGATCCGCTGCGACCGAATATCGAATTTCAATTCTGTGATAGGAGTATCAAGTAAAGCCTTTGCCGCTTTTATATCTTCGGGAATAAAAATTTCCGGATTCGTTTCTTCCGCCTCTCTCATGAACATATCATTATCAAAGCCATTTTGGCGGAATTTCATTTCATACGCCCGTACTGTTGCTTTAAGACGGATATTTTCTTCCTTATAAGTCCTAAGGAATCCCGCTTGAGATTTTATTTCCTGTACAAGTCCCTCAAATGCTTTCTGCGCTTGACGATATTTCATGCGTTTCCGGACACTAAAATCCTTAATATTTCCTTGTAAGACGGTATAAAGAAATAGTTGCCGTCTTTCATCATTCCTTATCATTCCGGCAAGCTCCTTTATTATTAACCGGATCAATGGGGTCAACTCTTTCAGTGATTGAAGTAGAAAAAATTCCTCTTCATTTTCCTTCATCTTCTCATCCATCCGGCGTTTGTGTTCTTCTTCGGAAAGACTGAACCGGATATTTCGTTCAAGACAATCCGTCAGACTGTTTTCATCAAGCATTAGATAATCGCCGACTTCTGAATAAATAATCTCTTGCCTTTTACACCAAGTAATAATACGTCTGGTAGATACCTGATACTTGGTTGCCGCTTCTTCAATACCAATCCATTGTTTTGTTGTCATACCTCGTTTTATTTTTAGATGTATGCGTCGCAACCAGATATAAAAAAAGGTGCGAACGATACATGTATTTCCTAGTAGAGGTAGTCGCATACCCATAGATGAAAAATACAGTATGCCCGCACCAGAACTTATATATCGATAGGGATATAAGCTTGGCACGGACATTTGATTTATCATCTATTCGAAAATGCGACTTTCCTACTAATAAATTAAATGTCCTATAAATACAAGTCCGGCTGTCAAAGGTCCGGTCCTTGATTGCAAATATACTTCTTTTTTCTGAAAAGAAAGATAATAAATGACAAGCTTTTTAGTTACAATAGAATTTTATATAAGACAAATAAGTAAACAACTACACGGGAGAATAGTTTCATCGGTGAGAAACTAAAGTTCCATCAGTGTGAAACTATAGTTTCATCAGTAAGAAACTAATAGTTCCAAGCAAGAGAAACTAAAGTTTCAAGGCGATGAAACTGTAGTTTCGAACCGCAAAACCAATAGTTTCAAGGCTTGAAACTATCGGTTACAAGGCAGGTCCCGCCCCGTAAGTACAGGGGTAATAAATAAAATAGCTTATCTGCCTGTGGTTAATACTATTCAGGCAATGAAACTTCATCTGTGATTTTTACTTGATTTGGGTATGCATCTCTACCATACCGTCTTTGCAGTGCGTTTATATCTTCTTAGCTTTGCAGTGACAGCATTATTGCCGTCACAGTGCTGTCACCATGCTGCTGTCACGCCATTAACTTTTCATAATCAAACAGTTAAGTTACAATCTGTGACAGATGACAGCAAATTTATTTTTTTTATTTATTGGAGAGAGTATAAGTTCAACTTATAAATGCAATATTTCTTTTTTATTAATCGGACTTTAGATGCAAAGTTGCTTATTTATTCCGATAGAGTTGCGGACGGAAAGGAACATAAAGAGTGTAATTACTATCCGCCGGCTTTCCTCCCACCAATGCAGGTGACCATTTCGGCATTCCTTTGACAATGCGGAGAGCCTCCTCTGCAAATTCCGGATGAGTGGAACGTAGAATATGAGGACGAAGGATAACCCCTTCTTTATCAATAGTAAACTCACATAAAGCATAACCCGAAACATTCTTCTCCAAAAGCCCTGACGGATAAACCATTTCACTGGCAATATATTCTTCCGGAGCCATCGCAGAGAAATGAGCAGGTTCTTCCACTTGCCTTCCGGAAAGCGTCTTTGAACGGGGACCCACCGGATAAATTCCGATATACATCGGCCGCTTATAAGCATCCGGCTCTTCCTTGGTGCGCTGTTGCAATGCTTTTAATAAAGCAGCGGCCTCCACTGCCAACGTCTGTTCAGAAATATTTTCCCCTCGGGATAACATATAAGCCGACTGACAAACCAACACGAGACGTTCCATCAACGTTCCCTTTTCCGGCGACCATTTACGTCCCATCTGCTCTTTACCTTTAGCATCCGTAGAAGAGAAAAAATAAACAATTCCATCCAAACCAGCCGTAGAACCGTCCAAATCCTGTACCTGTTCTGTCACCAAACGAAAGATAGCCCCTAAAGACTGATATAGGGAAGCACTAATGACAACCGATTTAGTATCCACCGTCACCGTCCCCTTCTCTGCCTGCCAATAAGTACGCGATAATGTGTTCGAAACCAGGGTATAACGTCCATTCCTCTTCTCTACCGACATTGCATACTCCGGCGAAAAGGAAGGGATAGCTGCAAAACGCGCATAAGGCTGTTTCTGGAAGCCCGTATTAAGTAAAGAAAACACACTACGATAATATTCGCCTAACTCGCCTGTATAAGTGGAAAAAGGTTTCACCGGCTCCAAATAGTCAATCTGGGCCGCAAGGCGAAAAGAAAAGGTTAAAAGCAGAAGACAGAAAACAATCTTTTTCATAAGTTGCCGGATTTTCGGTACATATCGGCAACAAAGATACAAATTATTTCGATGGTTCGTGATAAAATTATATCTTTGCACGGTTTTTACTAAGAAACTGAATAACAATACATCAAAAATATGATAGCTAAGATTGAACAACTTCTGAAAGAGGTGGAAGCCTTACACGCCTCCAATGCCGAAGAACTCGAAGCTCTCCGCATCAAATACCTAAGTAAGAAGGGAGCCATTAACGACTTAATGGCAGATTTCCGTAATGTAGCTGCCGAACAGAAAAAAGAAGTCGGCATGAGACTGAATGAACTGAAAACAAAAGCGCAGGACAAAATCAACGCGCTGAAAGAAATGTTTGAAAGTCAGGACAACGATTGTGACGGACTGGATTTGACGCGTTCGGCTTATCCTGTAGAACTCGGTACACGCCACCCGCTCACCATTGTAAAGAACGAAATCATTGATATCTTTGCCCGTCTGGGATTCAGCATTGCCGAAGGTCCGGAAATTGAAGATGACTGGCACGTGTTCTCGGCACTGAACTTTGCCGAAGACCATCCGGCACGCGATATGCAGGACACTTTCTTTATCGAAGCTCACCCGGACGTAGTATTGCGTACACATACTTCTTCTGTACAGACTCGTGTGATGGAAACTTCACAGCCTCCTATCCGCATCATCTGTCCGGGACGTGTATATCGTAACGAAGCTATCAGCTATCGCGCACACTGTTTCTTCCATCAGGTAGAAGCGCTGTATGTAGATAAAAACGTATCATTCACCGACTTGAAGCAGGTATTGCTGCTCTTCGCCAAAGAAATGTTCGGTGCTGATACAAAGATCCGTCTGCGTCCGTCTTACTTCCCGTTTACCGAACCAAGTGCGGAAATGGATATCAGCTGTAATATCTGCGGCGGTAAAGGATGTCCGTTCTGTAAACACACCGGCTGGGTAGAAATCCTCGGTTGCGGTATGGTAGACCCGAACGTACTTGAATCAAATGGTATAGACAGCAAAATATACAGCGGTTATGCCCTCGGTATGGGTATCGAGCGTATCACAAACCTGAAATATCAGGTGAAAGACCTCCGTATGTTCTCTGAAAACGATACACGCTTCCTAAAAGAATTCGAAGCGGCATATTAATAATGTGCTAAATTTACCAGTATGCCAATGTTCCCAATGAAACCGTCGGACGGTGATCGGGACATTGGCATATTCATCAACAGACCAATCAGGCCAACGGCGTTGGTTTCCAATCAATGCGAATCGGTCGATTGAACGATCATTCATTATGGCAAAGGATAGACTCATTACTCCCAGTTATTGTTTCATCTTGGCAGCCAACTTCCTGCTATACTTCGGTTTCTGGTTGCTGATTCCTGTTTTGCCGTTCTATTTATCCGAATTCTTCCAGGCTGGAAATTCCACTATCGGCATTGTCCTCTCCTGCTACACGGTGGCAGCTCTCTGTATCCGTCCATTTTCCGGTTATCTGCTCGACACGTTTGCCCGAAAACCTCTTTATCTGTTTGCTTACTTCATCTTTATGATGATGTTCGGCGGATATTTAATTGCCGGTTCCCTTACCTTATTTATTATATTCCGAATCATTCACGGCGTCTCTTTCGGAATGGTCACAGTAGGCGGAAACACGGTAGTAATAGACATTATGCCCTCTTCCCGGCGAGGGGAAGGCTTAGGTTATTACGGACTTACCAACAACACAGCCATGTCCATCGGACCGATGTTCGGACTGTTTCTGCATGATGCGGGAGTTTCTTTTGCTACGATATTCTGCTATGCATTCGGTTCCTGTATTTTAGGTTTTCTATGCGCAAGTCTGGTTAAAACGCCCTACAAGCCTCCTGTGAAACGGGAACCGATCTCGCTCGACCGCTTTATCCTGATGAAAGGACTGCCTGCCGGACTTAGTCTGCTGCTGCTTTCCATCCCTTACGGAATGACGACCAACTATGTTGCCATGTACGCCCGCCAAATAGGATTGAACACACAAACCGGATTCTTCTTCACCTTTATGGCAGTCGGTATGGCCATCTCGCGTATCTTTTCAGGAAAACTGGTGGATCGCGGAAAAATAACGCAAGTAATAGCTGCCGGATTATACCTGGTTGTTTTCAGCTTCTTCCTGCTTTCAACTTGTGTATATCTGATTCAATGGAATGATACAGCCTGTACCCTGCTGTTTTTTGGCATCGCATTATTAATGGGCGTCGGGTTTGGAATTATGTTTCCGGCATTTAACACGCTGTTTGTCAACCTCGCCCCCAACAGTCAGCGGGGAACAGCGACTTCCACCTACCTCACTTCCTGGGATGTAGGAATCGGTATCGGTATGCTGACGGGAGGATATATCGCAGAAATAAGTACATTTGATAAGGCCTATCTTTTCGGAGCCTGCCTGACGGTAGTTTCCACCCTCTATTTCAAACTAAAAGTGACGCCTCATTACCATAAAAACAAGCTACGATGAGAAAGAAAGAACGTTATGAGAAAGTAATCGCCTGGTTTCAGGACAATGTACCTGTAGCCGAAACCGAACTGCATTACAACAATCCGTATGAGTTGCTGATCGCTGTTATTCTTTCTGCACAATGTACGGACAAACGGGTGAATATCATCACTCCTCCTTTGTATAAAGATTTTCCGACTCCGGAAGCACTGGCTGCCACTACGCCGGAAGTGATTTTCGAATATATACGAAGCGTGTCTTATCCCAACAACAAAGCCAAACATCTGGTCGGTATGGCAAAGATGCTGGTGAATGACTTCAATAGCGAGGTGCCGGATAATCTGGAAGATCTGATAAAGTTGCCCGGTGTAGGAAGAAAGACTGCCAATGTGATTCAGTCGGTTGTATTCAAAAAAGCGGCAATGGCGGTAGATACACACGTGTTCCGTGTCAGCCACCGTATCGGACTGGTGCCGGACAGTTGCACCACCCCGTTCAGCGTGGAAAAAGAACTGGTGAAGAATATTCCGGAAAAGCTCATACCGATTGCCCATCACTGGCTCATCCTGCACGGCCGTTACGTTTGTCAGGCACGTACTCCCAAATGTGACACCTGTGGTTTGCAAATGATGTGCAAATATTTCTGTAACACCTATAAAGTTACAAAAGAGGAACCAAAAGCCAAGAATAAATAACGATTTAATAGCAAGGAACCGAAATAAATAGTAACTTTGCGGTCGTTCTAAAAGAAGAATTTTAAAAACACTTTTAAATAAAAATAGAGTATTATGCAGACAATTGACAAATTCAATTTTGCCGGTAAAAAGGCATTTGTTCGCGTGGACTTCAATGTACCCCTGGACGAAAACTTCAACATTACAGATGACACTCGTATGCGTGCAGCTCTTCCTACTTTGAAGAAGATCCTGGCAGACGGCGGAAGCATCATCATTGGCTCTCACCTGGGCCGTCCGAAAGGCGTTGCCGATAAATTCTCTTTGAAACATATCATCAAGCATCTGTCTGAATTGCTGGGCGTTGAAGTTCAGTTCGCTAACGACTGCATGGGCGAAGAAGCTGCTGTAAAAGCTGCTGCTCTGCAACCGGGAGAAGTGCTGTTGCTCGAAAACCTTCGTTTCTACGCTGAAGAAGAAGGTAAACCAAGAGGTTTGGCAGAAGATGCAACTGACGAAGAAAAAGCTGCTGCTAAGAAAGCAGTAAAAGAAAGCCAGAAAGAATTTACCAAGAAATTGGCTTCTTACGCTGACTGCTACGTAAACGACGCATTCGGTACTGCTCACCGTGCACACGCTTCTACAGCATTGATCGCTAAATATTTCGATGTAAACAACAAGATGTTCGGTTACTTGATGGAAAAAGAAGTGAAAGCTGTTGATAAAGTATTGAACGATATCAAACGTCCGTTCACTGCTATCATGGGCGGTTCTAAAGTTTCTTCTAAAATCGAAATCATCGAAAACCTGTTGAGCAAGGTAGACAACCTGATTATCGCTGGTGGTATGACTTATACATTTACTAAAGCTATGGGCGGCAAAATCGGTATCTCTATCTGTGAGGACGACAAACTTGACCTGGCTTTGGATTTGATGAAAAAAGCAAAAGAAAAAGGTGTAAACCTGGTATTGGCTGTTGACGCTAAGATTGCTGACGCATTCTCTAACGATGCAAATACTAAATTCTGTGCTGTTGACGAAATTCCTGACGGATGGGAAGGTCTTGATATCGGTCCTAAGACTGAAGAAATCTTCGCTAACGTTATCAAAGAATCTAAGACTATTCTTTGGAACGGTCCTACAGGCGTATTCGAATTTGACAACTTCACTCACGGCTCACGTGCAGTAGGTGAAGCAATCGTTGAAGCAACTAAGAACGGCGCATTCTCACTTGTGGGTGGTGGCGACTCTGTAGCTTGTGTTAACAAGTTTGGTTTGGCTAGCGGTGTATCTTATGTTTCAACTGGTGGTGGCGCATTGCTCGAAGCAATCGAAGGAAAAGTTCTTCCGGGTATCGCTGCTATTCAAGAATAAGATAATTGTTAAAATCACATAGTTAATTATTAGAAGGGCAGTTCTTTGTGAAAAGAGTTGCCCTTATTTATAAAAACAGAATTCCTCTTATTTATAAAAACGAGGTATGAAAAGACCGATACTATTCTTTTGGTTCATCCTTTTCTTCCTTTACTCTTGTCAGAGAAAGAAAGGAGATAGCTCTTTTTTACCTCTAACCGAACTGCAACCACTTACCCTGGGCATGATGCCTACACTGGACGGACTTCCTTTTCATATAGCCAAAACGCAAGGCATTTACGACTCATTAGGACTGGATTTGACCATTCTTTCATTCAACTCTGCCAACGACCGGGACGCTGCTTTCCAAACCCGGAAAATAGATGGCATGATTACTGACTATCCCAGTGCGGTAGCATTACAAGCTATTCATCATACTGATTTAGGATTCATCCTGAAGAATGATGGTTATTTCTGCTTCATTGTCTCCAAAGAAAGTAACATCAACCAACTGGAACAGCTCAAGGAAAAGAATATCGCCGTGTCGCGCAACACAGTTATCGAATATGCCACCGACCAGCTATTAAGCAAAGCCGGAATCAAGCATGCGGAAATAAACATGCCGGAAATCGGCCAGCTTCCTCTCCGTCTGCAAATGTTGCAGTACAATCAAATTGATGCCTCTTTCCTACCCGACCCTGCCGCATCCATCGCCATGAACAGTAAACATCGTTCATTGGTAAGTACGCAAGAGTTGGGTATCGATTTCACCGCTACCGCTTTTTCACGAAAAGCGCTCAACGAGAAGAGAGAAGAAATCGAGCTACTCATCACAGGATATAACCTGGGAGTAGATTACATAAAAATGCACCCGCAGAAAGAATGGGAGCAAGTATTGATAGAAATAGGTGTGCCCGAAAATCTGACAGGACTCGTCGCCCTCCCCAATTATCAAAAAGCAAAACGCCCCTCCGCTGAAGCGATAGACAAGGCTATACACTGGTTGAAAGAAAACCACCGAATACCCCAAACCTACTCTGAAAAGAATCTGATTGACACTACATTTATTCCCACAGTATCAACTATAATCAAAATCAAATAACAACTAACTCATGCGAAAAACACTACTCCAACTCTTAACCTTTGTAGTATGCATTACAAGTATGCAAAATCCTCTCCTGGCACAGGAGCAGACACCATTAAATCAAGTTGTCAACACACTGAAAGAACGGATTAGTCTCTCCGGATATGCCCAACTGGGATACACTTATGACGATGCAGCGAATCCGGATAACACATTCGACATCAAACGAATCATTTTCATGGCACACGGAAAGATCACCAAACGGTGGACTTGTGATTTTATGTACGACTTCTACAACGGGGGCATGTTACTCGAAGTGTATACCGATTATCAGTTTCTCCCCGGACTTACGGCACGTATCGGTGAATTCAAGGTTCCTTATACCATAGAAAACGAATTGTCTCCTACTACAGTAGAACTTATCAATTGCTATTCACAGTCTGTCTGCTATCTGGCAGGAGTAAGCGGTAGCGATAAGTGTTACGGAATGACTTCCGGACGGGATATCGGTATGATGCTTCACGGGAAATTATTTCGTGACTTCCTACAATATAAAGTAGCTGTAATGAACGGACAGGGACTGAACACCAAAGACAAAAACAGTCAAAAAGATGTGGTCGGTAATCTGATGGTTAATCCGCTGAAATGGTTGTCCGTAGGTGGTTCGTTTATCCGCGGAACAGGACACGCCATAGCTGACTCTGAATATACCGGAATCAAAGTAGGAGAAAATTACGCCAAGAGACGCTGGAGTGCAGGAGGGGTTGTCACCACTTCCACTTTTAATCTGCGTACGGAATATCTTGCCGGAAAAGATCGGAGTGTGAAAAGCGAAGGTTTCTATGCAACAGGAAGCGTGCGTTTTGCCCGGAATTTCGATTTCATCGCTTCGTTCGATTATTTCAACCCTAACAAGAGTGCAGATTTCAAACAAAATAACTATATTGCAGGCGTACAATACTGGTTTTATCCCAGATGCCGGTTACAGGCACAATACACCTTTTGTAATAAGAAAGGAGATGGACAAAAAGATTCCAACCTGATACAAGCACAGGTACAAGTGAGGTTTTAAATTCAAGGACTAAATTTAAGTATTAGGTATCAAGTATTAGAGCCGAAGCATCAGGGTTAAGTTCCAAGGTAAAGTATCAAGGCTATAGTAAGTAGTACCTTAACAATAGGATTAAAGCAGTAGAGTTGAAGCAGCCGAATCAAATAATTATAAAATATAAACCTTATTAATAACAGAACAAAAATCATGGAACACAAAATCGCCGAAACCAACGCCCGAATAGACGTGGCCGACGTATTAAGAGGATTGGCAGTAATGGGGATCATCCTCTTGCACAGCATCGAACACTTTAATTTCTATTCTTTCCCGGAAGAAGTCCCTTTTGAATGGATGAAATTTACCGATCAGGCTATCTGGAGAGGATTATTCTTCACATTCAGTAATAAAGCATACGCTGTATTTGCTTTGCTCTTCGGTTTCAGTTTCTATATTCAGGACAATAACCAACAACGGAGAGGGAAAGATTTCCGCCTGCGTTTTTTATGGAGATTATTCATCCTATTCATTATAGGACAATTCAATGCCGCTTTCTTTACCGGCGAAATATTAACCATGTATGCGATTTTAGGAATTATCCTGCCGATATTCTGCCGGATGAGTGACCGTACAGTTGCCATCTTTGCTACTTTATTAATCCTTCAACCTATCGACTGGGCAAAACTGATCTATGCCTTGTGCAATCCTGACTATGTGGCAGGTAAAAGTTTGGCAGGTTATTATTTCAGCATCGCTTTCGACGTACAAAAACATGGCAACTTCCTTGAAACAGTCCGCATGAATATGTGGGAAGGACAAATGGCTAACATGACCTGGGCTTTGGAACATGGACGTATCTTACAAACACCGGGATTATTCCTATTCGGAATGCTGGTTGGCCGCCGCAAATATTTCCTGTATAGCGAACAGAACGAACGCTTGTGGTTAAAAGCATTAGCCATTTCGCTTCTCTGCTTCTTCCCCATCTACGGATTGAACAATATGTTGCCGGAATTCATCGAACGGAGTGCCGTCCTTGTTCCTCTACAGTTGATATTAAGTTCATTCAGCAGCCTTAGTTTCATGGTATTACTGGTGACAGGATTACTGTTGACTTTCTACCGTGTGAAAGACCGCAGTTTCTTTATGCGTTTCACATCTTATGGTAAAATGAGTTTAACGAATTATCTCGGGCAATCCATTTTCGGTTCTCTTTTGTTCTATCATTGGGGATTCGAATTGGGACGATATTTAGGAATCACCTATAGCTTCCTTTTTGGCATCCTTTTTGTTCTATTACAAATGGTATTCTGTTCGTGGTGGCTCCGACACCATAAACATGGTCCTTTTGAGGGTCTCTGGAAACGTTTGACCTGGATTGGAAAAAATAAATAATTAAATAATGATGAACGAAAAAACGATTAATGAACAATACGCATATATACGTACCTTACTTGAAGAGAAAAGGCTCAAGGAAGCTCTGATGCAGTTGGAATCTCTGCTGTGGCAGTGTCCTGACTGGGATCTACGCACTCGCCTGGAACAATTGCAGACTTCCTACAAATATATGCTGGAATACATGAAACAGGGAGCAAATGACCCTGAACGATGGAATCTGTATCAGAAAATGGTATCAGACACGTGGGGAATTGCCGACCAATCACGTTTGCTCATATTGGATAACGCTTCATCAAGATACTATCATGAAGTACGACGTACTCCCAAATCGTCAGATTTGTCAAACTATGGTCTTAAAACCATATTGCACATACTGGAGTCTTTTAATGACGACTTGGCAGTCAGTGGATTACTGTCTGACGAAAAGATGGATGAAGTATTAAAGCGGCATGAGGACACGCTCAAGTTTATGTTTATCAGAACATGGACAAACAGTGCCTGGACTCCCGAAGACGAGGAAGATGCAAAAGCCATGCTTGCCTCGGAATTACTTCCGGGAGACGACTTATGCTTATTTGTCAGTGCCCTCACATTGAGCTTGATGGAATGTTTCGACTTACGAAAAATAATGTGGTTGCTTGATGCTTACGAGCATCCCAACGTCAACGTCAGCCAACGGGCATTGGTTGGTGCGATGATTATTTTCCACATTTACAGAAGCCGCCTTACTTTCTATCCGGAACTGATAAAAAGGGTGGATCTCATGGAAGAAATTCCTTCATTCAGAGAAGATGTCGCTCGCATTTACCGCCAAATGCTATTATGTCAGGAAACGGAAAAGATTGACAAAAAAATGAGGGAGGAGATTATTCCCGAAATGCTGAAGAATGTTTCCTCCATGAAAAATATGCGGTTCGGCTTTGAAGAAAGCGATGAAGAGAACAACGACATGAATCCGGATTGGGAAGATGCATTCGAGAAATCCGGACTGGGGGATAAATTGCGTGAAATGAACGAATTGCAGTTGGAGGGTGCAGATGTATATATGAGTACTTTTGCGGCTTTGAAAAACTATCCGTTCTTCCGCGAGGTGCATAACTGGTTTTATCCATTCAGCAAGCAACAGTCTAATGTGCTCAAGGCAATGAAGCAGGCAGGAAATCAGGGAGGCAGTCTACTGGATTTAATTCTTCAATCGGGATTCTTCAGTAACAGTGATAAGTACTCTCTCTTTTTCACGATCCATCAATTGCCACAGTCACAACAGGATATGATGTTGAGCCAACTGAATGAACAACAGGTTGCAGAATTGGCGGAGAAATCGAATGTTGAGACGATGAAGAAATTCAATGAACGTCCGGGAACGGTCAGCAACCAGTACCTGCACGATTTGTATCGTTTCTTCAAACTTAGTGTGCGCAAGAGTGAATTCAGAGATATTTTTAAAGAGAAGCTCGATCTTCATCATGTCCCTGCACTCGACAATATATTGCACTGGGAAGATGTATTATTCCCCATTGCCGATTTCTACCTGTCAAAGGAACGTTGGGACGAGGCTATTGAAATTTATGAAGAGTTGGAAACGATTGGCGGATTCGAAGGAGAGAGTGCTGAATATTACCAGAAGTTTGGCTATGCATTGCAGAAAAGAAAGAAATATGCAGAAGCTATCCAGGCTTACCTGAAAGCAGACACGTTGAAACCGGATAATATCTGGAACAATCGCCATCTGGCTATTTGTTATCGGTTGAACAGAAATTACCAGGTAGCAATCACCTATTATAAGAAGGTAGAAGAAGCTGCTCCGGAAGATACCAATGTGACTTTCCATATCGGTAGCTGTCTGGCCGAATTGGGGCAATATGAAGAAGCACTGAATTATTTCTTCAAACTGGATTTCATCGAGAACAACTGTATTAAGGCATGGCGTGGTATCGGATGGTGTTCATTTATCAGCCAGAAACATGAACAGGCGATGAAGTATTATGAAAAAATAATAGAACAAAAGCCTCTGGCTATTGACTATATGAATGCAGGACATGTTGCCTGGGTGATGGGAGATATTCAGAAAGCGTCCGTTTTCTATGGAAAAGCCATTACGGCTAGTGGAAACCGGGAACGATTCCTGGAAATGTTCCATAAAGATGAAGAAGCTCTTCTCACACAAGGAATTCGGGAAGAAGATATTCCTCTGATGTTGGATTTATGTAAGTATTCGGCCAACTACAGGTATTAAACCTTTATATACAACAA
>NZ_QTMW01000033.1:0-63017 GCF_003604005.1 Bacteroides sp. OF03-11BH | reverse complement strand
AGTTGAAATAAAAAAGAGATTACCACCAAATTTGACGAAGAACCATAATTTTTATTTCTTATTAATTATTTCCAATGCTTTCTTTGCTTCAGCGCTGTATTGCTGATACTTGGGTGATGTAGGACTGGAGCACTCCTTACTTACATAATCGCGCATCACTACCTTCACACCTTCTACCATAGCAGCACGGTCACTCATCTTCAAATCCGGATTCTTCAATACTTCATCTACCTTTTCTTTGATAGTATCCAACACTTCTTCCGTCAGGTCTTCGCTGGTCAGGAGTTCTGTAAACTGGGATGCGATAAGGGTTACCATTTCAGCCCCCCATTCATCGGCAGTGACAATACACCAACCCTTTTCTTCCCGTTCGTTTTCACGCACAGCAAGAATATTGTTTGCAGCAGCCACGAAGAAATAAGGGATAAAGTCTTTCGGCGATACCTTCTTTTCTCCCATCAGATCCGGCAATTCCGTACCGTCGCCTTCGCTGTGAAGCAAGATACGGGCTTCTTTAGCAGCCAATTCATTCTTATTATTCACCATATCGTTATACGCACGATCATAAGAAGGCAACCAAGCGATAGCACGCATCGGGAAACAATACCGGATGGAAATAACCGTTATTTCATTCATCCGATCACTGGAAGTATTGAAGTTGATTGTACTTCCCGGCGTAGCATTTCCAAAAGCACCTTGTAATGCGGCTTTCAGTTTATTAGAGAATGCTTTGAGCGAATCGTTTCCTTCATCAGTCGGCATCGAAATCAAAATTGTCTTGCGATTGATTGATTCGGGATGAGATACCGGGTTTTCGTTGTTATTCAACGCTTTCGAAAGTTGTCCGTCATCCAGTTTCAGGAATGTACCGCTCTGGTTGATGACTGTAGAAGCGAAATTACGAATATCCGTATCCGTAAGCAACACCTTTTGCAACTGTTGCAGCACGTTCAATCCTAAAATCTTGTCGTTCTGATAATCCTGATCGTGTTTTTCACGAATCTTCGGACTCAACTCCGTATCGAATATATCAAAGATAGCATCTTCGGAAGTAGTGGCAGCCAGTTCGCTGAAGTGGGCATAATTACGGTTGCCTGTAATAGCCTTACGGATATTTCCCGACCAGGTTTCCTGTTGGTTCTTATCCAGAATCAATGCCTGTTCGAGCTTGAGCATTTTCTCATCTTCACTGACTTCTACAATAGCACTCGACAAATCGGCTATTCCTTTGGTGTTCTTATTACGGTCGGCAATACGTTTTTCTGCAGCATCCATTGACACCAGCAACACACCGATGAACTGACTTACTTCAGCACTGAATTCTTCGAACGCAGCACGTAACTTACCCAGCAACTTACCTTCAAATTCATAAGCAACACGTTGGGTACGCAACGTATAGAGATCTTTCATTATCATCTGATGATCGGAGTAGAGACGGGGGGAACGTCCGGTAGCACGCTGCAACAACGACAAGTGATTATAGTCGTAATTGTTAGCATCCGCATCGTCCTCATTCACCTTGATCTTTTCATCCACTCCGGCAATATCAGTTTCGATCTTCTCTTTGCGGTCTTTTATGTAAGTCAATACAGTATCACAGATATTCAGCAAATCCTCCAAGGAAAGGGTGCCCTCATACCATTTTGTATATAGATTCTTCTCTATACGTTCAATAATATATTGTGCCTGTTCCTTCAACAACTGGTCGTTACTCTTGTCCTGATAGTAAACTTCTACTCCCTGTTTATTACGGAAAGCATTCTTATACGTATCCGCACAGATACTTTCAAGGAATCTCAATGGTTCCGGGTCTACCGCTTTGGCATCATCATAAGAATAGCTGTTGGTAATATCACTCCAGAAATTTTCTATCTTGCTGCAATACTTATCTGTATCGAATATCTTTTCTTCCAACATCAAATGACTATCATCCAGCAACCAGTCGCGCAAGTTCTTGTCATTGATATACAACTCACGATAATCCTTACGAACCGATTCCTGTACAAAACCGAAATCATCCTTGAAGTTATTATATTGCATCTGCCAGAGAACACGTTCACCTACGGTATAAGTGATATGTTCCAGTATTCGTTTTTCGGGATAAATAATGCGTTTGATACCGAATGTATTGATTGCTTTCGTACGGGCACGTTCCTTATCCGTCCCTTTCGACTTTTCGCTGTACTCTACACAGAAGTCATTGATATTCTCCAAACTGAAGGAACGCAGAAGATCATCAGTCGTACCATGTTTCTCTTCCAAAAACAGACGGAAATAAACGGTATCCGCCAACAACTGTGGCAATTCTGTAAACGAATTGACTACCACGCCATTTTCATTCACATTAGAGTAAAGCATCAAACCGAACTGCTTATTAGGAGTAAAGTCCAACTCTATCTTCTCTTCCCCACGAATAACGTCCGAAGGAACAAAACGTCCGATATTCAGCGCACTCAACTCTTTCAATGCAGCATAACCATTCTGATGGTAGCGTCCGGCCTGACATCCGGAAGGAATATCCAATTCAGGCACCATGGCATAAACCATAATATTAGCATGCTTATAAGTCTCTTGTGCACGGGTTTGAGCAACAACATCAATAATAGCACCTGATCCCGTACCACCGGCCAAACCAGTAAAAATATGAATATTAACCTCATCTTTGTTGGTCAGGGACTTCACTTTATTGTACTGCCCCTTCAAAGCAGAAAGATACTTGTTGCAATTTGCAGCAAAAAGAATACGTCCCGCACGACGTTTCTGTCCGGCAGCTTGCCCCACTTCACCCAACGTATTCTTCATTGAAGCACCATTCTTCACAATAGTCTTCAATCCGGGATAATTGGATACATTATCCAGAATCTGCTTCAAGTCCACCGACTTAATATCCACAAACTCACTTTCCGTAAACGAAGCATCCTTCCCCATCACACGGAAAGAAGGATCACCCGGCGTCATCATCTCACGCGTAGAATCGACATATACAAAACCGATAGACAGTTTGTCTCGTTCTTCATCATTGGGAAATTCCTGATAAATGCGTTTACGAATGGCCTTCAGTACTTTACCGCCTGTACCGCCTACACCAACCAAGATGTGGTTAGGACTTTTCGGGTCTAATGTTTCCATAATATCATTTAGTATTTATAATTGTTTTCTTATAATCTTTATCTGCGCCGCGGACGATGCGAACGGCTCGTATGCTGCGTAGTCCGATGACGGGTAGAAGCTGATGCCCCTCGTTGTCCCTGTCGATTACGACCATTTCCTGTCAATGCTGGCAAGGCAGCTACTACGAAACATATCATTACTCCACCTAATGCCCATGCCGCACGTCGCCACATAAAGCCATTGATGATGCTATTAATAAGAGAAAGCGCCGAGGTTTTCTGATCTGATACTTCGTCCACTTTCGTTCCGACTTTATCAAGATAAGGTTTTAAAACAGGATAGGTCGTTTCAATATTATTCCAATCGACCTTTCTACTAACAGTATTACTTAGGCCAGTAATGTCTTCAACTACTCCTTTTACTTTTCCGGCACCAATAATTGCCGTAAACTGAAAGGAAAGAAAGAAGAGAAGAAAAAGTCCTATCAATCCAACCAACCACTTTGGGGTGTCCATTAGTTCATTTATCAGATACACGACAAGAATCGTAACTACAATTCCCGCCAGTATTCCCCAAAAGAGCGTAACAATAAAACCAAGTATACCCATATGGACTGTTTTTCCGGTCTATAAATTCCACTGATTCAACCTGTTCATTAGATACAAAAAAAGCGCAGGAATTTGTTTCATTATTCGTCTTCATCTTTTAAGTACACATACCACTCTTTAATAGACAAAACCAGATCTATCAATACAGAAATATTTACGTTTAAGCTCAAAAAAAAGTTAAAGACGACTACTAAAAACGCTTTTCTGAAATTTCGCCAGCCCTCCTACAGCTTAGCGAAATGTTGCAAAAGTAATTGTTTTATCAAAAGATGCAAATTTTCAAAGAGTTTTTTAGTCATCTATCAAAAGTTTACTAAAATCAAGCATTTTGACAACAATAAAAAGATACCGGACTTCGTTTTGTTGAAACCATAACGTCCGTTTATTAATATATTAGATTGGGAAAATATAAGAATAAAAAGCTACCTTTGCAACCGTTTCCTCTGTTTGACTGTTATTCATATAAAAAAATTGTAGATTAATCAATATCAACATGGACAAAAGTAAAAATCTGCGTGGTCATCTGTTTGCACTTTCAGCAAACGTCATGTGGGGATTGATGTCTCCCATCGGTAAGTCGGCTCTTCAAGAGTTTTCTCCAATTTCTGTCACTACATTCCGCATGGTGGGAGCAGCCGCCGCTTTCTGGCTACTTTCTATATTTTGCAAACAGGAACATGTGAACCATCAGGATATGCTAAAAATCTTCTTTGCTTCACTGTTTGCGCTAGTATTCAATCAAGGAGTGTTCATCTTCGGGCTTTCTATGACTTCTCCTATTGATGCTTCTATCGTAACTACCACTCTACCGATTGTAACAATGGTTGTAGCAGCTATCTATTTAAAAGAACCGGTGACAAATAAAAAAGTACTGGGAATTTTTATAGGTGCTATGGGAGCGCTCATTCTCATTATGAGCAGCCAGGCAGGAAACAACGGAAATGGAAGCCTGATTGGTGACTTGCTTTGTCTCGTTGCGCAAATCAGTTTTTCCATATACCTGACTGTATTCAAGGGATTGTCTCAACGATATTCGGCAGTAACGATTAATAAATGGATGTTCATATATGCTTCAATGTGTTACATTCCGTTCTCCTATTATGATATTTCTACGATTCAATGGACTTCTATTTCCACTGTCGCCATTCTACAGGTACTTTATGTCGTATTAGGAGGTAGTTTCCTCGCGTATCTCTGCATTATGACTGCACAGAGGCTGCTCCGTCCTACGGTAGTCAGTATGTACAATTATATGCAACCCATCGTGGCTACGATTGCGGCAATCGCGATGGGCATCGGAAGTTTCGGCTGGGAGAAAGGGATTGCTATCGCACTTGTATTCCTGGGAGTATATATTGTGACTCAAAGTAAATCGAGAGCTGACTTCGAAAAGATAGGAAAAGAAGTATAAGCCACAACTAACAAAGTAAGCATAACAAGGTGGTAGAAGCAGCTAACACTGCACCAATAAGAGTTTCATAAGGTATTAACTTTAGTCGTTCTTTAAAAGTTAGTTCACAAACGCCGCCAGTGGCATGGAAAAAAGAGCCATGGGGCAAATGATCCAGTACAGTTGCTCCGGAATTTATCATTGCAGCTCCCCATACAGCGGAAATCCCTACTGATAATATGGTTTCTGCAAAAGAGGCGGATGCAAGAGTACTTCCTGCGGTAGTAGAAGCGGTGGCGGCTGACATCAGCGCCCCTGATACAGGAGCAATCATAACTTCATCAAAGTGTGCTTGCGCCAACAGGTTTAATATCCAGTCTTTTAACGTAGAGTTCTTTATTATTCCGGCAATAGTACCAGTAGCAACCAATAAAATAGCAACAGAAGACATCTTTTGCAGTCCATACTCCATACAAGGCAAAAGATTCTTCCACTGCCTCATACAAAGTAATCCACAAAGACCACCTATGGGCAGCGCAATCAATGGGTCAATAGCAATATCTGCAACAGGACGTAAAGCTAAAAGTATAATCGTTACTATAGGAGCTACCAGACTACTGGCAAGTGACGGAAGTTGCCTATCATCTTGCACTTCCTCCTTTGTCTCACGCATCACCATCAATCGCTTAGGAATAAAGCGCACGATCACAAATACCGTAAACAGTAATCCTAAAAAAGCAGGTAAAAGATTAGCTAACATAACTGATGAAAGATCTGCTCCAAAATTATCAGCTGCAATAATCGTATTGGGATTGGGAGAAATGATATTTCCACATTTTCCTCCTCCTATCATAGCTACTAACAATACAGAAGGAGACAATCCTAATCGTTTACCTATGGAAAGAGCTACAGGAGCAACCGTTATAACAGCGACATCTATAAATACACCGACTGCACAAAGTAACATGGTAGCTAAAGCCAAAGCTCCAAATACTCGTTTCTCGCCTAATGAAGAGATGATAGCATTGGATAAAGTAGCAGCCGCTCCCGTTTTAATAAGAACGCCAGACAACACTCCTGCGGTAAGAATACGAATAATGGCCGGAGTCACGTCTTTTACTCCCTCCGTCATCATTTTTACAGTTTCCACCAGAGGCAATCCACCTAATAAACCACCGACAATAGCTCCGGCTATTAAACTATAAGCTGGAGCTATTTTTTTGATAATCAAAAATACGGATAACATTAATCCGATTAGAGCACCTATTGTTGTCATGAGAAACTCTTGATTTTATTTCTGATTCAGACTGAATTGCTTTATAATACGTATCAATTGGGTTACAGTACGCTCTACATTATCCAACGTAAACTTCTGCTGCATAGCTTTATCCAAAGATACAGGGGCAGGCTGAATAGATAATACAGCAGTAAATCCCATTTTATTCAGTTGTTCAGTAGCTTCGACCCCACCACCCAAAGCAATGACAGGGACATTTTCTTTCCGAGCTTCCTTCAAAATTCCGCCTAACGCTTTACCCATGCCCGTTTGTGCATCCAATTTCCCTTCACCTGTGAAAATAAGATCCGCGCCTTGCAATGCTTCACGAAAATGAAGAATATCCAATATGACATCAATGCCCGACTTTAGCTCTGCCTGTATAAAAGGAAGCAATCCTCCGCCGATACCACCTGCCGCTCCCGCACCTGGAATAAAAGCAATATCCATCTGTTTTTGTCTCTTAATAACCTCGGCATAATGCCGAAGCCCCTCATCCAAACTTATAACATGGTCCGGAGTAGCTCCTTTTTGGGGTGCAAATACATAGGCTGCTCCCTGCAAACCATAGAACGGATTATGAACATCACAGGCCATTGTAAAAGTGGCTTCTTTCAAAGCCGGATGAACAAAGGTTTCATCTATAAACTCAATCGCAGCCAAGTTACTCCCTTTCGGTTCTAATCGTTCTCCCGATTTATCAAAGAAACGAATACCTAAAGCACTTAATATACCCATGCCAGCATCATTGGTTGCACTGCCGCCAAGTCCTACAATAAATTGACGACACCCGCGGTTCAATGCATCCAAGATCACTTCGCCAGTCCCATAAGAAGTCGTATTCATCGGATTGCGTAAAGGAAATGCGACTAAAGGCAATCCGCTTGCTGATGCCATTTCTAAAATTGCAGTAGCTCCATCTTTTGTTATTCCATAAGAAACTTCCACCGGATTCATTAACGGGTCATGCACCTCACAGAAGATCTTATTCACTTCCAGAGCAGTACAAATGGCCTCGGTAGTTCCTTCACCACCATCAGCTACCGGAAATTCTAATACCTCACAATAAGGCAGTTCTTTCCGGATAGCCTGCCGGGCGTACCGGGCAATATCCAGTGAACCTGCTGATCCTTTGAATGAATCAAATGCTAAAATAATTTTCTTCATACAACCTATATTTACATAACAAATTTATTTAGCAGACCACTTATCCAGCCCCAACTCTAATAACCGGCATTACGCCTTCTAAAGAAGCTCCTTTCGTATTTAATGTTCTTTTGTAAATCCAACCATTATTACAAAGCACATAAAGCACATTCATAGCTTCTCCTCCCCATGCAACAGATACAGGTTTCACATTTCCCGGCATGGATAGAATAGCTTCACTTCTTCCATTATAATCACAGATCTGAATACCATACGCCGTTGCCAGATACGTTCTTCCAAAATTATCACAGATTGCGGATGTCGTTTCTGCCCCATCAGATTGATCCGGCACATGAATATAATAGAATTCCTGCCCATATAGTAAATCCTTATGTTCCTTATTCACCTTATAGCTGAATCCACGCCGCGTGTCATATCCAAAAGCATATAACCAGTTATTGTTGCCACTTAACGCCAATGAATACACACTTTTTAATCCATCTGCCTTTCTTGATAACTCATATTCATTCGACAAATACCAGATTGAAGTAAACAGATCTCCCTGATTCTCTTTTCCAACTATATAGTAACCGCCATCTCTCAAAGCGACAGCGTTGCATGGACATATTTCAGTCTTTATGTTTTTCCGGATATGCCCGTTTTTATCTGCAATGACTAAACCTTTCCGAGATTCATATGCCAACATTTCATTATCTATTCCTATAGCCAGCACCTTTTTATCAATAATCACAGTTTCTCTTTTATCATCAAGCAACTTTGCTCCTTTCTCCGAAGCAACAAGGATTTCTCCTTTATTATTAGAAAGTAAAATAGAGTTATCTTCGATGCCGGACACGACCTGTTCGAAGTTTTTGCCATCCAATAAAACTTGCCTCAACATAGAATTATGTGTTTCCTTTTTGGGTGATGGAGAATTACCCGGATATCCTTTCCAAAGAAAGCGCATTGCATCCGGAAATAATTGAGTTACATTATCATCACAATGATCTGCATTCTCCGTAAATTGATAGGTAAAGTCATAACCTGCAAAATCCATGGCACGCACCATAGCCTGATTAGCACTCCACCAATCACCAAATGAAGTCCACATATCATGTGAACCACTTTGAAAATAAAACCGAATAGGTTTAGGCTCAAATTTATGAACCAATGTAGAATTCGTAAAAGAACCTCTTAATCCGGTCAGCGAACCGCAAGAGCTATAAACACGAGTGAACTCTTCGGTATTCCAGGCAACATTAAAAGCACAGGCAGCACCAGAACTACAACCTGTAATCATCCGGTCATTTTTATTTTTCGATAGTATTATACTTTTCCCTTCGGAAGTCTTCAATGATTCGACAAAAGGCAAAAGTTCCTCTAAAACAAACTGTCCAAAACGTGGAGAAGGAGTATCATATTCGTATGTCCTGTTTGCCCGTGGACTATCCGGGTCAAAATCACCTATGACTTGTCCCGGAGAAGCAGCCACCAATATCATCATTGGGATTTCTTTACTGGATATTAGATTGGACACTACAGTATCCGCTCTATAACTCATTCCATCTTGAAACACACAGACACATGCAGGAGTCTTTCCATCATATTGTGCAGGTACATAGATGTCTACTTCACGTATCGTACCGGGAAATACAACGGACTTATCAAAACGAGCATAAATATGCTCGCCATACTCTACGCCGACTTTTTTCTTACTGTCGGCCGTTAATACATATTTATTCTGTGCCTGACAAAGACAACAGACTAAAAGCAAAAAAAGCATTAATAATTTTTGTATCATAACCCTCTATTTTTTATCGATTAATGACTTTACTCTCTATACACCCAAACAAAATTATGTAAAAAATACCATTATAGCCAACTTGACAAGATATTATTGCACCTTACAATCCAACTTCAACTCACGAATGCCCGGAGCTCAACAATATTCATGTTCACCTAAAATATAATCAGAATAACTTGATTAATTTCTGATATACACCTTAGCCTTATAAATTCCCGGAGTAGCTATCTTCTTACGACTTGCATAAGAATACGTAAAATTTTGCTCTCCCTCTGCTTCCAAAAAGCCTTTAGATGCATTCACTTCTGAAGAGTCATAAAGACGTCCTACGGCGATCAAAGCATAATTATGCCATGTCTCATCACCATTCAATAAACGGGCAGAGCTCCATTCCCCAGCTTCATAACCTCCCTCCCATATCTGTTCAAAATAGCCTATCTTATTGGGATCATTTGCCGAAATAAATACTTTAAAGTTCATCCCTGCAACCAGAAACTCATCTATATCCGTTTGTATAATCAGGCCGTAAGCCGGTTCATTATTCTTTTCATACACCACTTTTAGCGTATAATCCTTAAATGGGAACACTTGTTCCATTTCATCACCATACTTCAATATACCACGCATTTTTCCCGTACCTTGATATCGGATAATTAAAGATTGCAATTCTTGCAACACTTCATACGATTTGATTAGAAGAAAATGTTCACCCTCGTCCTCTATTGCAAATAGAGCAAAACCAATCGCATCATGTTCGGCAAAGGCATAAAAAGCTCTTCCCGGCTCCATAGTAGATTCCGGGATAAGTAAAGGATTATCCGGACGATGATATTCAGCTACTATTCGCTTAAAGTCAGGTAAATAAATATCAGGAGTCAAAATATCAAGGTGACCGGCAGCAGCTTTATAAATGTCAATAACACGCGAAACCGGTCCACCCGTAGGATATCCTCCCGGCAACTGTTCCGGATATTGCACCAGCCATGCATTGACAAACATGGGTAACGGATATTGCTCCTTTCCCACCCTAGCCACCTCATCGATATAGTCAGCGTACTGCCACGCCATAAAGAATTCTTTAGTAAAAGGCGTATCTCCAAACACCTCTTTCCATGTTCCAGCTTTCACCGAGCCCTTGCTTTCCCATATCTCTTTCACATGTTGATTCAACATATCCTTATTATCCTCCAAATAAGTCATCAGCTTTTCTGGAACCTTTTTTTCAAACCCTACTAAAGCTTGTGGACAGTAATCTATCTCCTGAAATACTCCAACCTCGTTCTCCGGTTGGATAAGAATTACCGTACGTTCCTTATCAACCTCCGACAGATATTTCATCAATGCCCCAAACGCTTTTGCATCCGCTTTCCGGGCTTCCCTACAGAAAGGAGAAATCGTTTCAATATTCTTCCCATCCTTATTCTTCACCCGAAAGAAACGTTCCGTATCTTTCTTAACCCAACCCGGCACATAACTCGATTCTCCATTCTTCCAACTGCCAAACCAAAGCAGACAAAGTCTCAAATCATTCTCACGAGCCTTTTGTAACATGACATCAACCAAATGATAATCAAAAATTCCCTCTTCAGGTTCTAACAACTCCCAAGTCACAGCTGCCAACACAGTATTCAGATTCATCGATTTGAGACGTGCCCAAACAGGTTCCATATACTCAACCGTAGAAGACGTGGAATTATGAAGTTCTCCGGCAATCATCAGAAAAGGTTCATCGTTGACCATCAACTGGACTGCTCCTCCATTTTTCTGCAAAAAAGGAATTGTTTCTTCTTTAACCCCTCCCTTATTATCGCATTGTACCATAACAAGGAGAGTAATCACACAAATAATATATGATATAAATTTTCTCATTCCCTAATTATCTCTTTAACGCAGTGTAAACCGCTTCGTTTGTACATCTCTACTATTACAACCAACCATCACATCAAATTCACCCGGTTCATATACATACTCAATATTATAATTATAAAATTTCAGCATTTCCGGAGTAATCCTGAAGCGGACAGTCTTAGACTCACCAGCTTTCAGATATATTTTTTCATATCCTTTCAGTTCTTTCAATGGACGGGTGACACTCCCTACCACATCACGTAAATAAAGCTGAACGATCTCCTTTCCATCCACTGTCCCTTTATTGGTCACAGTGATACTTGCAGTCAAAAACTCCGTATTGTTTATTACTTCCTTATCCAACGATAACTCTCCGTATTCAAACTGTGTATAACTCAATCCATACCCAAAAGGATATAGAGGTTCATACGTCTCATCAATATACCCTGTCCGATACTTTTCTGATGGTTTTTCTTTACTAGGTGCCCTGCCAGTGTGCTTGTAGCTATACGAAATAGGAACCTGTCCTACACTCCGCGGAAAAGTAGCCGTAAGTTTACCACTTGGATTTACATCTCCAAAAAGCACATCCGCTACCGCATTTCCCGCTTCCGTACCCGGAAACCAGACATTTAAAATAGCAGGAACATTTTCCTCTTCCCAAACCAACGTCAACGGCCTGCCCGCAAATAAAACAAGAACCACCGGCTTGCCTGTATCTACCAGTTTCTTAAGCAAGTCTTTCTGGGCATCCGGAATATTTAAATCGACTCTCGACGTACTCTCTCCAGACATTTCAGCCGCTTCTCCCATCACTGCAATTATAATATCCGATTGATTGGCAATATCCAAAGCCTCTCGTTGAAGCTGACTATCTGTCCGTCCGTCACGCGGGAAGCCTTTTCCCCAATGAGAAGCTCTCTTTTCCAATTCTTCATCATACGTGAGATTACTTCCGCGAGCATAATTGATTTCGGCTTTGTCTCCCACAGCTTCCCTTATCCCCTCAAGTACAGATACAGGAGTATCCAGATCCGCGCTCACAGTCCATGTTCCCAACATATTTCTCCGATTATCCGCCAACGGGCCAATAACGGCTATTTTGCCACTCTTTTGAAGAGGCAAAAGCCGCTCCTTATTTTTCAATAAAACAAAACTTTCAGCAGCCATTTCTCTCGCTGCCCGCCGATGTTCGGGAGTGAACAAATCTTTCTTCGCCCTCTCCTCATTGCAATACTTAAACGGATCTTTGAACAATCCTAATTTATATTTGGCAACTAATATACGGCGGCAAGCCGTATTTATCTGTTCTTCCGTAACTTTTCCCTCATCAAAAGATTTCTTCAGCGTGCTCACCAGTCCCTCACTTGCCATGTCCATATCCAAACCGGCAATAAGTGCCCTGGCAGATACTTCCTGCATATTTCCAATACCATGCTCCGTCAATTCACGAACAGCATCCCAATCAGACACTACAAAGCCATCAAATCCCCACTGTCCTCTCAACAAGTCAGCCAAAAGCCATCTATTGGCTGCAGCCGGAATGCCCTCTACTTCATTGAATGCACTCATTGCACTGCCCACTCCCGCTTCTACGGCTGCCAGATAAGGTAACATATATTCATTAAACATACGTTGACGACTCATATCAACCGTATTATAATCTTTCCCGGCATCCGGAGCTCCATAAAGAGCAAAATGTTTCACACAAGCCAATATATTGGTATTAGCCGACAAGTCACCCTGATAACCACGCACGTATGCTTTGGCAATCTCACCACCAAGCCACGGATCCTCTCCAGCTCCCTCGGCAATACGCCCCCATCGTGCATCCCGTGTGACATCCACCATCGGACTGAATGTCCAGCAAATCCCATTGGCACTTGCCTCCACCGCCGAAATACGGGCTGCCTCTTCAACCATATCCATATTCCAGGTTGCCGCCTGCGCCAAAGGAATAGGGAAAATTGTCTTATAACCATGTATCACATCCATCCCAAACAACAACGGAATCTTAAAACGACTATGCTCCAAAGCCAACTGCTGAACTTCCCTGATTTTCTTCACATCCTGAAGATTCAGCAAAGCTCCTACCTCATTCTTTCGTAAGCGCTCACCGGTATTCGTATTCTTTACAGGACCGGTAATAACCGCCCCATCAATATTAGGCATATTCAACTGACCTATTTTTTCCTCAATAGTCATTTTACTCATCAGGTTATCTACAAACTTATTCATCTTAGACTCCTGTGAACTCTGTGCCATCATACCACAAACAGGTATCATAGCCAATATCAATACTAAAAATCGTTTCATATCATTTTGTTTTTCCTGATTATTCATTTTGTTATTTCCGTTCCATATATTAGTTTCCCGGTGGTATTATACACCCTGTTTGATGCATCAAACACTATCGGAGCACAGTCAAAAGTCTGGTCATCGGTGCGCAAATGTATCTCCGTATTCTTTATTATTCCCTCATTGGCAGGTTTTCCCACGCCAAAAACCTTACCGACATAATCTCCATCCGTACTCCAGTTATTCCCCTCGATATAACAACTATCTATTACACAACCTTTATTGATTCCTGCCCAACTATCACCATAATACAATACAGCAGGACCTTCATTATTGATAAACCTACATTTACGAACCACCACATCATGTACATCCGCTTCAAAATCAAATCCCTGCCCATCCGGACTTTTCCCCTTAATGGTATTCGAGAACGTACAGTTTTCCACCAAATAGTTGTGTACTCTGGCGCATTGGAATGCAGCTACTCCCCACCACATACCTATACCCTCATAACCAGTCTCATTGATTATAATATTTTCGGCCGTACCGCCCGTGATACAATACAGCATTACCCCTCCCGTACGGTATGAACGCTGTACATCACAATCCGAGATATTTACATTTAGAAAAGCCTTTGCCGATATCAAATCGTGTCCATGACGTCTCCATTCACCGGTATCATCATAGTCTCTTCCTATCACTTCAATTCCCACATCACAACGATCAAATTTACATTTCGTAATAGTAATATCCGAAAGCAATGTTCGCCCTCCAAAAGCATCCGCTCCACAGATACTGACTCCCATTCCATAAATCAAATCCGGAGTAACGGGACGTCCGTTCCGTCCACCGCCAATCGGCTCATCCTTATCTGTTATATCATGAAAGTAGCAATCTTCAATCCATATATATTCGTGGTTATACGTGTTTTCCTCCCAAACCACTATTCCTCCATAACAGTCGGAAACTTCCAGACCTTTTATTTTATATCCGGCATCATTCACAATCCTTATTCCATAAATAGCATCATGTCCGGGCTTTATATGAGGCCGTGCCCCTTTCCCATAAGAAGAGATAACAATCGGATTTTCCGGCCTGCCACTCCCTACCGGAAACAAAGACTCTTTCAACCATATATCACCCGCCCTCAATAAAAGGCTATCACCCGGAAAGAGTCTTAGCTGCGATGCTTTTGCCAGTGTTTTAAATGCACGTTTCGGAGTCAGTCCGTCATTGGAGTCATCCCCCGTACTCGAACTTACATAATATTTACGTTGTCCTGCTGAAGCCTGCTGATTAATAGTAAAAGCCTGATGCCCAGACACAAGCGGATAATTCTGACCTTTCCATACAAAAGTTCCTTTAATGTTTTCCGGCAAATCTACCGTAGCAATCAACTTTCCTTTTTTATCCACCTCATAGTTCACTGCAATATCTCCCAAAGGATGAGGAACGGTTCCTGAAACTTTCTTCAATGTCCCCAAATTAGGAGCAATACGTACCTTGCCAAAACCTGGCGCATCAGAATCAATCCCCAATACAACACGATAAAACTCGATGTTAGGGCTCGCTCCCCAAGCATGACAATCAGAACGGGAGGGTTCAGGACGTTCCGCCCATGTAGTCAATCCCAATGCCATTTGTTCTTTCCATACTCCCAGATGCTCCAGCAGTTCATCCCCCAAACCCGCCTTGTTTAAAGCCTGATTCAAATAATAGCGAAAATAGATAGTAACCTGTATTAAATCAATATCAGTCAACACAGAATGCATCACCTGCCGGGCTCCATCTCCTGTAATCACCCCTGCCAATACTGCCAACGAATTCACATGTTGAGAGAAACTATTGTGTTTATACGTATCAGCAAACAATCCACGAGAAACATCCCAATATTTTTTCCGTATGGCAACTTTTACAGCCGATGCTATCTTCGCATAATGTTCTCCCATAGCCGGAAGTCCGAATGCCTTTTCCATTTTGACAACAGACTCTAATGTAAGAAGATACATCAAATCCTGTAAAGCAGAGTTTCCATCCTTTTCGCGCACAGGCTCTCCATTAGGAAACCCTTCCGCCCAATCTGCAAAAAACCAATAAGGTACATACCCCAATGTATGATCTGGTTTCAACCATTGTTCATACCAGGCCAATATAGTACGATAAGCAGGCAGTAATGTTTTCAAATATGCCTCATCCCCCCTATACATCCAGTAATCATACCCCATTCCTATCCACCAAAGTGAAAACGAAGATATAAATTGATGAGAATTGGTAGGATACCGTCCCATCGTTATTCCATCTGCTACAATCGACTGCCGCCCCTGTTCCAATGCATTCTTCACCATACAAGTATCATGCGTATTATACAATGTTATCATTGCCTGAATACGTGTATCTCCCAAATATTGCAGTTGCTCATAATAAGGACAATCCATGTAGGTTTCATTCGCACACAGCCTGGCTGTTCTCCATCCTATCTCCAATATATTCTCCAGATATTCATTCTCCGGTGCCACAAAACGGGCTTCTCTTACAAACGGATAAGCCGAATAAGTGCTATACAGATCCTCAATGACAAGAGGTTCATTTTTCGTCTCAATCCGTACATCCACATATCTCCAAGTACGCCACCACAAATTAGTATACTCCCTGTCATTCCCACCGTCACATATTATTTTATCCTCGTAACCTACAAACATTTTTCCATCCAACTCATTCCTGTTGTCTTTAGCACCTGTAGCGGGATTCGAATAATAGGCCTCCGTGTAACCCAAACGAACTTCCGTCCCTCTTCCCCCGCTAAAAAACATCGACAAATAACCGGTAGTCAGTTGTCCCTGATCCAATATCAAATGAATTTTGCTATTTGCCGGAACAGTAAATGCCTGTTTTTGAGATGGAAATTTTCCGGGTAACCTAACTCCATCCGCTTTTCTAACTTCAGAGAAACGCTCCACTTTATAATCCATTGGCGGTATCGGAGTGGGAACCAAAAGACGTCCCGGATAATCTGCTCCCCCTTTCATGGAACCAGCTAATTCCTGCCGCGCCTTTACCCAACCGGAATCATCATAATCCGATTGTTCCCATCCCCAGGGATATGATGCTGCATCCAACAATTCTCCGGGACCAGCCACATAATATCCGCAAACGGGAGTTTCCCAAGTACTGTATCCTCCATTTTTGATACAAACCCACGTATCGTTTGTATTAACAACAGCTTCCGCCGCCGTATTACCTTGCACTATAAAACCTGTCCGATTGAAACTCATTTGTGCCAAAGGCTTTTTATCACCATAATTCCAAACCACAGCGGCCAGCACATTCTTTCCCTGCCTCAAACAGGAAGACAGATCGACAGTCTCAAAATTCCAATTAAATACATTTCCTCTGGCAGGTCCCAACGATACTAAACTTCCATTTATATACAACTTATACCGGTTGTCAGCAGAAACATGTACCCAGAAATGCTGTGGAAGCGTATCCAACTCAAAAGTCTTCCGGAAGTGATATACTCCATAAATATCCGCAGGCTCATCAGGCATAGAAATCCAACGTGCCGGCCACTGCCCCATATACAATGCAGGATTCACCTTTTCACCCTGATGTCCCGGCAACCGAATTTGTCCACAGAGCGGAAAGTGCATTATTATCAATAACAGTGTTACAAGTGTACGGTTTATCATACTATTTTACATTTCAATCATTAAACATTGTAATTGAAAAGACAACAGGATCAGTGGCAGACTCATCATATATGAGCCTGCCCACTTATTCCCAATCATTTAATCAGCTACCTATTGAAAAAAGATCCCAGCTAAAGAGGACAAACGATTAAATTATCGAACAATGCCATTCCTGAATGACCATTAGCCAAACCAACAGTACCTTTAGAGAAGGCAGCATCTGTCAATGTCCCCATCAAATTTCCATCCATATATACCTGAATAGAAGAATCTTTCAACTCTATCCTTATCTTATAAGCTGTCTCTTTCAGCATACTATAACATGGATAACTAGCCAACGGAGAAGTATTTTCAGTACCGTTTACCACTTTATAAATATCAATTGTACTCCGGTAATTACGAAGCAAATTAACTTTTGCAATATAATAGTTCTTTCCACTATCGTCAGCACAGAACACCAATCCCGGAATGGCAACCTCCGACTTACAAGTTACTTCTGCCTCAAGGAAATAATTTTTCCAGTCACTTCCTCCTTTTGCAAAAACAACCCTATTATTCTCGACGGATAACTTGCCACTGGTTACTGAACTACCTGCCGCATTATCTTTCCATTTTGATAAATCAGAGCCAAATCGCTCCTCAAACATAGGATTAGTGCGTGACGGACCACCACTGTATATTAACTTTCCGGCAGCATCATAAACCCTGTTAGACTCATCAAAAGCCAAAGGATAAGAATAAAAAGTAGTTGCTTTATTTCCCATGTGAATTTCAGAATTCTTCACGATGCCGCTATTAGCGGGATATCCTATATTAAAAATACGATTATCATCCACTCTATTGTTACCTTCAAAATAGCAATCATCCACCACATTACCCGCATTAGCTCCCGGCCAAGTTCCACCAAAACACAATAACCCTGCAGCATCATTATTAAGGAATCTGCATTTACGAACCGTCACGTTCTGGTTGTCCGACTCAAAGTCAAACCCTTGTCCGTCGGGACTGCTGCCCTTTATCGTATTAGAGAATGTACAATTTTCAATCAAGGAATCACTAACACGGGACACTTGGAACCCAGCCACTCCCCAATACATGCCGACTCCCTGATATCCGGTTTCGTCAACCAGCAAATCACGGGCATCCAGTTTACTCACACAACTGATACAAATTCCTCCAGTACGATAAGAACGGGTAACATCACAATTGGTTATTTTCACATCATAAAAACTGTTCGATGTCGTTTTATCTTTTCCATGATAGTTCCACTTTCCTGAAAAATCATGATCGCGGGAAATAAACTGAATACCAACATCACAACGGTCTATCTTCGTATTACGGATGGTGATATCCTCACAAATCCGGCTATTACCGTAAGCGTCAGAACCATTAATACAAATACCTGAAGCCATTACCAGATCCACAGGCATTTTCTGATCCCATCCACCACCCCATCCGGTAGTAGTTCCTGTTACCTGATGCACATAACAATCCTCAATCAGAATATACTTGTGGTTATACGTATTCTCATACCAGAATACAATCCCACCATAACAATTCATTATTTCCAATCCACGAATTTCATACCCGCTTCCATTCACAATCCGGATACCATATATCGTATTGTTACTATATCCCGGACTGATAATAGGCTTGGCCCCTGTTCCATACGTTCCAATCACAATCGGCTTTTCTCTCGTTCCGCTTCCTTTGGGCATCAACATTTGCCTTTGCCATACGTCGCTTGCACGCAACAGCAACTTACTTCCCGGTTTCAGTTCCAATTGAGAAACTTTAGTCAATGTCTTGAAGGGCGTATCTTCACTTAATCCGTCATTTTCGTCATTTCCCCGGCTAGAACTTATATAATAAGTTTTTCCATCAGCAGCTGATATTATATATGGAGCCGAATAACCAACTGATGTTCCTTTATCTCCCTCCACGGTAGCTTTTACTTTATATTCACCTTCGGATAAAGTTGAAGATAATTTTAAAACAAAAGCAGCCTTATTATCTGTCAGCTTTCCTGTTTGTTTTACCGGAGTTTCTAACGAGTGTCCATCTTCAGCTGCAACCAATTCTATCGTAACACCTGCATTATCCTTCACCTGTTCAGTTTCAACATCAACGCTAACTTCCACCTGTTCGCCCACCACAGAAAAATAAGAGCCCAATCTCACAGATGATACTGATTGTACACGCTTGTAAACTTCGATTTCAGCTAATTGCAAGATATAAGTATCTTTATATCCCGTCCATTCATTATTCGCAGAATAAAGATTTGTAGCGACCAGACGAACAAATTTTGCATTCACATCAGCAAAGGTATACTTACGAGGCAATGCATCTGTTACTTCTGTATGATTTTCTCCAGTAGCTACTATATTCCATTGTTTACCATCAACAGATGTCTGCAAGGTAAAGTCTACAGGAAAACCAGCATGAATGCCATCGTAGCGGGGATACACCCAAATAGAGTTTATCTCCGATTCCTTGGTTAACTCAATCTGAACCCATTCTGTATGATTCTCCGTAGAACCGACGCTACTATAATACCCTTGATTCTCGGCAGCCTCAATTTTTCCGTCAATAAGATAGAAAGGGGCTCGTCCTGAATCAAAACTGGAAGCGGTAGCCACACCGCCCAATGCTAAATTCTTCACATCGGGCACTTCTTCAACGGGTGGCTCCGGCGTTGGTTCCGGTGCAGGTTCAACCATATCGTTATCCGAACAAGACAGAACTTGCAGCGAAATCAACACTAGAAACATAAAATTCAAGATTCTATTTATCATATTTTTCTAATTAACAACATTAGTATTGTAAACACAGAGCTCTGCAAATTGCATCGTGTACACATCTTGCCAACCTGTCCACATATTATTAGCTGAAAATAACTTAGTAGCTATTATCTTGACATATCCGCCATGCACAGTTTCAAACTTAAAAATTTCCGGCGTTGGAGTTTCGGGAGTATATGCAGGAACTGGATAATCTGTTTTTGACACAACCTCTTTCCACTCCTCTCCATCTACCGATACCATTATCCTAAAATCAATAGGAAAACCATCTACCCCTTCTCCACCATATTTAGGATACAACCATACTTCATTAAAATCATCTTCACGCGTCAGCTTCACATTCACCCATTGAGATTCACTAGATGATGAAGACCGTGTACCGAAGTAAGTCGTGTTGCTATCCGCAAAATTTCCATCAACCAAGAACTGACCCCCATGCCCATCTTCTTCACTAATAGCCTGAACAAATCCTCCTAATGCAAGATTAGGTTCATTCGGGTCTGGCTCCGGCTCTGGTTCCGGGTCAGGATCAACACCTGTTTCATCATTTAAATAGACCTCTATTTCCTTCAACTGTATATAATATACATCTTTATCACCCGTCCACATATTATTAGCTATAGCGAGTTTAGTGGCAGTCAATCTCACATACAAAGCAACCACAGGATCAAAATCAAACTTCTGCGGATCAGCAGTCGTTGCTTCATAACCCGTTTTCTCCACAACAGAAGTCCATGTTTTAGCATCGGTAGAAACCTCCAGCTTAAAATCTTTAGGAAAGCCCTCATTTGCAGCTCTCGGATAAAGCCAGATAGAGTTAATCTTTTGTTTCTGTATCAGTTTTATCTGTACCCATTCTTCATGGTCCACACCAGTCTGATAAGTTCCGAAATATTCTTCATTTCCCTGAATTAAACCATTAATCAACAATGCAGCGCCATGATCGCCATCCTGCTCACTCCCCGACAAAGCAATTCCTCCTTTTGCCAAATTCTCATTTACTTTCTCCACCACATCACCGTCATCGCCATCTCCATCATTGTCCACATCCTGATAAATCTCACCGGGAAAATATCTGTCTTCCGAACAACTTGAAATATAACAAGCACAGAATAACAGAAATACTATATATGCTATCTTTTTCATATTATATTCATTTAAAATTAAAACAATTACCAGCCCTCATTCTGATCAAGTTTCGGATTCAGATCCCTTTCCGCCTCCGGTATAGGCCACAAATAAAATTTCTCCGGGAAAGAACGAGTAAATAATTTTTCACCTGTAAACTGATACACATCATGATTCAACCCAAAAACAGGATCATTGGTATGTGCAGTTCTCCAACGTCTTACATCAAAGAACAAGTGTCCCTCTCCGGGAAACTCATGAAAACGTTCCATTCTGATGGCTTTACGCATAGCCGTTTTATCCAATCCGGACAGTTCGTTCAATCCCGCTCTTTTCCTAACCCGATTCACCGCATCATAAATATCATCATCGGGTGCTGCCAATTCTTCATTCTTAGCTTCGGCATACATTAGTAATACATCAGCAAAACGAATCAGCGGTATATCTGTCGGTCCCTGATAAGCCCAATATCCCTCATCACCAACACAAACAAATTTACGCCATGAATAAGTAGCAAAATCATTGAAAGTCACTCCTAATGCTTGCGGGTCATCATTGACATGCGCTTCATAAGGCCAATACACTTTAAAATATTTACTATCCTTTCCATAATAGGTAGCAGAAGGCAAAATCATATTTACGCTAATACGTTTATCCAGTCCTTTAGGAGAATTGATAACATCATCATACCACTGTATCAAATCATTACCAAAAGTCACTTCATCCTGATAATCGCTTCTTTTAGGCCGTGTGCTCAAATCAATAGGACTTCCATCAGCATACGTACTGGTTTCAAAAGGAATATGTGATCCTAAACTGTAAGATTCTCCGTTTATAAAAGAGGAACGGTTTCCATACCAACTATCATAAGCTGTACCATAACCAATCTGTGCTATAAATGACAATGCATAAATATATTCAGTATTTCTTTCGTATTTCCAATCGAAAAGCTTCGCATAATCTTCAACCAAATCATACTTATAAGGTTCTTCCATCAGCTTGTGCAATTCCACAGCTGCATCTCCCCAACGCTGATCGTAAAGATAGGTACGCCCCAGCATTGCGACTGCTGCACCTTTCGTAATTCTACCGTTTTCAGAATCACCATATTCCAATGGCAAACGTTCAATTGCATCTTTGAAATCCTCTATCACAAAATCCCTCACCTGATCTGCTGTATTACGGGGTAAATATGTATCAGTGGGGTGAGTTGGTTTATCTAAAATAATAACACCACCATAAAGCTGCCAAAGCATGAAATAAGAAAATCCTCTAAGAAAACGAGCTTCCCCAATCATTCTTTCCCGAAGTTCTGGAGTGATATTGGGATTATCCGTCAGATTTGCAATAGCGTCATTAGCAGCATTAATCACCTTATAATACTCCACATAAGCTGACAAGAAAATGCCATCACGAGTAGTAGCTGTGCCCATCTCAATGTTAGAATTACGGAAATAATCGTATCCATCAGGACCAAAACAAGTAAAATGATAGCAATATCCCTGCATCGCCCATCCATTCTTAGTCAGTTTATAAACGCCATTCAATTGCATGTTCGCATTAGCATCCGAAGTCCACACTGTACTACCCGACAAATCATTATACGGCGAACGATCTAAGAAGTCCGTACAGCCAGTCAACAAAAGAGCAAAAACCGATATAATATAAAATATTGATTTCATAACTAATTAAAATTTAATGTTAACACCTAAAGATACAGTTTTCAATATAGGATAACCCACATCTCCATTCATTTCCGGATCCATTCCCGGATAAGAAGTGATTGTGAAATAATTCTCCAAATTACAATAAGCTCTGATACGCACTTTAGGAATCAAATTCTTGGGTAGAGTATAACCCAGCTGAAGTGTCTTCAATCTTAAGAAACTGGCGTCATACAGATAATAATCGGACACTTGATTATTTTTCTCATTACTTGCATAAAGTTTAGGTATATTAGTATTCCGATTTGTTTCCGACCATTGATTTTGAAACTTCTTCAAGAATAGACGTTCTGTGTCCGCATTTGTCAGACTGAAAATTCCTGTACTAAGATATCGATCCCATCCTGCCACTCCTGAAAACAAGGCACTAAGATCAAAATTCTTATAAGAAAAAGCGATTGAACCACCAAATGTGAATAAAGGAAGCGGCTGTCCTTTGAGAACTCGGTCTTTATCATCTATTCTCTTGTCGTTATTCAAATCTTTATACAAGAAGTCACCAGGTTCAGGACGAGACGGTGAAAAAGTCCATCCCTCACTCACCAACTTGTCAATTTCGGCTTTGTCCTGTACAATATGATCTATTTCTCTCATATAGAATTTCCCAATAGGTTGTCCTTCGGTCCATACAGTAGCTCCATTGATTTCAAGATAATCGCCCTTATAATCTATTATTTCATTACGATTGTATGCTCCATTTACAGAAACTGCAAATCCTAAATCACCAAAATTCTTATTATAAGAAGCAGAAAACTCAAAACCTCTGTTACGAACTTTTGCACTATTTATCATCGGAGCTCCCAAACCACCATTTACATACGGAATAGGATTTCGATACAAAATACCATGCGTCAGCTTGTTATAATAATCAAATGTTAAAGAAAGGCTTCCAAATAAGTTCACATCTAATCCCAAGTCAACGACATCCGTCTTTTCCCAAGAAATATCCCGATTCGCAATTGCTGTAGTCCATACTCCTTGCTGAATAGCATCACCAAAAGAAGTATTTGCAGGACTATATACATTCTGCCAGTCATAATTACCAATGCCATTATTACCCAAACGTCCCCACGAAGCTCTGATTTTTAAATTATCAACAATTGGTTTAAGGTCTTCCCAAAAAGCTTCTTCTGATATTCTCCATGCGGCAGAGAAAGAAGGGAAAGTTCCCCAACGATTTCCCGGTGCGAAACGAGATGAACCGTCCATGCGTACATTAGCTTCAAACAGATATTTACCGGCATAATCATAATTTATACGCCCGAAATAAGACCTCATGGCATAGTCGTCCTTTCCACCATCCGAACTCTGCAAATCAGAAGCAGCGGTCAATACCGGAGTAGAAAGACTTATCAAGCCTGCCTTGCGAGCATTAAACCACCAGCTTTTACAATATTCCTGATTATATCCAACCAGTACACCTACATTATGTTTCTTAGCAATCGTTGTATTATAAGTTGCAAATAAATCAATCACATATCTATCACTATTACTATCCATATTGGTTATAATCCCCTGTCTTCCTGTAGTTATCTGTTGATCCAAACGGAAATCCCAACGCGGAGAATCTGTGTCGACTATATTTTCTTTGTAGTTATAAAGATCTCTAAAATAGCTTGCATTGATAACCAAACCTTTCATAGGAGTCAACACCGCAAACACTTTACCAGTGAAACGGCGCTTATTTTTTTCACCTTGTAGAGCTTCCAATATCCACAACGGATTATTTTTATCTCCCGTTCCTGTCTGCCCTGTACCATACCTTCCGTCCGGATGGCGAGGAACCATACCCGGTGTTGTAGAATAGAACCATTCCAAAGCTCCATTTATATTACCAGCATCATTCACACCTAGCATGCCTGATACGTTTACACCTACCTTCAACCAATCATTTACTATAAAATCTGTATTGGTTCTCAAATTTACGACTTTATAAGAAGTATTATTCATCAAACCATCATTGTTCTGAAAATTGACAGAGGTATATGAAGAAACCTTGTTATTTCCACCTCTCAAAGATATTTGATGGGTTTGCACCATATTGGTATTCAACAGTACATCCCACCAATCCGTATTCGGATATTTTATTGGATCAACCTTTGACTGTTCTCTCCATAAATTTATAAAATCATCTCTGTACAATTCTCCTCTCTGCGAGTTCCTTGCCACCTGATTACATAAATCCATATAATCAGCAGTATTGCTTACCAATTCAGGAAGTTTTGTCGCCCCATTCCAGCCTACACTCCCACTATATTCAAGTTCTATCTTCCCGTTTGTATTCTCACCTGTTTTAGTTGTTATAAGAATAACACCGTTAGAAGCTCTGGAACCGTAAATAGCAGCAGATGCGGCATCTTTCAAAACAGTTACAGAAGCAATATCATTGGCACTAATTTGTCCGATTTCGCCAGGTTGTCCATCAATTAAAATCAACGGGTCCTGACCGGCATTTAGGGAGCCGACCCCTCTTAGACGTAAAGTAGCTCCATCCGCTCCGGGAATACCTGAACCTTGTCTCACATTCAAACCGGGCATCGTACCAGATAAGGCACTAGAAACATTAGTGATAGTTCGGGAACTTGTCAAATCATTATCAAAGTTTACATTAGCTACGGAACCTGTCAGGTTTACTTTTTTCTGTACACCATAACCAACTACCACCACTTCATCCAACATCGCCATATTTTCGATCAAAGTGATTGTCAGAGGTTTATTTCCGTCAGTCTTGATTTCCTGCTTTTTATAACCGATATAAGAAACGTCCAACCACACCTCTTTTCCGGCTTCGACATACAATACAAAGTTCCCATCAACATCGCTGACTGTTCCCACACTGACACCTCTAACAGCAATCGTTGCGCCAATAATGGGTTCTCCATTAACATCTACCACCTTTCCGGTTATTTTCTTCTGATTTTCCGTTTTAAGCAATTGCTTGTTAGATAAAATAATGCTTTTATCCAGTACTGAGTAGGCTACATCCGTATTTTTGAAAAGTTCGTCTAGTATTTTAAAGACATTCTGCTTATTAGCCGTTATAGACACACGTCTGTGGACATCCACTTGTTTACTGTTATAGAAAAATACAAATTCAGTTTGTGCCTCTATTTTATTCAAGACACTTTCAACAGTTTGATTCTCCACATTCAATTCCAAAATTGTGTTTTGAGCATAGGTATTCGCTGCGCTGATACATCCCACGGAGATGCACAACATAATAATTAATAATCTCATAGGCAGTGGAATTTTATTTAAGGTTACGCATAGTAACTTTCCTATCCAAAAAAATTGGATACTACAATGTTTTTGCATAAATTTGCTGGACTTTTAAATTTAAAAATAAAGTTAACTGCACTTGTCTGCAAACAAGTTGGTTTAATGAATTTTTATATGGGGAAAAATACTGCAATATTTTTTCCCATATTTTTGTTTTAAGGCGGATGTGTTTTCATATCATAGTCTTTTTTAGTTAATAAATTTCGATAACGCTCTTTCCTTTTACGACTTCTTCTCCTTTCCTGGTGGTTTCAATATACTTATATTTTATTCCTGAAGCTATTTTAAAATGTTCCAGAATCCTATCCAAACGCTGATCTATAAAAGTACCGGTAAAGCAATACTCTTTCAACAATGAGTTTGTAAGCTGAAAGTCAACTTCAAATCGCTTGCTTAAAATCCTTAAAGCATCTTCAATCGGAGTGTCGCGGAAAATAATCTTTCCGCTTTTCCATGCTATATCCGATTCGATGGAAGTATCCGTACATACCAACTTTTCACTCCCGAAGTCATATACCACTTTCTGCCCAGGAATCATCATATGCACCGTCTCCTGACCTTGTTGGCGGCAATGGAAGTTCACTTTACCCGTTACCAGACTGGCCGCTACGAAATCGTCTTTCGGATAAGCATCCACATTAAATTCCGTACCTAAAACTTCCAGTTGCACATTATCTCCCACGTTAACCAGAAATCGCCTTCCGGCATCCTTCCTTACTGAAAAATAAGCTTCGCCCTCCAGTTCGACTTGTCGGTCACTCTCGGTAAAACGAACCGGATATTTCAAATAGGAAGCAGAGTTCAGCCACACTTGAGAGCCATCCGGTAAAGTAATCTGCGAAATCATTCCGGGATTTGCACGGATCTCAACATACTGGTCTACATCGGCATCCTGACTGAAAAAGAAATAAAGAGAAGAGATTAGCAATGGGATGGACAAAATAGCTGCAACTCTCATTGTCCATTCCCACCAACCTCTTTTCATCCGTTTAGACAATCTCTTATCAACCTTTACTAATGCCTTTTTTGCATCTACCTGACTCAAAGTTTGTACAACATCGGTTGCACGATATAGGTATAATATCTGTTTGGCAGTTTTCCTGTTTTCTTCAGAGAGAGAAATCCAGGTTTCTACCTGTTCTTTTTCTTCGTTCTCCAATACTCCGGAAAAATACCGGAGTAACATGGCTTCATCCATTGCTATATTTAATTCTCTATTCATTTTTCCCTGTTTTACTAATATGACTGGAAACTCGCGATAGTTCCTAAACGAAAATGCAACTTTTTTTAGAAAAAGCTGCATTATTTATTTTAAACCACTGGAAATCAATACAATTTATTTAAAAAGGAAATAAGGGAAAATAGCTGCAATCAGTGGCAAATAATCTTTGAGTTCTGTTCGAAGAATCTTCAAAGCCTGCTGAATACGATAATCTACAATCTTGGTAGATACATTCAGCTCCTGCGCTATTTCCTTATAGGTTTTATCTTGATAACGACTCATTTCAAAAGCAACACGATATGTTTCCGGTAACTGTGCGACTGTTCTTTCTATTTTCGTCATCAATTCTTCGGCAATATAAAAATCAGGATCTTCAAAAGTCCCCTGCATTTCTGTTGCCAATACATGTTCGCAGAAACGTTTTTTAGTATAGTTCTTATCAATCAATGCCAGACATTTGTTTTTGACAGACTTGAATAAATAACTTCTTAGAGAAACTTCTATCACCTGAAACGATCTGTTTTCCCATAACCAGACCATTATGTCCTGAACGATCTCTTCCGCATCTTCCATGGACACATAATATTTGCCAAAAGCACATAGCACAGGGTAATATTTCAAAAACAAGGTATTAAAGGCTTCCCTATCCCCTTTTTTCATTTGAGAATAAAGCTCAAAATCTTCTGTCATCACCAATTTATCCATCTAGTTTTTACGATTTTAAGGAATTAACCATGCTATTACATGACGGCAAATATAGGCAATAAAATATTAAATGGGATACCTTTACCACATTTTTCAATTCAGATATCAATTAATGAAGGGCAGCCAAACGAACGTAGCGTGCTTCCCGGTAATCTTATTTCAAATCCTCAAAATAAGTATCGAGCAGACTTCTTGCAGCTATAAACGAAGTCAGGTTACCTTTCAATACCTGCTGTTCTTTTTCTAAAAGCATTGTTTCAATCTTCGGATTATGATAAAAGCTGTCACGAAGTTGTTCATTAATGCTTTCATACATCCAGTATTTACTTTGTTCGTTGCGGCGATATTCAAAATAGCCGTTTTCTTTCACGAAGTCAATGTATTCGTAAATCATGTCCCAGACCTCCTTCACTCCCAGGTTATAAAAGCCGGAGTAAGTCAATACTTTGGGAGTCCATCCGGATTCAGGCGCAGGAAACAGATGCAATGCATTACGGAATTGAGTGGCAGCCAACTTGGCACGTTCCAGATTATCTCCATCGGCCTTATTGATAACGATGCCGTCCGCCATTTCCATAATACCACGCTTAATCCCTTGCAGTTCATCGCCCGTACCGGACAACTGAATCAACAGGAAGAAATCAACCATCGAGTGAACAGCCGTTTCGCTCTGTCCCACTCCTACGGTCTCCACAAAAATCTTATCGAATCCGGCAGCCTCACAAAGAATAATCGTTTCACGTGTTTTGCGTGCCACTCCTCCCAAAGAACCGGCTGACGGACTAGGGCGGATGAACGATTTAGGATGTACGGAAAGCTGCTCCATACGGGTTTTATCTCCCAAAATACTGCCTTTACTACGCTCACTGCTAGGGTCGATGGCCAATACCGCCAGTTTGCCCCCCTTTTCGAGCACGTGCAGACCGAATACATCTATGGATGTACTCTTTCCCGCACCGGGAACGCCGCTAATACCAATCCGGATCGAATTTCCGGAAAATGGCAGACATTTCTCAATGATTTCTTGTGAGACAGCCTGATGTTCAGGCTTTACGCTTTCAACCAATGTCACAGCCTGACTCAATATAGTGACATCACCTTTTACGATACCTTCTACAAACTCTGCTACTGAAAGCTGGCGTTTCTTAGGTTTCCGCTTTAAGTAGGGATTCACAGATGAGGGTTGCTCAATGCCTTTATTGACAACAAGCCCCTTATATTCTTCACTATTTTCAGGATGTTCCATAATCATAGGATTTAGCGTTTGATATTGATTTCGACTTTCGGGCGTAACGGATCATTTGTTATCATCAGGATACGTAAATGATGCTTCTTATTACCTACGTCACGCTTACGAATAGTTACTTTGAGCTTCGTCATTCCATCCGGAGGAAGGACTGTCTTCTTCAGGCTCACTCCTACCGATGAATTGAATACCTGCAACTTACTGATGACTAACGGAGTCTTTCCGGAATTAGCTATCAATATATCATGGCTTACCTTATTCTTCTTTATCAACGGGATACTAAGATCAATATCCGTTTCCGAAATGTGCATGGCAGGAGCGTTCAAAGAATCTTTTTCCGTCATACGTGAGAAGTCGGGAAGAAGAATGGCCGAAACCGGTATTTCATTATCTTCGCTCACCTTATCACCGGAGAAACGGGAAAGGTAGACAGAAGTCTGTGTCAATCCGTAATCTTTTAGCTGGCTTGCATCCAGCGTCAGTTTGATAGTTCCTTTCTTGCCTTTCAACAAGACTTTGGGTTCCGCTTCCATTTTCAGATAAGGAGGCAGATGCATCAATACCGGTTCGTAAGGACGATCCGAAAGATTGGCGATATCAAAGGTCAATGAAGGCTGCTGTCCGCGATAGACATCGGGGAAAGCAAACTCATCACGATCTAAACGAATATTTCCGATTGTATAAGGAAGTAGCTTTGTATAATCTTTTATTTCCTGCACTACTTCACCGGTAAACTTCAGATAGACCAAGCTCGGACTGGCATTGCTATATATTCCTATCGACTTTTCAAAATGTCCTAACGCTTTTGCGTCAAAAGAAGCTTTTACGACTCCTTTTCCTCCCGGAGCAATCGGTTCTTTGGTCCAGTCGGCCACGGCACAGGCACAAGAGGTTGTGACGTTGGTCAGTACCAATGGCTGGTTTCCCGTGTTAGTGATGGTATATTCCACTGTCACCGGACGTTTCCACTCAATTTGTCCGAAGTTATGTGTCTCTTTATTTGAAGAGATACGAGGTTGGGCAACGGCTGCCAAAGCGACAGTAAGTAAAGATAATATAGATAGTAAACTACGTTTCATGCGATATTTTTTATTTTGGTGCACAAATGTAGGGGTTTTAGATGAGTTTTTCACCACAGATTACACAGATTAACACAGATTGGGAAAAGACTTTACTTAATAGCAGTCCTTGTAAGCCCCTGTTTATAAGAAAAAAGTTCCTCACCGACGAAGGATGCCTTCCTCGGTGAGGAACACCCTCTTCATCGGTGAGGAACGCCTCGCTCGTCGGTGAGAATAAAAATCCCCTGCCGGAACTATTTAATAATAATTGTCATCGAAGCAGAATGCGAAGCGTATTCCGGTGCATAAGCACACTGCATAGTTGCCAAACCTGTTTCGTAAGTTCCTGCACGACTGACACGGTAACTATATTCCAACACGTATACACCCTTTCCTAAATGATCGAAGAAGAAATTAGTCGATGCATCTTTGATGTCTACGTAATAGCCAAGCCCGTTGTTCCAACGATAACCGGAGATACTGCCGATCGGTTCGAAACAAGCGCCCCGCTGATCTTTCAACTGTACAAAGTCCATCGGACGGTCTACGCGGATGCTCAAACGGGAAACGACTTTATCACCTACCTGAAGAACCGTTTTGGCAGTAATAGGCTGTAATTGAGGCACGTTATTCATCGTACGCTCTACATACAACTGTTTCTCAACATTCAGGTCACCGCCCTGTTGTTTCACATCACTGATAGGAGATTCAAATTCTGCATACACAGCTCCCCAAGCAATACCCGGATTTCTCTTTTCCACTTCAATCTTGCGGGCATCCACTACATTCTTCTGTGTGAAAGAACGTTTGATATATCCCAATCCGGGAACAGTCGTTTTACTTGGACTAACAGTTTCCAGCACCTCATTAGCAATCACGATCCGCACATTTCCCTGATTGTCGAGTAAATTAGTATCCTTCATCAGCAATGCAAATACCGCATCGGCAGTAGCTACCGGAGAATCCCACTGTTGTGTCTGCTTTTGCTTCAACAACCAAAGTTTCATTTCTTCCACTGTATCGGTATTGCCACCTGTCTGTTCCAGCGCTTCCATCACATCTACATGAGCCTGCATCTGCATTCCGCCCCATGTATATGGATTCTCGTTGAAAGCAAAGAACATTCCCTGTTCATCTGTCTTCGTCAGATGTTCTTTCAGAGAAGCGACAAATTCCTGCGCTTCCTTCTTGCGTCCGGCTTTATCAAGCACAATGGCGGCAATCGCTTTTGTATCCATCGAAGGAGAAGTCAGCAATTCTCCTACCTTAGAAAGATAATAGGTATAAGCCGCTTTATTGGCTGCGGGTACCTGCTCTCCCGAAATAGCGATGAGATACAAATATTGCAGAATACTGCCCGAAACGCCAGTAAACTTCACACCGTCTTTCTGTGCTTTCAGGATTTCCTTATACTCGTCCAAAGCTGATTGATGAAGGTAAGCGAAAGCCTTCTGTTGCAAGGAAAGAGCCGATCCGCTTAATTTCTCACCTGTCAGCATAGCCAGACGGGCATTCAGTTCGGCGATATAGGTAGTTACAGATCGACTCCCGTTCATTCCTTTATACCAGGACCATGCCCCATTTGAGTTCTGTAACTCCTGCAATCGAGTCAAAGCTGCGATATTATTACTACGGATGTTATTCAAATCAAACAAGGTGGCGATGCGCTCTTTCTGTTGCTCTTCCGTCTGTGCTTCGAGTACCCAGGGAGACTCGGACAAAATGATATTCTTCACTTCCTGATTCTTTTGCAGATTGCTCAAGAACGTTTCTTTCGTACCTCCTTGCAGTTTCCAACTTTCAAATACCGCTTTGATCTTCGGCTGACTGTTCATGATAAACGAAGCCAATGTATTGGCATAGTAGGCAGTAGCCCAGGAAATAGCATTATTACTTGTCGGAAGACTCAATGAAGGCAATGCCTGAACGGCATACCAAGCCGGGTTTCCTGTAAATTCAACAGTTAGTTTACGATCTGTGGCTGTTTTACTTTGTTGATTGAACAGATGATCGAGTGAGAAAGTACGGGTTTCTTCTCCACGCACTGGCATTGGAAGTGTCTCCACCAAATGCTCTTTATTGCTAAGAACCGGAAGCAACTGTTGTTCTCCATCGCTGAAAGTACCACTGTCGGCAATCATCCGGCATCCCACTATTTCGTATTTATCACTAACGATAAACTGGAAGTCCACACCCATTGTCTTTCCGGCAGCAAGGCTGAATTTCTGTTTTTGTGTACTGATAACCTTCTCTGTCATCGGGTCAAAAAGGACCAGACTGACCGTTCCGGCTTGCGGCTTACCAGTCATATTAGAGATAGAAGCTGCCAGAGAAGTCTTATCACCCACACGCACAAAACGAGGGAGATTAGGAGTCAGCATAAATTCTTTGCTTGTGGTAGCTTCGCCATCCAATGTTCCCGTCAACATTCCCTTTGTATGAGAATATCCACGGAAGTTCCAACGCGTCAGACTTTCAGGCATCGTGAATGAGAAAGAGATCTCTCCCTGTTCATTGGTGCGAAGTTGAGGATAGAAGAATGCTGTTTCTGCTAAATTGGTACGCAAGTCAGCAGATGCTTCGGGAAGCATTTCGTTGTCAGATGCCTCATCCGCTTTTTCTCCCGTGGGTATCATTTCCGATTGAAATTCAACATTAGTCATGGCATCAGCAGCCATAGCCGATTTCATCTTTGGCGCATTACTCCTTAAAGTTGCAACGTCCAATGTCGAAACGCTACCTGTCACCGTCAACTTTCTCGTCAAGCCATATCCTCTCACTATTACTTCACCCAAATCTCTTCCATTATTATAATAGTCCGATAGCATCACAAAATGGTCATACTCCAGTGATGGCACTTTGAGACTCTTCGTATTCCACCAGTAGTTGAATGAATTATTGCCGGAATATCCACTCATCCAGTTAGAATATGGGACAATCTGGTTATAATAGATTTGGAAATTCTGTTGCCGATTCCATATTTTATCCAAGGAAGCATCATACATCGTTGCCAGCATTTCCGCGTTAGCAGCTTGTCCTTGCGGCGTTTTAATCGTCAGCTTCCATTCTTCCTTTTGTCCCGGACGCAATTTATCACGGAACACTTCCCACTTCATAGTCAGTGTCTTATCAGGAATCCGTTTGGTCAGCCGCACCTGTTCCTGATAAACCTGTCCGTCCCTCACCATACAGAGATTCACAAAGACACCATCCCCATAACTTTCCCGATATGGATACTCGAAACGTACAATCGTATCTGACAAATTCAACGTCTTGCTCTCCAGCAATTTATCACCGGAAAATACATTCATCATCACATAAGCATCTTTTTTCGACGTACCGAAACAGAACACGGCCGGATGGGCAGCATCAAATTCCGTATTTGCACCATAGAACCACATCGTCGTTTCTACAGGCGGACGTTTGTCCTCAACAGAGAAAAGAATCGTGTTGGTGTCAGCAGTCACTTCCTTGCCCTGATTATCTTTCACTGATGCTTTCAGCACATAAGGTCCCGATGGAAGATTCTTCCAGTCAAGCGTCATGTCTTCATTAGAAGTAAAGGTTCCCGTTGCAACCGGTTTCTCTTCCAACTGCTTAAAGTCCTTGTCTTTGGCAGGGTACAAGTAATAATTCCCCTTCACCTCCACAGGTTGTCCATTCAGGTTCTGCACTTTAAACATTGTTTCGAAGGGTTGATCCTTGCAAGTCTTATCTTGCAATTCCACCTGCAAAATCAACGAACGGTTTCCTGCCGAAATCACGTCCGTAGAAGATTGTGTTTCACCTGCCACATTGGTAACAGTGGCCTCAATGGAATAACGATAATATACCTTATCATTATTCTTATAAGAGTCACTTTCCTGCAAACGAACCGGTATCGTGAATTCTCCATTCTCATTGGCCATCACTTCACCGGAAGCAATCTGCACAGATTCCGCAAACCGCCAAAGGCTGTATGCAGAACGCTTTACCGTATATTTCACCGGAAGATCCTGAAGCAGCACACCACTATAAGATTGTACCTTACCCTTCACCTGTACCTCATCACCCAGTTTGTAACTTCCTTGTTGCTTTTCAAAAGTGATATCAAATGTCGGACGTTTATAATCTTCTACCCGAATGCCTGTATGGTCTCTTCCCGCTTTCAAAGAAAACATTCCGTTCAAACAGGCCGAAGGCAATGCGAAATCGGTGGTAAACGAACCGAACTCATTGGTACGTACCGACTTCTGCCCTACTTCCTGATTGTTTACATCCAATAAAGTCACCGTATATTCCTTGTTCGGAAGTACATTCGCCGTATCCGATTGTTGAGAATAAGCAATTCCCTTCACATACACAGTCTGTCCGGGACGATACAAAGAACGGTCGGTCAATAAAGTCATATTTTCAGTCACTTTATCTTCGTCGCCGTAATATCCGTAACTTCCTGCATAAATGCCTTGTTTCGGCATTGCCGTATCCGTCCCCTTGGAAGCTTTCAGATAGCGGTATTCGGATTTCCAGGGAAATACGACCTTACCCTCTTCGTTTGTCGTAAACTCCTGCAACACTTTTTCGTCATTACTGTACATCGTCACTTTCGCATGGGGAATAGGATACCCTGTCTGTCCATCCAGCGTCACCACTTGATACTGTTTGTCCGGCAAACGGCATGTCAGCACTTTGAAACGTGTTACATCAAACTTGCTTTCACTATCTCTCTTCGCACGAATATCCGGTATGATACGCATCACGTAAGATCCAAGTTCAGGAGCTTTGAATGTAAACACAGTGTCCTGCGTCTGATAATCTTTCGGACGAAGCACAGCGTAATGTTGTTCCTTTATCAGTTTCTTCGCCTGATAAAGACGGACAGTGAAACCATCCAGATTTTTGTGTGAGACCCTTAATTCTATCTCTTCGTTCGGAAAAGCCAAATCGGATGCATTAACATTCAAATAAGGAGCCAATATCTCTTCCCGAAGATTCTTCAAAGCATTGATTCTGCGATAGCCTGGATAAAGGCGGATTGCCCCATCGCAAAGCTGCAATGCATTGAGCTGCTGTTGTTTTCCAATAGTATACCGGGCTTCTGCCAAATAGACTTCGGCACAGATCGGTTCGGAAGCATACTTGCTTTTCAATGTGTTCAAAGCTTTCAGATAAGTATCTTCCGTCAGTACCGGAAGTTCGCCCTTAGCCTGCAGAGGTCGAATATTCCGATCAGCATTCCATCTCCATTCCAGGTAGTTAAGTGCTGTCAACACATAACCTTCTTTTAATCCGGTTGCTTTATAAGCGGGAATCATATTCCCATAAATAGCTATTATATCTTGTTTGACCGGATTCACAGTACCGTCATTAGTAATCCTGTTACTCAATTCTTCCACCCGTTGCAGTGCTTCAATGCTACGGGAAGCCAATAAATGATACATATCATGGTGATAGTATTCGCTCGTTTCCCCCAGTTCTACAAAAGGAATATAGCCGCGTGAGGACGTTTTGAGCAGCAATACAGAATCGGCCAATGCCTCCTTTATATTTGTCCGCACTTTTTCGATGAACATATTGGCTGTCCATTCACGCATATCGGTAGCAGGTGTCTGATCTACGATTTCTGTCCGTTGGCGGAGTTGCCACTGATTGCTGGCTGCATAATCTGCATAGATTCCCGCTATCAAAGAGTGTAGGATGGCGCGATCCATTGGTTGGTCAGTCTGTTTCACCCATTGTTCCAGTCCTTTCAAATCAGCGTAAAGACTGTCGGGATTCAACATTTCCCGATATTTCATCCGCCACGTATATGCTTTGAGCATTTGTGGAGAGTTTTTCTCTTTTTCCCCTTTCTGATAAATCTCATCAGTCAGTTTTATCACAGTCTTAGGCAAGCTCTTTTTCTCCGCTTGCTCCACTTCTTTCCATAATTTGTCGAAAGTTTGTGCCTGTACCGCCGGAATCACTCCCAACCATAGCAGCACCATCATACAAATTTGCTTTACTTTCATAATCTTTCTAGTTTAAGTTTGCTATAAGTCTCACTCTTATAAATAACAAAGTAAGGAAATAAAGTTTAAAGATTTGTACTTTTTAGCTTAAAAAAAGCTTTTATCAAGCTATCAGCCCCATACCATATTGTATAAACATTAGCCTATTAATCAACTCGCTCTGGAATAAAATAAAAAGTCCAAAAACTGCCACTCGGTTTATTATTTAATTGAAAAGTTTATCTTCTGCAATAAGATTCACCTATCTCTTACAAGTTCATAAATGCAAAAGTATCTTGCACCTTACACTAAACCAGCGATAGTCAACTGATATACAAGTATTTGAAGCAGTGCAAGATACCGTTGCAGATGCGTGCAAGATAGAGGTATCTTACACACTGTCTCGTTTATAAGAATCCGGGCATATTCATAGAAGACACTCAATAATTTGCAGCACCTCTACATAAAATGACTTGTTCATGCCGGTGAATAAGCTGTTTTATGCCTTGAGACCAACAGTTTCAAGTAATGAAACTACCAGTTTCACACCGGAAAACTAAGTGTTTCAAGCGTATGAAACAAACTGTTCACAAGCTTGAAACTGATTTTCCCCTATGGAGAAGCCAATCGAAACCTTACGGAATACAATTAATTCATCCGTATCTATTATCTCGTTCAGCCTGTTATTCCAGATAATATTACGCCAGTTATCAGACACAAATACATCATCTTTCATGTATTAGTACCAGACAAATCAGCATACAACTTACTATAAATCAACTATTAAGCACTTATTACAGGTATAATTGTAGGGTGAGAGTAAAAATTACCCTCACCCTACAATCACAGTTACCCTCACCCTTTGTAACATCGATGAACAAAGGCTTTCAAGTGATTCGGTGAGGGTGTGATAGTAAAATCAGCCAAACTCGCATGTGATACATTCCAGCCCAAGTGGCAAAAGACAGTGTACCCAAACACAGAAATTAAAGGAGGAACTGACACTGAAACAGATCCCCCGCCACAGTTGTTAGCTAAAACAACTCTATATAAAATTTTAGATATAAAAAATGGGGATATCGTATTTAATAACGTATCCCCACTCTAAACTTAGTTAATGTACTTGTTCTCATTTCTCAATTCTGTACCCCCATGAAAGCATTTCATTACGACCTACTTCACTAAGGATTTTTCTAACTAAAGAACCCATTTTCTTTGCCATAATCTTTAAATCTTTTAAATTACTAATTCCTGAAAACTAAAAAATAAAACTTACTTGTTTGGTTTGGTATTAATTGTTGAATATCCCCAAACATGTACATCGGCTTCGCCGATCTTTCTAAACAATCTTTTTAAACTTTTCATTTTGTTATCCTCCTAATTACATGTTTTACAACACAAAAATACAGCCTTTGTTTATACATTGATCTAAAAAAGAGAGAAATTTATGTTTTATAGCATATTTCTTGATTTGCATCAATTGATTTATTTGTTATAAAGCAGAATTGTAATATACGCTGCAATAAATATAAAAAAAAGGCACAGATGAAATATCATCCGTGCCTTCACTATGGTCACCTATTATATAATAGGAGAATATTTATATAAAGAGAAATACGTTATTTCATTGGAGTTTGCTCCAAAGTTGCCACCAGGAAGTCATAGAACTTCTGTACGGTAGGAATCAACGCTCTTTCGTCCGGTGAATGCGGTGAACGCAAAGTCGGACCAAAAGAAATCATGTCCAATCCCGGAATAATAGCACCGATAATACCACATTCCAAGCCAGCGTGAATCACTTTCACTGCAGGTTCTACACCAAACTGTTGTTTATAGGATGACTTCATCGCATGCAAAATCGGAGAATTTACATCAGGTTGCCAACCGGAATATCCACCAGTCATTTCCACCTTCATACCTGCCATAGAGAAACAAGACTCCAAGCTGGTAGTCAGATATTCCTTCATGCTATCACTCGAGCTGCGAGCCAGAATCTTAATGGCAGCTTTTCCTTCACCAATCGTAATAATAGCAAGATTGGAAGAAGTCTCTACCGTATCCGGAACAGTAGGAATCATACGGGTCACACCGTTCTGACAAGCAAAGATTGCATCAATCAGATTGTCCTGAATCTCTTCAGGCACTTGACCCGCAGGAAGTTCCACACGTTCAGCCGTAAAGCTGATCGGTGTTTCAATTGCCGAATATTCTTCATTGAACAGGTCTTCGCAGTATTTCACCAAGCCCAATAGTTCTTCTTCATTTTCAGCCGGAATGGTAATAACCGCATGTGCTTCACGTGGGATAGCATTACGCATATTACCACCTTCCCAGCTAGCCAAACGGGCTTCATAGCTGGCAACCGCCTCACGAACGAAACGAACCAGCAACTTATTAGCATTGGCACGTCCTTCATTGATTTCCAATCCCGAATGTCCGCCACGTAATCCTTTCAATGTAACTTTCACTGCGATATCTCCTTCTTCGGGAGCTACTTCCTTATATTCCAGGGTAGCAGTTACATCCATACCTCCGGCACAACCAATATACAACTCGCCTTCATCTTCCGAATCCAGATTCAAAAGAATCTCTCCGTTCAGTGTACCCGGTTTCAAGCCGAACGCACCGTACATGCCGGTTTCTTCGTCTTTCGTGATAAGAGCTTCCAAAGGACCGTGTTTCAGGTCTTTTGCTTCCAACACGGCCATAATAGCAGCTACACCCAGTCCGTTGTCTGCACCCAGAGTAGTGCCTTTTGCTTTTACCCAGTCACCGTCTATATAAGTTTCAATCGGATCTTTTTCAAAATCGTGTACAGTATCGTTGTTCTTCTGCGGAACCATATCCATGTGCGCCTGAAGAATCACACCTTTCCGGTTTTCCATACCCGGAGTGGCAGGTTTACGGATAATCACATTACCTGCTTCGTCTACAAAAGACTCCAGCCCCAGCTCTTTTCCGAAACCTAAAAGAAATGCTGTAATCTTTTCCATGTGTCCTGACGGACGGGGAATCTGTGTCAACGAATAAAAATGCTTCCACACGTTCTGTGGAGCTAAAGAAAGAATGGTACTCATAATAAATATTTTAAAACTATTTTAAATCTGATAATTAAACAGTGCCAAGTTATGGAAAAGTTTTCAGATGACAAAGGAGGTTGGCAAAAACATGTAAGAATATACACTTTTAGCTAAAAATTTACGCCCGATGTCTATTGGTGAACGGCAGAGCAGCCAAGCCGTACACACCCAATAAAACAACCAAAAAGGTTTGAATACCGTGTACAATCAGGGCAAATATTCCGGCATCCGTCACGTTTACTCCATAAAGCATCATCATAGAAATGATGGCAAAATGCCAGGGTCCCGCTCCGTTAGGGGTAGGCACAATTACGGCAAACGTGCCGCCGACAAACATGACCAATGCCGCAAGGATACCCAAATGTGCCGTAAAGGCAAAGCAATAGAATGTAAAATAGAAATGGAGAAAGTAACAAGCCCAAATAGCCAGTGTATAAAAAATAAAGAGGGGAATGTTGCGCACGCCTTTTAAAGACATAATTCCTTCCCATATATTCAATACAAATCCTTTCACCCGTTCATAGAAGAACAACGTTTTTCTTAAATAATAAAGAAGTATCACCACACCAATAAAACAAAACAGAATGATATAAAACCACACTGAAGTCAACAGGTGGACTAATGAAGGGATTTTCGTTCCGGTCTGCTGAAGGAAAGTGACGAATATCGGTAATTGGAGCAATACAGTGATGCCTGTGATGAGGAGAATAGTCAACGTATCGACCAACCGCTCCGTAACGACTGTTCCCAACGACTTGGCAAACGAGACATTATCATATTTCGCCAACACTCCGCAACGGCTCACCTCCCCGATCCGGGGAACCACCAGACTGGCAGCGTATGAAATGAAGATAGCATTCACGCAATCGCTCTTTTTCGGGAAAGCGTCCAACGGTTCCAATGTTTGTCTCCACCGCCAACCACGAAAGACTTGTGCAAACACTCCGAACAATAACGAGAAGAGCATCCACCACCAATTTGTACCGTGTAACAACACATCGCCCGCTTTTGTAAAATCAAAGTCGCGATATACCCAGAATAAGATAAAGCCGCCTAAAACAACCGGTAATATCAGTTTCAGCGTCTTTTTTAATAGTTTCTTCATCCTTAATTCTTCATTAGCTTCGCTGACACATCATTTATTTTTTAATAAATAGTGGTACGTTCTTCATTTAAAAGAATTACCTTTGTCAGCTGCAAAAGTAATTATTTAGTTGGTAAATGAAATTAGTAAAGCCTAAAAAGTTTCTCGGACAACACTTTCTGAAAGATCTGAAAGTTGCGCAAGATATTGCCGATACAGTCGACACCTTCCCCGAACTGCCTATTTTAGAGGTGGGGCCGGGTATGGGAGTATTGACCCAGTTTCTAGTAAAGAAAGACCGATTGGTAAAGGTCGTAGAAGTTGACTATGAGTCGGTTGCTTATCTTCGCGAAGCCTATCCGTCACTGGAAGACCACATCATCGAGGATGACTTCTTGAAAATGAATCTTCACCGGTTGTTCGACGGGAAGCCTTTCGTACTGACTGGTAATTACCCGTATAATATTTCCAGCCAAATCTTTTTCAAGATGCTGGACAACAAAGATATCGTCCCCTGTTGCACGGGAATGATTCAAAAAGAGGTAGCCGAACGTATTGCAGCCGGACCGGGCAGCAAGACATACGGTATCCTTAGCGTATTGATACAGGCATGGTATAAAGTGGAATATTTGTTCACTGTCAGCGAACACGTGTTCAATCCGCCTCCCAAAGTGAAAAGTGCTGTTATCCGTATGACACGCAACGAGACTAAAGAGTTGGGATGCGACGAAAAACTGTTCAAGCAAGTAGTGAAAACGACCTTCAACCAGCGACGGAAAACATTGCGCAACTCCATCAAACCTATTTTAGGCAAAGATTGTCCGCTCACGGAGGACATCTTATTTAATAAACGCCCGGAACAACTATCGGTAGCCGAATTTATCGATCTGACCAATAAAGTGGAAGAAGCATTAAAGACAGCCGGCAACGCCCAATAATTGGCGGGCAACAGTGAGCAGAGAACTGGATTTTGTAATTCGTAATTTGTAATTGACAACGATGAACGAGGAATACATTGACAACGTTAAACACCTTATTGAGCAAAAAGACGCCGACAAGGTAAAAGGTCTTCTCATCGACCTCCATCCGGCCGACATCGCCGAATTGTGCAATGACCTGAATGCGGAAGAGGCTAAGTTCGTCTATCGCCTGCTCGATAACGAAATTGCCGCCGACGTGCTTGTCGAAATGGACGAAGATGCTCGTAAAGAGCTGCTCGAAATGCTTCCTTCGGAGACAATCGCCAAACGCTTCGTTGACTACATGGACACGGATGATGCCGTAGACCTGATGCGTGAACTCGATGAAGACAAGCAGGAAGAGGTTCTTTCGCACATCGAGGACATCGAACAGGCAGGAGACATCGTCGACTTGTTGAAATACGACGAAAATACCGCCGGTGGTTTGATGGGTACGGAAATGGTACTTGTCAACGAAAACTGGAGTATGCCCGAATGTCTGAAAGAGATGCGGCAACAGGCGGAAGAACTGGACGAAATCTATTATGTATATGTCATTGACGATGACGAACGTCTGCGAGGTATCTTCCCGCTCAAAAAGATGATTACTTCCCCTTCTGTATCGAAAGTGAAACACGTGATGCAGAAAGATCCGATTTCGGTACACGTAGATACTCCCATTGACGAGGTAGTACAGGCGATTGAGAAGTATGACTTGGTGGCTATCCCCGTTGTCGACAGTATCGGTCGGCTTGTGGGACAAATCACCGTCGACGACGTCATGGATGAAGTCCGTGAGCAGTCGGAACGTGACTATCAGTTGGCATCCGGTCTTTCGCAGGACGTAGAAACAGACGATAATGTATTGAGACAGACCACCGCCCGCCTCCCCTGGTTATTAATCGGTATGATCGGCGGAATCGGCAACTCTATGATATTGGGTAATTTCGACTCCACCTTTGCTGCCCATCCCGAAATGGCACTGTATATACCGCTGATCGGTGGTACAGGAGGAAATGTCGGAACACAATCTTCGGCAATCATCGTACAGGGTTTGGCAAACAGCTCGCTGGACGCTAAAAACACGTTCAAGCAGATAACCAAGGAATCGGTAGTAGCTTTAATTAATGCCACTATTATCTCCTTATTAGTATACACCTACAACTTTATCAGGTTCGGCGCAACGGCTACGGTCACCTATTCCGTATCCATCAGCCTGTTTGCCGTGGTAATGTTCGCTTCTATTTTCGGGACACTGGTACCGATGACGCTGGAGAAGTTCAAAATCGATCCAGCCATTGCAACAGGTCCGTTTATAGCCATTACAAATGACATCATCGGAATGATGTTGTACATGGGAATAACCGTTTTATTGTCATAAAAACACGATAAACAAAAAAAAATAAGCAAAATAGTATGAAGTAATCGTTTTATTTCATTAATTTGTGACCCAAAACTAATATACAATGATGGACGCTCATGACACTAATCAACCCTTGAACCAAGGGGAATTAGAAGAAGAAAAGAAAACAGTCGAGGTTTCTGAAGCTATTACAGAGACTCCGGCTGAAGATGTTACTGCCGAAGTTCAACCTGAAGCAGCTCCTAAACCTGCCACTAAGGAAGATGTACTAAACCAGCTAAAAGAGCTTGCGCAAGACGCTGAAAATGCGAACAAGCAGGATATTGACAATCTGAAACAATCATTCTACAAGTTACATAATGCCGAGTTGGAAGCTGCTAAGGTACAGTTTACAGACAACGGTGGAAACATTGAAGATTTTGTTGCCGAAGAGGACCCGACGGAAGAAGAATTCAAACGCCTGATGGGGGTTATCAAGGAAAAACGCAGTAAACAGGTTGCCGAGTTGGAACGCCAGAAGGAAGAAAACCTGCAAGTGAAACTTTCCATTATTGAAGAACTGAAAGAATTGGTGGAATCCGGAGATGACGCCAACAAATCTTATACGGAGTTCAAGAAGCTGCAACAGCAATGGAATGACACAAAACTGGTGCCGCAAGGTAAAGTGAATGAACTTTGGAAAAACTATCAATTATATGTAGAGAAGTTCTACGATTTATTGAAACTGAACAATGAATTCCGCGAATATGACTTCAAAAAGAATCTAGAAATCAAAACGCATCTCTGCGAAGCTGCCGAAAAGTTGGCTGACGAGGAAGATGTTGTTTCCGCTTTCCACCAACTTCAGAAGTTGCATCAGGAGTTCCGCGATACAGGTCCGGTAGCCAAAGAACTGCGTGATGAAATCTGGAATCGGTTTAAAGCAGCTTCTACCGCTGTCAACCGCCGCCATCAGCAGCACTTTGAATCGCTGAAAGAAGCCGAACAGCATAATTTGGATCAAAAGACCGTCATCTGCGAAATCGTTGAAGCGATTGAGTATGATGAACTGAAAACATTCTCTGCCTGGGAAAACAAGACCCAGGAAGTGATTGCCCTGCAAAACAAATGGAAAACCATTGGTTTTGCGCCCCAAAAGATGAATGTGAAGATCTTCGAGCGTTTCCGCCATGCCTGCGATGATTTCTTCAAGAAGAAAGGAGAATTCTTCAAGAGTCTGAAAGAAGGAATGAACGAGAATCTGGAAAAGAAGAAAGCGCTCTGCGAAAAAGCGGAAGCCTTGAAAGACAGTACAGACTGGAAAGTAACTGCCGATGCACTGACCAAACTTCAAAAAGAATGGAAGACCATCGGACCGGTTGCCAAGAAACACTCGGATGCTATCTGGAAACGGTTTATCACAGCTTGCGACTACTTCTTCGAACAAAAGAACAAAGCTACTTCTTCACAACGCTCCGTAGAAACAGAGAATATGGAAAAGAAGAAAGCGTTGATCGAGAAGTTATCCGCTATTGATGAAAGCATGGATACCGAAGAAGCAAGTACCTTGGTTCGGGATTTAATGAAAGAGTGGAACTCTATCGGTCATGTGCCGTTCAAAGAAAAAGATAAGTTATACAAGCAGTATCACGGAATCATCGATCAGCTATTCGACCGCTTTAACATCAATGCTTCCAACAAGAAGTTAAGTAGCTTCCGTTCGAATATCAGCAATATTCAGGGAAGCGGCACTCAATCTCTGTACAGAGAACGCGAAAAGCTGGTACGTACTTATGAGAATATGAAGAATGAGCTTCAGACTTATGAGAACAATCTAGGCTTCCTGACTTCTACTTCTAAGAAAGGCAGCAGCCTGCTGACTGAATTGAACCGCAAGGTAGATAAGTTGAAAGCAGACTTGGAACTGGTATTACAAAAGATCAAAGTAATCGATGAATCAATAAAAGCAGAAGAATAAGAGTTCTGCCCGATTTAGAAAAATTAGAAACAGGTTTTATACTCACTTGAGCTATAAAACCTGTTTTTCTTTTCTACTAAACAAGACGACAGCCAGTTTAAGGATTTATTCTTTATCAATCAACCGCACGGCTTTTCATAAGATTAGCATTTTTCGAACTATCAACGTGCATTCGTGTCACCGAATTAGCCACCGAATTAGCGTCAACTTTTTTCGGATGGTATTTGTCAAAGCACAAAAAAACCCGCTAAAATTGCATTTTTAGCGGGTTTTTGTCAGTAAAAAGCTGGTGTTTTGTTGGGCTACCTGCCCTCAAACTTTAATTCCTTTATAGTCTCATTCATAATGAATTAACAGCTTCCTATTTTCGTAGTGTCACCGAATTAGACACCGACTTTGGCAAAAACCCTCTTTTAATATCCCATTGAGGATTCAAGTTTTGTAATACAAAGGTATCGTTTTTAATCGGATAAACCTAATTAAAGTGACAAATAACGATAAATATCGCATTTAATTTATTAACTTCACAGCGTAAAAAATATAAATTATGCAAAATAACAGGTATCAGAATTCTTATATTAAAGGCTTAAAAAGAAATGTTATCAATAATACCATAGCAGGAATCGTTATAGCAGGAATAATATTCATTATACAACTGATAGGAGGCTGCGAACAACCGGAAATAACTCATCGAAAAACTCTCATTGACAGCCTGCAAATAAACACGAATGATGAAATTAATGACTGGGACACAGACACCACCATCTACCATACAACCACTAAACCAACTAAATAAAACATTTTTCTTGCTAAATAATCAACCTATAAGTTTATTATCTCGTTATTTTTGCGTATCTTTGTCTTACTATAAAACAAGGAGATATGACATTTGACGACATTACTGGAGATAGAAAATTATGGGCTGTACACTTTGAAGGCGAGGATGATAACGAACTTTATAAGGTGTTCAACAACTGGGCGGACGTGGTTTGGCTACGTGCTTTCTTCAAGGAGAACATTGACGACTTGAACGCCTACTTTAAAATAACAGACATAAAAGAAGCTATCAGCGATACGATTGAAGATAGTGAACGCCTTCGATACATCATAATGGACATCTCCCCGGAAACCGATTTAAGCAAAATATTCCGCCCGCTGGACAACAACCAGGCTTCGGATGTGATGCTGCAAAAAGAAAAGGCCCGGTTAAAACGTAAATACGGTCACTCGTCATGGCTCCGGCTATACGCTATCAAATTGATTCAAGGCAACTACATCATCACCGGAGGCGCCATCAAGCTGACGGCTACGATGCAGGAAAGAGAGCACACCAGGCAGGAACTTGTGAAAATAGACAAAGTCCGACGCTACCTGCTGGAAGAAGGAATTATTGATGACGAAGGGTTTATAGAGTATATTAGTGAATTATAATTTGGGAGGAATAGTATGGAAAATAGTATGAAATCTATCGCACAAAGGCTTGAAGAACATTCTTCTCCAACGCCTTCGAAATGGCGTGAGCTGTTTGACTTCCTTGAAACAAACAAGTCTTGGCTCCGACATTCGCAAAATATTGCCATGCTGATGCTGGACAGGATGGAAGAATTAGGAATGAGCCAAAAGCAATTGGCTGAAAAAATGAATTGCAGCCCGCAATACATTTCAAAGGTGTTGAGAGGACGGGAGAACCTTTCACTCGAAACTTTGACCAAGATTGAAAACGCACTGGAAATCTCGATTATCAAAGAGGAACCGATGGCTGTATAGCTCACCCCGGCTGCAGTAGGAAAGATTTGCTATCAGATTTTTCCGGATCAACTACTGCAGCTCGGGAATAGTGCTAGCAAATGTTTCGTCCTGGAAGAAGCCGGCTGCCGGATTCTGCTAGCAGTTGGCAGGGGATAACAGGTTGATGAAGCCGGGATCCTGCCAGGTATGTGCTAGCAAACTGGAAAAAAGTCATGCTTGAAACTTTTCGTCTGATTGCTCACCGTGCCGCCGTGTGGTTCGTGGCAATGCGTGCAGCGGGAATACCGCCACCCACAAAGCCCCGCTCCCCACAGCAGCACTCCGTCAGTGTTTAATCGGAACATTCCTTCACCGGCAGCGTATCTCGGACGTTCAGTGTTTCTGTGCACCGTGCCGCTTTCCTTGCTTTCCCGTAGCCGTCGGACTGGCGCAAAGAAAGCCGCCCTACGGCAGTGTTTCTATGGGACATTCTTGGGGAAAGTTTCTTTAAAGTTACTCCGGTGTATAATAGTCGAGGCTTGCCAAGTGGGTGATTACAGAAGTTACTACCGTCTTATATCCGGCTCCGGTTGCCGCTCCCTCACTTGCCGAATACAGCAAAGGAAGCAGCACCCTATGCGATGGGCACCCTTTCGGATGATATCCTTAGCGGAATGTAATCCCTTGCGGCACGGGTGACAGCTGCGATGCCCGGTGCGGTTTCGCTCCGCCCGGCACTAACGCCGGGACTAAGGCGAGAATCCGCTACCTCTTTTCGTCTGACTATAGGAACGGGCTGTTAGTCAGGAGTGCAGCCCTGCGGTGCGGGGTTCCCGTATTTTATGATTGAGCGGGTTTGTCCGTTTGAACTAGAGGCGTCGAAAGCTTTCGCCGCCGTGCTGACGTGATGTTGCTAGCGCCGTGGTCTTCCGGTTTTTCTAGTGGAGTGCAGCTTTTGCGCAGGAAATCCGGAAGAGCAATTATGTTTAATTAGTCACAAAACCGTTCCGGATTTTGTGCTTTAATTCAACATAACAGCATCTTCCAAATATTCCTGCTGTTTGCGGGCTTTTCCGTTGTTTCAGGAACGGGCATAAAGTTACTCCGTTTAATGTCCACCCTTGCGGACTGCGCCCTGCGGAATGTAAACGCCACCACTGTGGCGGCAAGCCGCCACCCCGACCACACCCCTTAGTTACTCCTGCCTTTCCCGGTTTCCGGCAGGGTTTCCGACTTCTTGCGGGTTTCCTGTTCCTGCGGGCTGCGCCTGGCGGCGTGCCCGGCTGACTGTTTGCACCCTGCGGACAGTCTTTGCAGAATATCGGAGATTCCCGGCGGTCGGCTTCGCCGTCCGCTTCACGAAGCGGGGCAGACGCCCCGCCGAAAAGTTACGGACAAAAGAAATTCGTGACAATTGCCCGAATATCACAAATTTCCTCTGCCAACAAACATATATAACTATATCTACCAAGTATACAGGTGACAACCAGCCACTAAAAAGCCTATCTTTACATCTGTAAACCAACACTATAATTATGTATACCAACATGCACCAACAAAACAACTGCCAAAGTTTGACCAACCGTAGCTACGGTTTCAAAGAACTGGCCGTTCTCTATTTCCCGAATATTGCACCTGCGTCCGCTTCTATCCGCCTCAAACAGTGGATAAAGGACGACACCGAACTACTCGAAGCATTGCAAGAAACAAACTACCAGTTAAGTAACCGCATCCTCACCCCCAAACAAAAGGAACTGATAACCATCTCTTTCGGCTCACCCTTTTAAACCCTAGCGCAGCAGCTCCTACGGCTACAGCCCGAACCCTCTTCGCTAGGGGAACGCCCAGCGGCAAGGGGGAAGAGCACTTCCCCCGACAAGCGTCTCCCCCAAAGGGGGACGGAAGGGGGGTAGAACAAGAATACACAACTAAAAATCATCCACATAATCACCCACAAAAAACAATGATTAAACAAAGAAACATCACCCTGATTGTGGTGCACTGCACCGCATCCCGTTGCACAAGCAACCTCACCCCGGAAGCCCTCGACTCCATGCACAAACGCCAAGGCTTTGCCGAATGTGGCTATCACTATTACATCACCAAAGACGGAACAATACATCACATGCGCGACATCACCCATGTCGGCGCCCACGCCAAAGGCTACAACACTCCGTCGATAGGAGTTGCCTACGAAGGAGGCCTGGACGCTTCCGGACATGCCGCCGATACCCGCACCGACGCACAAAAACAAAGCCTTGAAACCCTTCTCCGCTTCCTGCTGCTCACCTACCACGGAGCAAAGATTTGCGGTCACCGCGACCTCTCGCCCGACCTCAACCACAACGGTACCATAGAACCCTGCGAGTACATCAAACAATGCCCCTGCTTCTGTGTCTCCGTCGAATACGGGTATTTAGCAGTGAACGGTGAGTGATGAACACGTAGATATACGCACGAAAGCGCAGCCACTAATCGGTAACCATTAACCGTTCATCGCTCTCTTCTACCTTTGCGGGAAACAATTAAAAAGGAGGTCATTATGAAACCATTTTGGAGAACGACGTTGAAGGTATTGAAAGTTATCGGTAAAATTTTTGTTTGGCTCACCGGGGCAGACAGTCCCGTGAAAGACGATGAAAAGAGAAACGATTAAGGAGTAAACTTTACGATCGGAGTGAAAACCCCTGTTTGGAGGGCTGCGGAATACAAACCGCAGCCCTTTTTTCATGTACATAATCGTATGATGAAACACGTATCATCACAGATAAGAACATACGTCCGCACGCCCACGCACGTATATGTAGATTTGCAACATTATTAATCATTAAAACACTAATTAACATGGCAATTACAATCAAACCCGCTTTGCGCAAGAATCCGCAGGACAAAGCCGCTGCAGCAAAATACTATGCGCAGGTAGTGCTCGCTCCGGAAATGAAACAAAAACAAATCGTTGACCAGATCGCAGACCGTTGTACACTGACCGGCTCTGACATCAAGGCAGTTCTTGACGCATTGATGGTCGTTATCAAGCGCAACCTCGCAAACGGTTCACCCGTCCGCCTGGGAGATCTCGGTTCATTCCGTCCTTCCGTTTCCGGTAAAGGTACCGAGGATGCCAGCAAGTGTGGAGCAAGCAGTGTGAAAAAAGCACGTGTCATCTATGTTCCTTCTGCTGAAATCAAGGAAGCCGTTTCAATGTATTCTTTCTCCAAGGCAGGAGCAAGCGCAGCGAACGAAGATGGCGAAGGAGGAGATGAGAAACCAAATCCGAAACCTGACGAAGGCGGCGGAGAAGCTCCAGACCCGGCAGCTTAAACAATGACCGGTAACGAAGAAAACGCCTGCTAGCGCATTATCCTCGTTTCGTACATCGCAAACAAACCAAGGAAAAAGCCCGATGAATGAGAAATCATTTCACCGGGCTTTTCATTTGCGGGTATTTGGTGAACGGAATATGCTTCTGAAAGTCTCATAGAAAACATCAGGAGTTTTTCAAAAAACGTCTGACGAAATAAAAAAAACGTCTGATGAATTTTTGAAAACAACTCGAAGGGTTTCAAGTACGTTTTTGCTTCTTTTCCGGCTGTTTTCGGGAGTTTTTACGTTTTATTCCCGTATGGTTCTATCCGTAAATAAACAGAATGACACAGACAGAAACGCAATTATCTATAAAGTGACGGGAAAGTATAAATGATAAGTTTGCTGTTTTACAGCGTATTTTTCCTCTTTTCTTCTACAAAGATAGGTCACGGCCGTCCGTCAGTCAAGAACCGCTACGCTATTTCAGATAAAAATATCCTGCGCTCCTACGTCGTGCGGTATTTTTATCTGAAATTTCTTGTCTGCCGTTCATCCATGCCCTTGGAGAGGTAGATGAAAAAAGGAAAAAAATGTGTTCCTGTGCAGTGTGGGGCGGATAAAAGCATGTATTAGTCTTAGGCCCAATATCCGCCGAAGTGATTGTGCCTGGTTACTTTGTCTAACTTCAATTGCTTGCGGCGAAACTTGTTGATTGCCCGTTTGAGCGATTTACGTCCCGATGTGCTGCAGTTCTTTTTTTTCATTCGGCATTGGTAGCAACGGCAGATACCAATACCTGTATGTGATTCTTTCATTTCTATTCTGTTTAATATAAGTTTTGAGAACTTACGTTTTTTACTATTTTATTTTGTGACATTTGCCCGATTGTCACGGATTTGTTATTTGCACTTTTCGGCGGGGCGCTTCGCCCCGCTTCATGGAGCGGACGGCGAAGCCGACCGCCGGGAATTTCCAATGTTCCGAAAGGCGTAAACAGTCAGCCGGGCACGCCGCCAGGCGCAACCCGCAGGAAGCACAAACACCCGCAACAGGTCAGAAAACCGCACGGCTCGGGAGTGGCAGAAGTAACTAAGGGGCGGTGGTCGGGGTGGCGGCTTGCCGCCATAGTGGTGGCGTTTCCACTCCGCATGGCTTTTTTCGCCTGGGGGCGGAAAAATAAAACAATCCATATTAAACATAACCACGCATTATGCACCCGACTTGCCTGAATGGCAAGGCGTGCGGGCATAATGACCCGTTATGTTGAATATCGCTACCCCTTTGTTTTTCTGCCGGTCTCTTTTTGGGTGTCCCCCAAAAAGGAAGACGGAAGGAAAACAATTGCTGTCACGGCGCACGCAGCATCACGTCTGTACGCGCCCGAAGGACGGCGAAGGGTGCTTACTTCCACAATACAAACTTGCTCAACCGTAAACCCGGGAACCCCGCACCGCAGGGCTGCACTCCTGGCTAACACTTCCGTTCCTATAGTCAGCCGAAAAGAGGTAGCGGATTCTCGCCATAGTCCCGGCGTTAGTGCCGGGCGGAGCGAAACCGCACCGGGCATCACAGCTGTCACCCGTTCCGCAGGGGATACCCTTCCGCAAGGGTTTCCACCGCATAGGCTGTCGCTTGTAGTCCGGCTGTGCCGGGGTGTGAGCGGAAGCCGGAGCCGTATGCGTCAGGCGGTAGTAACTTCCGTAATCACCCACTTTGCCAGCCTCGACTGTTACACACAGGAGTAACTTTTGGGAAGACTTCCCCCAAGAACGTTCCATAGAAACACTGTCAGAGGGCGGCTTTCTTTGCGCCCATTGGGTGGCTACGGGAAAGCAAGGAAAGCGGCACGGTGCACAGAAACACCGCCCGTCCGAGAAACGCTGCCGGTGAAGGAATATTGCTATTAAACACTGACGGAGTGCTGCTGCGGGGGACGGGGCTGTGTGGGCGGCGGTATTCCCGCTGCACGCATTGCCACGAACCACACGGCGGCACGGTGAGCAATCAGACGATAAGCCGCTCGCGAAAGTAATCCGCTTGGTTCGGCACTTGCCCATTACCTTCACTTGCTATCACATACCTGTCGGGATCCCGGCTCCATCAACCTGATATCCCCGTTAATTGCTAGCAAATTAGTTGCTCCGGAACGAACCGGGAACAAGAATCCGCTAGCACTTTTACGCAGCTCGAGTACACGATCCGGAAACATCTGCTAGCAAATATTTCATTGGCCAAGATCTTCCGGAGCGTATTTTGCTAGCAATCGTTTCCCCCTACTCTTTCTCCCTGCCCGCTTTCTCCAACCTGTCGAGTGCCGACAGAAAACCCCGCACTGCTTCGCCCTGCTCCCGATACTTTCGTTTCAGTTCTCCGTGTTCCTTCGCTTCCTGCTTGTAGTGGGTACAGAAACGGGGGTATTCCTTGACGACGTATTTAATCGCTTCGCTCCCGCTCTTCTTCCCAATGATGTCTTTGAGTATCTCCAGTTGGGCGGCTTCTTCGGCTGTCAGTCGCAAGGTGATCGTGCTTACTTTTTCGCTCATGATCGTTCACCCCCTCTCTTGCCGTCAGAGTTGGCTGGTTGAAGGGCTTGCGCCTGTTGCTGCTGGTTCATCACTTCCGCCCGTCGGTATGCTTCCGCATACGTCTGGCAGTGTATTCCGTATCTCTCGATAGTGACGCCCGCGGCTGTCACTTCGTGCGCCACGCACCACCCTGTACGCATTTTGCGGGGGTAGTAGAGCGGCGTCTTGTTTTTATCTTCACTCATAACTGTGTGGCTTACGCCGTTTTTTGCAATTCGTTTTTCTTCGCTTTTTTCAACCGTGACCTGATGAAACAGCTCACCGAAAGAATCCGCCCTTTCGATCGTCGTATTTCCCGTATAACCTCTTGCAGGACATCTTCTTTGCCTTTCGCCTCTCCGCATAATTCGTCCATGTCGTAGCTCGGCACGCCGATACCCGACAGCATCTGCCTGACGTTATGAACGCCCTCTTTCACCTCATCCGTATGCTCTTCCATCATCCGCAGGCGTCCCGTCTTCACCAGTCCCCACAAGGCGGGCAACACCTCTCCGGTGAACGAATAACGTCCGCCGCTCGCCTTCAACTCTTCAATCAGTTGCCATATCGGGCTGTCGTCCAGGGCAATATTTTCTATCATCAGAACCTTACGGATATCTCCTTTCGAACACCCCAGATTGTAGCAGGTTTCACCCAGCCGCTGCAACTTCAAACGGTATTCTTCGCCATGTTCCGGACGTTTCCCGCAGGATTCTGCGGAAACATTTCCCCTATTCCCGTCCGGAGAGAGTGAAACTTTGTCCTCATCATCCCTTGCCGGCGGAATAGTCCGGGGGATAGAGGGGGAATTTTCTTTACTTTCTTTTTCTTTGTGCCGTTTTTCCGCAGAATTCCGCGGAGTTTCCGGAATTTCCGCAGAACTCTGCGGAATAATGACGCCGGAAGATATTCCGGCAGTGATTACGGTTTCTTTTCCGATATCGGTTGCGGTCTGTTTTCCGGTATCCAGTTTGGGAGAACCATAAACTGTTTTTCCGGTTTTCGTCTCAATTTCCTGACCGGAGAAAAGAGGTAGCGGCGCACCTGTCACACCGGAAGCCACGTCTTGTATCTCGACAAGCCGTATATCTTCCGGTATTACAATCTTCTTCTTGGCTCTCCGGCAGATTTCGAGATATCTCTGCTGAATATCTACGGAAGTAAGTACATGATTCGTATGCCAGGTAATGGTGTCGAACAATTCCACTTCCGTGCAATATTCAATGATTTTTTCTACCCGTTGCTCTTCAATGCCCCAGTATTCGGAAACATCAAAAAGCTGGTCGTCCGTGAAACGGATATAACAGCCTTCAACCCGGTATATCTCGTTTTGGATATACTGGTACACTGCATACCCTTCGCAGCCGTACCGCTTCTTCAGGCGTTTTACCTTGATGTCCTGAAAGCGGTCGGTTTCCGCCTGATAATATGATAATCCTGTTTTTGCCATTTTCGCTAGATTCTTCTACTGTAATTGGATGCGAGGTAATTCATGATTTCTTCTTTGCTGTAGAGAAATATCCCACCCAGTTTGTAGAATGGGATTGCGTGCTCCGCACGCATGTTCCTTAACGTTGAGTTGCTGATGTTGAGCAATTTGCATACATCCGTGGAGCGGATGAACACGGCATCTTCCGGAACAGTTTCGAGTGTGACGGGTTCCACGGGTTTGTACTTCGGTTTTCCGGTGGCTTTCTCCTTTTGGGGTTCCACGACTGCTTTTTCAGATTCCTTTTCAGGTTTCACGATTCTCATGCTGTTGGTTTCTGTTTTCATGATTTTGTTTTTTATGTGAGTTAATTATCAGGGGTTAACCGGCTGTTTATCCATGCAGGTGAAAGCTACCCGGTCGAGGTCTTTCAGTTGGCTGCTGTCGAGGGCGTAGATGGTTTTTATAATCCACCCTTTCAGGACGATTTCCCGGTGTCCTTCCCTGTTGGCGTAGTGATGCAGCGCGCGGGTGACTGCATCCTTCATTTCCTGTCCGGAAATGAGGCTCTTCTCGTATGCTATCATGCTATCGACAGCTTTCTGCTCCAGTTCTTCCTGGCTGATGGTTGCGGTTGTTTTCATCCGTTTACGGCTTTATTATCTGGTGATTTTTGAGATTCCTTTCTGGTGTACAATTCTTTGAGGGCCGCCATGTCGTCCATGACTTTCGTGTCCAGAATCTTAGCGTAGATTTGCGTCGTCTTGATGCTGGTATGTCCCAACATTTTTGACACAGTTTCAATCGGTATGCCGTGAGACAGGGTGATAGTGGTGGCAAAAGTGTGTCGGGCCATGTAAGTAATATTTAGAAATGCAATAAAAAACAGAATGACGATAATTAAACGTAAAACGTTTATAATTAAGCATTTTGCGAGAATTGCAGAACAGACAGACCTGCAAAAGAAAACAAAATATTGCGACGTTTCAGTTACCAGACTGTTAGCCGCCTGTTTCGGAAACGACGGCAGGTAACCGAATTTTTACCGATAAGAACAAAGCGGATTTGTATTCACTGTTTCTCAATGTTTTGCATGCCAAAGGACGCTTTTCAAAGGAGTATTTTTACAACCTAAAAAAGAGCGTTATGAAAGTGGAAAAATTCAAGGTGCTGCTCTACCTGAAAAAGAGCGAGCCGGACAAGACCGGCAAAGCCCCGATCATGGGACGGATCACCCTCAACCGCACGATGGCGCAGTTCAGCTGCAAGCTCTCCTGCACCCCCGGGCTGTGGAACGCGCGTGAGAGCCGGCTGAACGGCAAGAGCCGGGAAGCGGTGGAGACCAATGAAAAAATAGAAAGACTGCTGCTTGCCGTACACTCGGCCTTCAATTCCCTCATGGAAAGAAAAAGGGATTTCGATGCCGCCGCGGTCAGGGACATGTTCCAGGGCAATGCGGGCATGCAGATGACCCTGCTCAAACTTCTCGACCGGCATAACGGGGAAATGAAGGCCCGTGTCGGTGTGGACCGTGCGCCCACCACACTCTCGACCTACCTCTTCACCTACCGCACGCTTTCCGAATTCATCAAGGCGAAATTCAAGGTTCCGGACCTTGTCTTCGGGCAGCTCAACGAGCAGTTCATCCGCGACTATCAGGATTTCATCCTTCTGGAAAAGGGATATGCCGTGGACACGCTTCGCGGCTACCTGGCCATCTTGAAAAAGATCTGCCGCATCGCCTACAAGGAGGGCCACTCGGAGAAATACCATTTCTGCCACTTCAAGCTGCCCAAGCAGAAGGAGACAACACCGAAAGCACTCAGCCGTGAGAATTTCGAGAAGCTGCGTGATCTGGAGATACCGGAAAAACGCAGGTCACATGTCATCACCCGGGACCTCTTCCTCTTCGCCTGTTACACCGGCACCGCCTATGCCGATGCGGTAAGCATCACCCGGAAGAACCTCTTCCGGGATGACGAGGGCAGCCTCTGGCTGAAATACCAGCGAAAGAAAACCGACTACCTCGGACGTGTCAAGCTGCTTCCGGAAGCCGTCGCGTTGATTGAGAAATACCGGGACGATACCCGCGAGACTCTTTTCCCGCCGCAGGACTACCACACGCTCAGGGCCAATATGAAATCCCTGCGCCTGATGGCAGGGCTGAGCCAGGACCTTGTCTACCACATGGGACGGCATTCTTTCGCCTCGCTGGTCACGCTCGAGGAGGGAGTGCCGATAGAGACCATCTGCAAAATGCTGGGACACTCCAACATAAAGACCACCCAGATATACGCGCGCGTAACCCCGAAGAAGCTGTTCGAGGACATGGACAGGTTCGTCGAGGCAACCCGCGATTTGAAACTTATCCTTTAATCCCTAAACAATCATTATCATGCGCAGTACATTCAAGCTCTTATTCTACATCAACCGTAACAAGGTGAAATCGGACGGCACGACCGCCGTCCTCTGCCGGATCAGCATCGACGGAAAGAAATCGGCAGTCACGACAGGCGTCTATTGCAAACCCGGGGACTGGGACAGCAAGAAGTGTGAAATCAAAACAGCCAGGGAGAACAACCGCCTTGCCGCCTTCCGCAGCCGGTTGGAAGAGGCGTACGGGAACCTGCTGAGGAACCAGGGAGTGGTCACGGCCGAACTGCTCAAGACCACCGTGTCAGGCGCCAATTCCGTACCGGAATACCTCCTGCAGGCCGGAGAGGTGGAACGCGAACGGCTCAGGGTCCGCTCCAAGGAGATCAACTCCACTTCCACCTACCGCCAGTCGAAGACCACCCAGCTCAACCTCAGGCAGTTCATCGAATCCCGCGGGATGAAGGACATCGCCTTTTCGGACATCACCGAGGAGTTCGCCGAATCGTTCAAGGTCTTTCTCAAGAAGGAGCTGGGACACAGGAACGGACACGTGAACCACTGCCTGTGCTGGCTCAACCGGCTCATCTACATCGCCGTGGACCGGGAAATACTAAGAGGCAATCCGATAGAGGACGTGGCATACGAGAGGAAAGAAACACCTAAACTAAGGCATATCAGCCGCAGTGAACTGAAGCGGATGATGGAAACCCCGCTGCCCGACCCGATGATGGAGCTGGCACGCAGGACGTTCATCTTCTCCTCGCTGACCGGTCTGGCCTACGCGGATACGAGGGCTCTCCATCCCCGTCACATCGGAACGACTTCGGAAGGAAGAAGGTATATCCGCATCCGCCGCGCCAAAACGGACGTGGAGGCGTTCATCCCGCTGCATCCCATAGCCGGACAGATACTGGAGCTTTACAACACCACGGATGACGACAGGCCGGTATTCCCGCTGCCGGTCCGCGACGTCCTCTGGTATGAGGCACATGGAATGGGCGTGGCATTAGGCATGAAAGAGAACCTGTCCTACCACATGGCCCGGCATTCGTTCGGGACCCTGACACTGACCGCAGGTATTCCGATAGAGAGCATCGCCAGGATGATGGGCCACACGAACATCGACAGCACGCAGGTCTACGCCCAGGTCACCGACCGGAAGATATCCTCGGACATGAACCGGCTGATGGAAAGAAGAAAGCCCGCGGCCGGCAAGGAAGCCGCAGGCTAAATAAAAACTGCCGCCGGAATCGTAAATGCAATTCCGGCGACAATCCTTAAACTTAAATACGATATTATACCAATGCAGGGTGATAGTTCTCCTCCAGCAGCCTCTCGATGTCCGACTGCCTGTACAGGATCTTCCCGCCAAGCTGGATATAGGGAATCCGTCCTTGGTCCCTGTAATCCTGCAGGCACCTGCGGCTGATCTTCAACATCCCGGAAAGCTCCCTGTCGGTCAGGAACCGTTCCCCGTTGAAGGGAGGACGGTTGTCACGGGCAAGACGTTCCACTTTTTTCTCCATGTCGTCCAGCAGGGCAAAGAACCTGCGGACACGTTCGTTCTCCTTGTCGATAATGCCTTCCATCTCTTCCGCTCTTTAAAGGTTTCCGTTCTTCCTTCTTTCTCTCACCTCCTTCTCCTTGCGTCTGATGCCGACGTAGACCATCAACTTCTCCACATCCCCGGGCTTGTAATAGAACTTGCGCTGGAGGCGGGTGAACGCCAGCCGTCCGGTATCGCGGAGAGTCTGCAGGGTACGCGGCGAGATGTCAAGGCGCAGGCAGACATCCTGGCCGTCCAGTCACTCTCCGGGTTCCTTACAGCGGTTTCTCTCATACAATCTGTCCACACGTGCGGACAGGTTCTCGGCGCGCGCCAGCATCCTCTCAAGGACACCGGCCTCGATGTAGCATATTTCCATATTTTCAACTCGTTTAAATATCAGTGCGAATATAAGGGAAGAAACCATGAGAGGCAAGCACGACCGGCACACTGGCAGGAATAGTCATGGATAGTCGGTTTTTGTCATATGGGAAGGAAAAAGAAAGCCGAAGCAGGTCTGGATCCACTACCCCCTTTGGGTATGTGAAAGGAACGTTGTGGTGAAAGAAAAAACTCCTTTTCACACATGGATGAGGCAATGCCGGAAGTCCGGCAATAAAAAATGTGGCTTCTCTATCCGGGTAAATGCCATGATTACAGACTTCTTCCTGTTCCTATACCATCAGGTCGGTTACCTTCAGGTTAACAACTTATCCAACCTGTGATAGATCCGGATGTGAAAAGATTACTTTGGCTGGCTATTACAATATAATAAGTAGAATCATGTCAAATCTACTGCTGCTATTGTTTGTTGATAATGGCTGGCAGTAGAACAAACTTTCGTTAAACCAATACGTTCATTCTTTATTATCAAGTTTTTAGACTACCTTTGTATTTTATTAACTCATTTACCAAACATTATGGGACTACTCAAACCGAATCAAGTTTTGAACAAAGCATATAGACAGGTTGCGATTGAAACAACAGATTTTGACTTATTCAAAAATGCCCTTCGCACATTGAGAGACAATATTGTGGATGGGCAAAGAGAACACACGCAAAAAGAACATTTACGTAATTTTCTGAGTGAAACGTTCTACAAGCCATACTACATGGCTCCCGAAGAAGATATTGATTTGGCTATCCGATTGGATAAAACTATCAAGTCCAATATAGGGTTATTGATTGAAGTAAAGAGTACCACCAACAAAGGTGAGATGATTTCTAATGACAATCTTAATCGTAAGGCTTTGCAGGAATTATTGCTATACTATCTTAAAGAACGTGTCAATAAGAAGAACAATGATATTAAATATCTCATCGCTACTAATATTCATGAATTCTTTATTTTTGATGCCCATGAGTTTGAACGCAAATTCTATCAGAACAAACAATTACGTCGTGAGTTTCAAGACTTTGTGGATGGACGCAAAACCAGTAACAAAACCGATTTCTTCTATACTGAAATTGCAACAACCTATATTGAGGAGGTGAAAGATAGCCTTGAATACACTTACTTCAACTTACAAGACTATCAACACCTGCTTGATAGAACAGACAGTAGCGCTTCACGCAAACTTATCGAACTTTATAAGATATTCAGCGATACACATCTTTTGAAGCTATCGTTCCAAAATGACAGCAATTCGCTCAACCGTGGATTCTACACTGAGCTGCTACACATTATTGGTATTGAGGAACGCAAAGAGAATAATAAAACCGTGATTGTACGCAAAGCTGTGGAACGGCGTGACGAGGCTTCATTACTAGAGAATACTATTAACCAACTGGATGCAGAAGATTGTTTGCGTCACATAAATGGTCGTTTGTATGGGAATGATTATGAGGAACGGTTATTCAATGTTGCAATGGAATTGTGTATTACTTGGATGAATCGTATCCTTTTCTTGAAACTGTTGGAGGCTCAGATGTTGAAATACCACAATGGAGATGCAATCTATAAATTTCTTTCAATAACTAAGATTCATGACTATGATGATCTCAACACACTCTTTTTCCAAGTGCTTGCACGTGACATGGGCAGCCGCACACACTCCATTATGCGTGATTTTGCTTACGTTCCCTATCTTAACAGTTCTCTTTTCGAGGTGACAGATTTGGAAAGTAAAACAATTAAGATAAACAGCCTTTCACAACGTACGGTACTTCCTGTCTTGGCGAGTAGCGTATTACGAAATAAAAAACGCAATCTACAAGTCAACGCATTACCCACCCTGCAATATTTGTTTGCTTTTCTCGACGCTTATAACTTTGCGAGCGAAGGCAGTGAAGAAGTGCAAGAAGAGGCTAAAACACTCATCAATGCTTCTGTTTTAGGGCTTATATTCGAGAAAATAAATGGTCACAAGGATGGTTCAGTATTCACTCCAGGCTTTATCACTATGTTCATGTGCCGTGAAGCAATCACCAAGACCGTGTTGCAAAAGTTTAATGGTTATTATGGCTGGAATTGTACCACCCGTATAGAACTATACAACCATATTGACAATATAGTCGAAGCTAATGAACTAATTAACAGTTTGCGACTGTGTGATCCAGCTGTTGGTTCGGGTCACTTTCTTGTGTCTGCTCTCAATGAACTGATACTCTTGAAATACGAATTAGGTATTTTGGTAGATGCTACCGGTAAGCGTATCCGCAAAGCGGACTATCAACTTGCCATTGAAAATGACGAGCTGATTGTTACCGATACCGAAGGTAATTTATTTGCTTACAACCCACTCAATGCGGAAAGTCGCCGCATGCAGGAAACTCTTTTCAAGGAGAAGCGTCAAATCATTGAGAACTGTTTATTTGGCGTTGATATTAACCCCAACTCTGTGAAGATTTGCCGCCTACGACTGTGGATTGAATTGTTGAAGAATGCTTACTATACGGCTGAAAGTAATTACACTTATTTAGAAACCTTACCAAATATCGACATTAACATCAAATGTGGAAATTCTTTGCTTCACCGATTCGCTTTGACAGACAGTATTCAGACCGTACTGCGAGAGTCTAGTATCAGCATCAGCCAATATAAGGAGGCTGTAGCTAAATATAAAAATGCCCAAAGTAAAAGCGAAAAGCAGGATTTGGAAACGTTTATAACAGAAATCAAGTCGAAACTGAAAACAGAGATCAACCGCCGGGATGCACGATTGGTTAGATTGAACAAACGCCGCTCTGAGTTGGCAAACTTACAAGCGCCTCAACTGTTTGAACCGACAAAAAAGGAAAAGAAAGCGTCGGACAAGCGCATTGCCGATTTAAAGAAAGAAATTGCGACTTTAGAAAATATATTTGAGGAAATACGCTCCAACAAAATTTATCTTGGTGCATTCGAATGGCGTATAGAGTTTCCAGAAGTACTCGATGCCGAAGGCAACTTCTTGGGATTTGACTGTATCATTGGCAATCCACCTTACATTCAGTTACAATCTATGGGTAAGAGTGCCGATGTATTAGAATGCATGGGTTACATAACTTATGCACGCACTGGTGATATTTACTGCCTCTTCTATGAGTTGGGTATGAACCTGCTTACTCCCAATGGTTTTCTTTGCTATATCACGTCTAATAAATGGATGCGTGCAGGGTATGGTGAAGCCTTGCGAGGTTATTTCGCAAGCAAGACCAATCCTATTATGTTGGTAGATTTTGCAGGTATAAAAATATTCGATGCAATAACGGTAGAAGCAAATATTCTTTTATCTCAAAAAGCAGCAAATATTTTTAACACACAAGCTTGTTTGGTACAAGATTCGAATGGCTTGAATAATTTGAGCGATTTCGTGCAGCAACAAGGCGTGAAGTGTAACTTTGCAGATTCTATCCCATGGGTGATATTGTCTCCCATTGAACAGAGCATCAAGCAGAAGATTGAGTCTGTGGGAATACCCTTGAAGGATTGGAACATCCAAATCAACTATGGGATAAAAACTGGTTTCAATGATGCTTTTATCATTTCTACCGAAAAGCGTGATGAGATACTAGCGAATTGTCAAACAGAAGATGAACGTGTTCGGACGGCTGAACTTATACGACCGATTCTTCGTGGCAGGGATATCAAGAGATATGAATATGAATGGGCGGACTTGTGGATTATAGCCACATTTCCTTCGCGGCATTATGATATAGAAAGTTATCCTGCGGTGAAAAATTATCTTCTGTCAATTGGCATAGAGCGTTTAGAACAAACAGGAGAAACTCATATTGTTAATGGCAAAAAAATAAAAGCCCGAAAGAAAACTAGTAACGAGTGGTTTGAAACACAAGATAGCATCAGTTATTGGGAGGATTTTTCTAAGCCAAAAATTGTATGGAAAATAATCGGAAACCAAATGGCTTTTGCATATGATGCCAACAATTATGTAATGAACAATGCCTGTTATATTATGACAGGCGATCATTTGGATTATCTGTTGGCAGTATTGAATTTTCCAATAACTGAAGTAACCTTCGTGTAATCATACGAGTCTGTGATTTCCTGCGTTTACGCAGTTTGCTATAAGCAAGATAGGCACGGCGTACATCAAGATACTTGTTACGGGGACGTTGTATGTGCAAGGTCTGGCAATGTTTGCACAGATGACGATGAAGCCATACAATACCTTCCCATAAGAGTTTGGTATCAGTAGGAAAACGCAGATGACTTTCATAACAGGTGGCATCGGTCATACAGACATGAAGGTTCTCAAGATAAGGTTTCCAATGCTCGGCAAGAATGAGCTGGAGGGGCTCAACGTCAAGGCGATGCGCTAGTTCCTGACGAATTGCACTAACGATTTTAGGATTGGTTAGTGGATGAAGCGGATCAATCTGAACACCACAAAACAACTGGTAATGAATATTACCGTTTAAATGCTCAATCAGTTGTGCATCGGAAAAGTTGGTATAGGACTTCAAGACCATCAAGGCTATTTTACCTTCGGGAGAAAAATAACTTTTACGACCCAAAGCAGAGGACTTCAAATGCATTTGTCGGGCCAGTTCCGAGAAAGGAAACAGAGCATGGAGGCGACCTAATTCACTCGTTGCAAAACTTTGACGATATTTTTTTAGCATATCGAACTCGGTAAAACCTAAACGAGGTTCGATTTCTGAGATTTTTTGTATCTTTACCATGTGTTTTTATTTTAGATTACCCCCGTTTTGGCCGTCAAACCGTTTTTTGGGGGGAATGCTTAAAGATACAAAAAAGGCAACTAACTCGCAATGAATTAGTTGCCTTAAATTTTATTATTTTAGGAATATCCCTGTTTTAATGATTGGTGGTAAGCATTCGAAGAAATGCACCTTTTACACTTTGAGGTTTGGTTGT
>NZ_QTMW01000032.1:0-64036 GCF_003604005.1 Bacteroides sp. OF03-11BH | reverse complement strand
ATAAGAATGAAAAAAGGGCGACAAGATAGAATCGCGGAGACGCTTACATATGCAATACGATGAATGTAATGATGAAAAACTCTACCTTCACCCGTAGAGAGCTTATTTATCAGGAGTTCAGAAGAAAGGTGAAGGAGAATAGAGAAATGAGTTTTTTGTAGGAGAAGTGTGAAACTTCTTTTAGTATAAGTAAAAAGCATAGCTTTAGAGAACGGGAAGCTTAGCTTTAGGTGGGCAAAAGCTATGCTTTAGGAAGAGGAAACAATCTATATGTGAAATAATCATGAATATATTCTTCTGCTTAAAATTGGCCAAAAGCATGTTGCTTTTAAATAAGAAAAGGGCTGTTTTTAGTAAGTTGAAGTTTTAGACAGCCCTCAATTCTTCTATTTCTTATAAACCAACTTGCTCGGAACTCCCTCCCCGAACAAATTATCACCCAGCGTCGTAATCTTATTTCCGGTAGCCAACACATAGCGGAGATTATCGCATCCCATAAAAGCACCGAACTCGATAGCCGTTACACTGGCCGGTAATTCCAGCGTGCCGCACAGGCGACCGCAATTACTAAATACACGCTGTCCGATTGATTTCAGGTTATGAGGTAATTTCATATTCAGCAGATACTTCTTTTGCGAGAAAGTGAAATCGGGGATAGCCGTTGCATTCGTCTTGGAAATATCAACCGATACGAGATTCGGCATATAATCACGGATAAGTTTGAAGTCAGCGTTATCCAGTTTCCCTTCAACGGTCAGGAAGTTGATGTCTCTGGGTTGCAGTCCCGCTTTCAGAATCTCTTCTTCCAGTTTACCCATTGCACCCACTTGCAGGGTAGTCTCTACCGGTTCCCCCTCGATAAACGCAAAGTTCTGCCATCTGTCCTTGTAGCGGTAAGAGTCGCTGCTGCCCAGAGGGACGAAGATAGCGGTAACGCTGTCTGCCAACGCTTCCGGCAACAGGTTTGGAGCTGTCTTCTTGCGGATCTGGCAGATTTTCAGGTTCTCGCAACCTTTGAAGGCGGCATCTTCGATATTCTTTGTTTTCTCCGAAAGAATCACTTTCTCCAGCGTGGCTTTGCCTTTGGTCACTCCGTCCACCACGTTCGAGAATGCGTATGCAGGAATGAAGTTCGGCATATAAATATAGAATTTCCCGTTGGGATAAGTGCCCGCTTTTCCGCTGTACATCTTGATTTCAGCGTTCGAAATATCCAATACTTTCAGATTATCAAATTCGTCACGGAGATGGCGGAAGTCCTCCGCGTTCAGTTTGCCGGTCAGTGTGAGATGGGTGACACTGTTGGCTTCCTCTTCAGTCATCATGGAAATCAGCGTACCGGGCTTACTCACATAATACGTCTTACTCACTTGGGCGGCAGCTCCTAATGCGTTAGCGGCCAGTAAGAAACCTATCAATAGTAGTTTAATTTTCATAATTTTGTAGATTTGTTCTGACAAATATAGGAAAAATAGAGAATACATGATGTTTTTTTATGTTTTATATCTAATTTTGTAGCCGGATTAACAAATTGTAAAAATGGAGGCAGACAACATAGATGGGAAGAAAGAACCCAAAAGACTTCCTGTGTGGGCATGTATCCCGCTGTTTATTGTGATACTTTTCATATTTATTGGATTGTATGGGACACTGGTTAGCGGAGGCTTGTCGTTGGTTCTTGGAGTGGAGGCTCGTCATCCGGGAGTAGTAGGGTATATTTTCGTGGAGGCCAGTATGCTTTTGGCTGTTCTTACTGCTGCCGTAATCTTGCTTCGTCTCGAACGTCGTCCGTTTTCTGATTTGGGACTTTCTTTAAAAGGACATGCCAGTGGACTGTGGTATGGACTTCTGATGGCAATCTTGCTCTATTTGCTGGGTTTCGGAATCTCTGTTGTTTTGGGAGAAATAGAAGTCACCGGTTTTCAGTTTAAGCCGTTGGATTTATTGGGGTCGTGGGTGTTTTTCCTGTTAGTGGCGTTGTTTGAAGAAATTCTGATGCGCGGCTATATCCTCGGACGTCTGCTTCATACTAATATGAATAAATTCCTGGCGCTCTTCATCTCGTCGGCATTATTCGCGTTTATGCATATCTTTAATCCGGAAATAGCTTTCCTGCCGATGCTTAATCTCTTGCTTGCCGGTATGTTGCTGGGGGCTTCCTATCTTTATACCCGGAATCTGTGTTTCCCTATCTCTCTTCATCTTTTCTGGAATTGGATTCAAGGTCCGATTCTAGGTTATCAGGTGAGCGGAAATAATTTCGCGACGAGCATGCTGACTTTGCGTATGCCCGAAGAAAACGTACTGAATGGCGGAGCCTTCGGTTTTGAAGGCTCGCTCATTTGCACAGTACTTATGATTGTTTTTACGATTCTGATCGTATGGTGGGGAGAAAAAAGGGAAGCAATCAGTCTTGCTGTACCCCGATCATACTAAGCTGAATCCGTTTCCGGTCATAATCTACATTCATCACTCTGACCATGACGTGTTGATGGATGGATACCACTTCCGTCGGATCGGAAATGAACCGTTCCGCTAATTGCGAGAGGTGCACCAGTCCGTTCTCCTTAATACCTATATCGACAAACGCCCCGAAATTGGTGATGTTGCCTACAATGCCCGGAAGAATCATTCCTTCGCGCAAATCGGCTATGGTGCGCACGTTCTTGTCGAATTCGAAGACTTTGATAGCCTTACGCGGGTCACGTCCCGGCTTGTCGAGTTCCTGCAGAATGTCCTGTAAGGTGGGCAGACCGACGGTAGGGGTGATGTAGGCGGAGATGTTAATCTTCCGGCGGAGTTCCTTGTCGGATATCAGTTCGTCGATGGTACATTTCAGGTCTTTGGCCATTTGCTCTACGATGTGGTAGCTTTCCGGATGCACGGCGGTGTTGTCCAGCGGATTCTTGGCTCCGGGGATGCGGAGGAATCCGGCACACTGTTCGAAAGCCTTGGCACCCATGCGAGGAACTTTCATCAACTCTTTCCGTGAACCGAAAGCTCCGTTTTCCGCCCGGTAGTTGACGATGTTTTGAGCCAGTTGCGGTCCCAGTCCGGAGATATAAGTCAATAGATGGCTGCTTGCCGTATTCAGGTTTACACCGACCAGGTTCACGCAATTCTCTACTGTCTGATCGAGCGCTTTTTTCAGTTTTGTCTGGTCTACATCGTGCTGGTATTGACCTACACCGATGGATTTAGGATCTATCTTCACCAATTCTGCCAACGGGTCCATCAGGCGGCGGCCGATGGAGACTGCTCCCCGCACCGTTACGTCATAATCGGGAAACTCGTCGCGGGCAATCTTCGAAGCCGAATAAATGGAAGCTCCCTGCTCACTGACTACAAACACGAGTATCTGACGGTCGAAGCTCTGGCTGTTGATGAAATCTTCTGTCTCACGGCTTGCCGTTCCGTTGCCGATGGAGATGGCCTCTATCTGATAGGCCTCAATCATCTTGCGGAGTTTGGAAGCAGCTTCTCCTGTTTTGTTCACCGGAGGATGCGGATAGATATTCTCATTATGCAACAGATTGCCTTGTGCGTCGAGGCAGACAACTTTACATCCCGTACGGAATCCGGGGTCGATGGCAAGCACCCGTTTTTGTCCCAATGGAGGGGCGAGAAGAAGTTGGCGGAGGTTCTCGGTGAATACCCGGATGGCTTCCTCGTCGGCTTTTTCTTTGGATTGAGCGGCAAATTCTGTTTCGATGGAGGGCTTGAGCAGACGCTTGTAGGCATCGACTGTGGCTTCGTCCACCTGCTGGCTACACTCGTTGTTGCCACGTACGAACTGACGTTCCAGGCGTTCGATACATGCCTCGTCGTCGGGATTGATGGATACTTTTAGCAGGCCTTCCGACTCTGCCCGGCGGATGGCCAACAGGCGGTGGGACGTGCAACGTTTCAGTGCTTCGGAGAAATCGAAATAATCCCGGTATTTTGCCGCTTCTTCCTCTTTTCCTTTCACTACTTTGGCACTAATCTCTGCCTGGCGGCTGAACTGATTACGTACCGCGTTGCGGGCACGTTCGTCCTCGTTCACTTGCTCTGCAATGATGTCACGGGCGCCTTTAAGGGCATCTTCCACATCTTTCACGTCTCCTTTCACGAAGGAGGCAGCCTTGGTACTAAGATTTTTTTCCCTTTGCAACATCAGGATGGTGGCAAGCGGTTCCAACCCTTTCTGGCGGGCTACTTCAGCACGTGTCTTCCGCTTGGGTTTATAAGGAAGATAAATGTCTTCCAGTTCCGTCGGGTTCCAGGTGTCGTTGATGCGTTTCTCCAGTTCCGCAGTCAGTTTGCCCTGTTCGGTGATGGTGCCGAGAATCGTTTCTTTCCGTTTGGCTATGTCGCACAACTTATCGTGTTGCTCTTTTATTTGCTCTATCTGCACTTCATCCAGTCCGCCGGTAGCTTCTTTACGGTAACGACTGATGAAGGGAATCGTAGCACCTTCACCCAAAAGATGGAGCGTACTACTTATTTGTCTTTCCGGTATACCCAGAAAACCGGAAATCATCTTGTGAAATAATTCCATAATTTGTATTTTTTGAGAGTAAATGAGCGACAAAAATACATATAAATCTGCTAAACCCGACAAGTTTTACTATATTTGCAACTCAATTAATGAATTAACACATCAAAACTGCATAATTATGCTGGGACGTCTTGGATATCTTTTTATCTGTTTCCTTTGGCTTCTGCAGTCAACGGAAGTATTGGCTGTCTCTAAAGATAAGAAACCTATTCTGATTATTTGCTCTTATAATCCGGCAGCACACCAAACTTCGGTCACTATTTCCGATTATATGGATGAATATAGTAAGTTGGGAGGACAGCGCGACATTGTCATCGAAAACATGAACTGTAAAAGTTTCTCGGAGGCTCCGTTATGGAGCGCGATGATGACGCAGATTCTGGCTAAATATCAGGGAGAAAAGCATCCGGCACAAATTATTTTATTAGGACAGGAAGCGTGGGCTGCCTATTTGTCGCAGAGGGATGAAATGCAGGTGAAAGTGCCGGTGATGTGCAGTCTGGCCAGTAGTAATGTGGTGATATTGCCAAAAGATACGGTGGAAAATCTTGATTGCTGGATGCCCGAATCTGTCGATATCTTTGAAGATCATCTGGATATTCCCGAACTGGAATCGGGATTTATCAATCAATATAATATAGAAGGTAATATCTCCATGATTCAAGCTTTCTATCCGAAAACAAAACACATTGCCTTTATCTCGGACAATACTTATGGCGGAGTGACTATGCAAGCGTTGGTACGAAAAGAAATGAAGAAGTTCCCCGATCTGGATTTGATTTTGATGGACGGCCGGAGACATTCTATTTATACCATCGTTGAGGAATTGAGACAGCTGCCCGAAAATACGGTTATTCTGGTGGGAACGTGGCGTGTGGATATGAACGAGGGGTATTTCATGCGGAATGCGACGTATGCCATGATGGAGGCTACTCCTACCATCCCGGCTTTTACTCCTTCATCGGTGAGCCTTGGATATTGGGCGATAGGAGGAGTGCTGCCCGATTATCGGAAAGTGGGAGGAGAAATGGCTATGGAGTCCATACGGATGGATCAGCACCCGGAGGATACGGGGAAGCATCTTTCGATCATTGGCTCTAAAGCGGTATTGGATAGCCGGAAGGTGAAAGAGTGGGGGCTGCGCCCAAGCGTGTTGCCTTTTAAAGTGCAGCTTGTCAACCAACCGGTTTCGTTCTATCAGCAATATACTTATCAGATATGGTCTGCTTGTGCTTTGTTCGTGATTCTGGTACTTGGCTTATGTATCTCTCTTTTCTATTATTTCCGTACGAAACGTTTGAAAGACGAGCTTCTGAAATCGGAGAAGGATTTGCGTGTAGCGAAAGACAGGGCGGAAGAGTCTAATCGTCTGAAGAGTGCTTTCCTTGCCAATATGAGTCATGAGATACGGACGCCGTTGAACTCGATTGTCGGCTTTTCGGATGTACTGGCAATGGGCGGTAGCACGGAGGATGAACAGCAGTCTTATTATAAGATTATCAAAACCAATTCGGATTTGTTGCTTCGTCTGATTAATGATATTCTCGATCTTTCACGCCTGGAGGCGAACCGGGTGACTTTGACGTGGGAGGAATGTGATGTGGTGCAGTTGTGTAGTCAGGTGGTTGCCTCTGTTAGTTTTTCACGGCAGTCGTCGGACAATCAGTTCTTGTTTTCCACTTCTTTTGAAACTTTCCGGATGGTGACGGATGTGCAGCGTATGCAACAGGTAATCATTAATCTGCTGTCCAACGCCGACAAATTTACGAAACGCGGGAAGATTACCTTGGACTTTTCTGTGAATGAGGAAAAGCAAATGGCTATTTTCTCGGTAACGGATACCGGATGCGGTATCCCGAAAGAAAAACAGGGACTTGTGTTCGAGCGTTTTGAAAAGCTGAATGAGTACGCCCAGGGAACCGGATTGGGATTGTCTATCTGTAAATTGATTGTGCATAAATGGAGAGGAAGTATATGGATCGATCCTGACTATACCGGTGGGGCACGGTTCGTATTTTCGCATCCGCTAAATATAGAAAAAGAATGAAACGAATAGGATTTATTTATGGCTTGCTTTTCTGTCTCGTACTGTCTGTTGCGGCGCAGGAAAAGGTGGTGAAGCTGAAGATTGTGGAAACGAGTGACGTACATGGTAATTATTATCCTTACAATTTTATAACCCGCCACGAGTGGAAGGGTAGTCTGGCACGTATTTATTCTTTCGTGCAGAAAGAGCGTGAACAGTATAAAGAGAATCTGATATTGCTGGATAATGGTGATATTTTGCAGGGACAGCCTACTGCCTATTACTATAATTATATAGATACGGTGTCTCCTCATCTTTGTTCGGAAATGATGAATTTCATGAAATATGATGCCGGTAATATGGGGAACCATGATGTGGAAACGGGACGTGCTGTGTTCGACCGTTGGATAGCCACTTGTGACTTCCCTGTGTTGGGTGCCAACATCATTGATACGTCTACGGGAAAACCCCATCTGGCTCCTTATAAGGTGTTGGAACGTGATGGCGTGAAGATTGTGGTATTGGGTATGATTACTCCTGCCATCCCTGCATGGCTTTCTGAAAATCTGTGGAAAGGCTTGCGTTTCGACGATATGGAAGAGACGGCACGCAAATGGATGAAGATTATCCGTGAAAAAGAGAATCCGGATTTGGTGATCGGGTTTTTTCATGCCGGACAGGAGGCTTTCAAAATGTCGGGCAAATACAATGAGAATGCTTCTCTTAACGTAGCGAAGAATGTGCCGGGATTCGATATCGTGTTAATGGGGCACGATCATGCCCGCGAATGTAAGAAGGTGATGAATGTAGCCGGAGATTCGGTGTTGATTATCGATCCGGCCAGCAATGGAATTGTATTGTCTAATGTCGATGTGACCTTGAAACTGAAAGATGGAAAGGTGCAGAGCAAGGACGTCAAAGGGGAGTTGACAGAAACGGAAGCTTACGGAATCAGCGAGGATTTCATGAAGCGTTTTGCTCCGCAATATGAGACGGTGCAGAAGTTTGTATCCAAGAAGATCGGCACTTTTACCGAGAGTATCTCTACTCATCCTGCTTTCTTCGGTCCTTCTGCTTTTATTGATTTGATACATACTTTACAGCTCGATATAACCGGAGCTGACATCTCTTTTGCCGCTCCGCTTTCGTTTGATGCGGAGATAAAGAAAGGGGATGTGTTTGTCAGTGATATGTTCAACTTGTATAAGTATGAGAATATGCTGTATGTGATGACGTTGTCCGGAAAGGAGATTAAGGATTTTCTGGAGATGTCTTATTATATGTGGACGAACCAGATGAAGTCACCGGAAGATCATCTGCTCTGGTTCAAGAAGAAACCTCGGGAAGGTGCGGAAGACAGGGCTTCTTTCCAGAACTTCAGTTTTAATTTCGACTCGGCTTCCGGCATTATTTATACGGTGGACGTGACAAAACCGAAGGGAGAAAAGATTACGATTACGAGCATGGCGGACGGTTCTCCTTTCCGTATGGATAAGATATATAAAGTGGCCTTAAATTCTTATCGTGGTAATGGTGGTGGAGAACTGTTGACGAAAGGATCGGGTATTCCGCAGGAGGATTTGAAGGACCGCATAATTTTCTCTACAGATAAAGATCTTCGTTTCTATTTGATGAATTATATCGAAAAGAAAGGTACGATGAACCCCAAAGCCCTGAATCAGTGGAAGTTTGTTCCGGAGAAATGGACAGTGCCGGCTGCCCAACGTGATTCTGTATATTTATTCCGGTCTGTTCAATAAGTAACTAAAAGTGTTCATTATGTCTGATAATACTCTTGAACGGCTTGTATATCTGATTAAATGCTGGTATATTTGTCGCAAAAAAGAGAGAGTATGTATATTCAAAATGTTCCCAAAGTAGGTATTTCTTCGGTAGTTCATTCTAAACATATAGATTCTGGCAACATTGATGTTGTTGATAATGATATAGCGCTCTTCGATACGGAGAGCATTATATCGTTGTATAATGGACCGACTAAACTGGAGGTGTTGACGGTAGGTCTTTGCCTGGAAGGTACTGGTACTTTTAATATTAGTTTACGTGAGTTCCAACTGTTCCCCGGATTAATGGTGATCGCGCTGCCTAATCAGATTGTCGAACAGCGGTGTTTCAGTTCCGACTTTAAAGCGATATTCTTTGCTGTGTCGAAGAACTTGTTGGAGACATTGCCTAAGATCAGTAATGTGCTTTCCTTATTCTTTTATCTGAAAGATTACCCGTGTTTCAATCTTACACCGCAGGAGCAGGAGACTGTGAAGGAATATCATGCATTTATCAGAAAACGGTTGAAGAATAAGGAGGCTTTATATCGTAAAGAAGTGGTAATGGGCTTGATGCAAGGGTTCTTTTTTGAACTTTGTAATATCTTTACCAATCATGTGCCAGCCAATGCTACTACCATGAAAAATAAAAGCCGGAAAGAATATATTTTCGAACGTTTTTATGAGTCTTTAGTGGAGTCTTACCAGTCTGAACGGAGCGTGAAATTCTATGCTGACCAGTTGTGTCTGACGCCGAAGCATCTTTCGGGAGTAGTAAAAGAGGTCAGCGGAAAAACGGTGGGGGAGTGGATAGACGAACTGGTGATTCTGGAAGCGAAAGCACTTCTGAATTCTTCAAGTATGAATATACAAGAGATTGCCGATCGGCTGAATTTTGCCAACCAGTCGTTCTTTGGAAAGTATTTCAAGCATTACACTGGTATGTCTCCTAAAGAATACCGGAAAAGCCGCTAAAATCATAGAACACCGGAGCGCACACGGCTTAGTGTTTCCGGTGTCATCAAAAGATAAGAGGCAATGTGTGCCAGAGGTGCACGTTTGATAATTTCCGGATGTGTTTCGAGCAGGAGGTTATAGCGTTCGCGGGCGGATTCAAAGCGCCAGGAGTCTGCTTTAATCTGTGACACAATCAAGGAGTATTCCAGTATCTTTTGGTAGAACATATTGATTTCCCAGTTCTCTTTTGCCAATTTTTGTATCATGTCGCGAGGGAACAGGTAGATAATGGAAGGTTCGAGGGTTTCCACGATTAGCCGGGTGGGTACTTGTTTCAGAAAACTCTCAATGCACATCACGATACATCCTTCGTATGAGAAATGTTCGGTCACGTCTTTCCCATTCTTGTAATAGTACTGCCTAAGCATCCCTTTGCCGACAAATACGATTTCATGAGCTACTTCTCCTTCATTCAGCGCTATTGCTCCTTTGGGAAATTCTTCACGAATCAGTATACTTTCTATCTGTCGTCTTCCTTCTATACTCATTTCCGGAAAGCGGGAATTTACAACAGCATTTACAGTCTCTCTTAATAATGTATCCATGTCTTTTCTGTCTTGATGTGTGCAAAAATACTAAAAACGGTTGACATAAATCAAGTGTGGTATAAAAAAGATGTATCTTTGTCCGCAAAATCAAGAGGTAAGATGATAATGAATAAGATAATAGGCTTGGCAGTGTTGCTGTTCTGTTTGAGTGGTTGCGTAAGGGATAATGATGCTATTTATTATCCGGTTGGCAACGTAGATGTGGAAAGAGGCGGTCCGGCTTTGGAGGCTGGAAAGGGTGATTTAATAACCCGTAGTTACAATACCGAAGATTATGTGCTGGACACGCTTGCGCAATATCCGGGTGATCCGACGCTTGGTAAACTGACATTCATGGTCAGTCTGAAAAACCGGTTGGCAGATCAGGAGGTGAGTGGCTTTAATGGTGTCGGTCTATCCAAACTAACGATGAGTCTTGGATATAAAGACGGCAACTATCCGGCAGAAAGCCAGGTTCCTGTTTATACTTCGTCCGACGTGACTGCCAGTTATGCCATTAAACTTCGTTTAAAGGGAGAATTGACTTTAACAGGAGACGAATGGATGATTGACTATATTTATGCTCAATTAGCGGGTTTATTCCAGCCTTATCCTCCTACGTCTTTCCCGGAAGTGTTTATGTGTAAAGGGGGTGAGCAATCGTATGCAACGTTCGATTCTTTTCGTAGAACCTGGACATTTGATATTACTTATGATCGTTCCAACCTTTCTTTCAGCCAACTGTATTTCAATCTGTTTGTGAATCTGGCAGGACAGAAAAGGGAGGATAGAGTCCGGTTGAGGATTGATAAGGAATCTTATTTCGAGATCTATAAAGAAAAAGAGGAAATGTAGTTAAACTGCATTTCCTCTTTTTTCTTTGGTAGTGGGTACGAGAATCGAACTCGTATTACATGCGTGAGAGGCATGTGTCCTAACCGTTAGACGAACCCACCGGAGTTTGATAGATTTAAAAAGAGCCAAGTCTATAAAACTTAGCTCTTTTTATTTTGAGATTTTGCGGAAGCTGGGGGATTCGAACCCCCGGTACCCTTACGAGTACGTCAGTTTAGCAAACTGGTGGTTTCAGCCACTCACCCAAACTTCCTTGAACCCGCATTCTCTCTCAAATGCGGTGCAAATATAGGGGGAACTTTTGGACTACGCAAATCTTTTAGCAAGATTTTTTTTACCTGTTTTTTGTGAAATGAGATAACCTGCTATGTTTCAAATGTTAAACGGAAGAAATTTTTTTCGAAAGCTTTTAATTTTTATCGATGGAATGGGAACTTGAAACATATTGACGCTATCCGCTTATTATAGTGACGGTATCTTCATGGGATAGGGTAAACATCCGGATGGGATAGTGACGGTATATTTGACGTGAGAAAAGAACATAAAAAAAGGCTATCTATCCCAGACAGCCAATCTTTTGTTAACCTTAAATCTAATACTATGAAAAACACAGTACAAATATACGGACTTCTGTCGAATTTGCAAATAAAACAAGAAAAAAGAGATGTTTTATAACATTGATTAAATATTTGATTCTTCAATTCTATTTTTATTAAGACTTTCAGCGTTTTGAACACTATATTCCCAATATTTATCACATAATTTCAGATAACTGGTCTCGGCACTTTTGCCTCCTAAAGAAATGGCATACATTTTTGTCTGTTTTGCTTTTGCATGTTCTATGGTCCGGGATAGCAGTTTATCGACTGGACGCATCTCAAAATCCGATACGGTGATGATGTCTGCTTCCATATATCCTTCTTCGCTGATCTTTCGCAAAGCATGTGTGATGACTGGTTCCATATCTGTGCCACCATGAAAAGATTGGCTTAGAAAATCGACAAGGCGATCGAAACTACTCCCTAAATCGGTTATTTCAATACACTCGATATCATCGGAGAAGAGGATGACGTAACATTTCCGATGTTGTACTTCTGTCAATTCGGCAATGGCAAGTAGAGTAGATTTTGCGATTCTTTCCCGTTCGCCTGCCATAGAACCGGAAGTGTCCAGGCAAACGATGAAAGGGCCTTCAGCTTCTTCGGAAACTTCATTTCCTACTGTTTTCTTATCATTGATGGTTTGTTTCTCGTGCGATTGATAATCGATGACTTGTAGTCTCTTCTCTATGAAACGCTCGAAAAATATGGGTTGCAGGTTCTTTTCCGCCAGATAACAATATTCCAGAGGGAGAAGACTATTCAAATCGTTTCCTTCACAAATGCCTGCAATATCACTTCGGGTGGCATGAGATATAATTTGTTCCCGGTGAATACCTGCGGTCATTTTGAAACGTTTCCGGCTACTTTGGTGTTTTTTGCCTAAGATTTCTACCAGTTCGCGGATAACGGGATTTCGTTTGATCGTTTCTTCGTATTCTAAAATCTGTTCCGCTATCTGTTTATGATTGCGAAGTAGCCAGACGAGGCGTGAGCCACCGCGTACCGGAAGATTTTTGGCTAATGCCAGTTGAATACGGTAGAAATCCTCACAGAGTTGCTCGATATGTTCCATCTGATAGTTGAACTCATTGTTCGAGAGTAGCGTATGCCACTTGTCGAAAAAAAGAGTCCGCAACGCTTTCCATTCTTTGGAACGCGGGCTGATTGCATTAAAACGTTGGAGGTAGTATTTTACGTTGAGGTCTACCAGGTGATATTTCATGGAGAAGGGGTATGCGCTGTTTTTCAGGAATTGAAGAAACTTTGCGTCCGATGCTTCATTCATTTCATGAAAGTATTCCCATTGCGATGCATAACGGGAGTAGAAATCTTGCAGGGAGGGTTGTGTGTGACGAAAATACAGATGAATGTCCGCATCCAGTTCTTCGGGACGGATAATCAGATTGTGTAGTTGTTCGTCGTACACATCATAGGCTATTCCCTGCAATTTTTCGTAATAAATGTCTTGCAGGTGCTTGAGCCTAATACTCTCTGTTCTCTTGTTCATGGGCATGAGCGATGATGCGAAGTTCGTTCCGGTAGTTCTCTATGATATGTGCAGTTTCCCCTAAGATTCGCTTAATTTTGCTTTTTTGCGATGAACTTAAGAAAAAATGTTCCTTTGTATATGCTGTTTCCCGCTCGGAGATTGTTTTATATTCTACCTCCATTTGATGAAGTAAATCTATCACTTCCTGCAATGTAAATTCGAACGGAGTACTGCCGTCCTGCTGTGTTGGCAAAGGTTCGCAATTATCATAACATAGTAGTGGATACTCCTGATTGTTGACGAAAACAGATCGTTTCCCTTTTCGGAGGGAATAAATATTCTTTTGTGCGATATTCCTGTTCTTTACGAAATCGTAGGCTTTCAGGATTTTGTTGACCGGACGGAATTTATCCTGTTGGATATAAAACAACCGGTTGCTGTCTTTCCTCAAAGACTGGTAATCCGAAGCAAAGATGAGTAAATTTCCGGCAATGTGGTAACCTTCTATGCGATGATAGAAGGTATCTACGACCTGGATTCCCGGATCGCTAAGTTCCCGTAGGCTGTGTTCGGACTTCATGTTTTCTTTCAATGTATCCAGTTTCTGTTCCAGTCGTTTTTCTCCCAATAAATATGTATTGATTCCCCGTGCAATCGACTGTTCCACTATGTTTTCGATGATGGGGAGCTGCGAAACTTCATCCCACAGACAGGCACTCATCAGCAAGCAGTCGGAGAAGTGAATTCCCGGAGATTCGTTCAGATAGGCCGAGGTGCGGAGCAGACCTACTATTTTTTTCCAACGGCGGTCGGATATATAGATCGGAGGGGTGTTTTCATCCCGCCCTGTATTATATTGTTCGATTTCTCGTTTGATATTGTGAATCAGCTCGAAGATGGTATAGTGGATACCTACTTTCTCACTTTCAGCTTGTATTTGATTGTATAATTCATCGTCTACCTGGAGTTTTGCCGGGATTTCAGGTTCTACTTCCCGTGTAGAAGAAATCATCTGGTCGAAAGCATATTCCTGTTCAATGCATCCGACAAACTGGCGGATCAGGAAACGGTCGTATAGGGCTTCCAGTCCTTCACCTTTTGCGGGTAGTTCGTTGGACGCGGCAATCAGCGCTTTCAGAGGAACACGCACCGTAAATTGTCCGTTGCGATATATCTTTTCATTGATTACTGTCAAAAGAGAATTTTGGATAGCAGGACCGGCTTTCCATATTTCATCCAGGAAGACAATCGATGCTGTCGGCAAGTATCCTTTTGTAATACGTTCGTATGTATCTTCATCTTTCAATTTTGAGATGGAGACGGGGCCGAATATTTCATCCGGTGTACTGAAACGAGACATCAGATATTCAAAAGCATCCGCATCTTTAAAAGCCAGTTTGAGCCTGCGCGCCACTAAGCTCTTGGCTACTCCCGGAGGGCCCAATAGAAAGATACTTTCACCTGCCATGGCAGATAATAGGGAGAGTGCGATGGTATGTTCTTTTTCGAATACTCCCTCATTGAGGGATTTCAGCAGTTGGGTGATATGGGATTTGATTGACTTCATGCGACAGATGATTTCATGTGTTGTTAACAGGAGGCAAAGATACAAGAATTCTTTGAAATAGACTTCATTGGGGGGATTTACCCCTAGATTTAGGCAATTTCCTCCCGATAAGTAGGAGTTTTCAGTTTCATAAGGAAAATTCATTCTCTACTTTTGTTCTATCGAAAGATAAATGATAGATAATAATTAGAGAACCGTTAAAAATAAAGGAATATGAAAACGAACACATTTAAATACTTCGGTTTGGCTTTGATGGCTATATTGATGGTAAGTTTTACCTCTTGCGAAGTGGAAATAGACAGTTTCTATGATGATGATAATAATGGTGCAGGATACTATAATCGTTCGGCTGATTTGTGTAGCCGTACCTGGGTTAGTTTCTACCGGGACATGGACGGTAACTATTGCCGTCAGGAACTGGATTTCTTTTTAGATCGTACGGGAATTGACTATATACGGGTGGAATATCCTAACGGGACAGTAGAGCAGTATGAATATAATTTCCGTTGGAGCTGGGAGAATTATGCGCAGACTTCCATTCGTATGTCATACGGACCGAATGATGTTTCATACCTGGATGATGTGTACATCGGTGGAAACAGGTTAAGCGGTTATCTGGACGGACGAAATAACTTTGTGGAGTTTCAGGGGAAATGATGAAAGATAAAACGGAAAGAAACAGAGGGAAAAAGATCGTTTGAGGGATAACAAGATGCAGGTGAAAAGAGAAGGATAAGATAGTTAAGATAGAAATAGGATAGTTATTAGGAACAAAATAATAGGTAACGGAGTAAAAGGGTAATCAATAAGATTTCAAGATATATGATTCAGGGTATAAATAGGGCGCGAAATGAAAGCTTAAAAGTTTTGAACCGGACTAAATAGTTTTTATCTTTGCGCCCTATTAGTTTTTATATACATGGAGTGGTTATATAGTCTATTTCTCGAACATTCTGCCTTACAGGCTGTTGTGGTACTTTCATTGATTTCTGCCATTGGTCTGGGCTTGGGAAGAGTGCATTTCTGGGGAGTTTCCCTGGGAGTCACTTTTGTTTTTTTTGCAGGCATCCTCGCCGGCCATCTCGGGCTTTCGGTCGATCCGCAGATGTTGAACTACGCAGAAAGTTTCGGACTGGTCATTTTCGTTTATTCTCTCGGTTTGCAAGTCGGTCCCGGTTTCTTTAGCTCTTTCCGCAAAGGAGGGGTAACATTGAATATGCTGGCATTGGGAGTTGTTCTGTTGGGAACGTTGTTGACCGTGGTGGCTAGTTATGCAACAGGTGTCTCTCTTCCTGATATGGTCGGTATCCTTTGTGGAGCAACGACGAATACTCCAGCGTTGGGAGCCGCACAACAAACATTGAAACAGATGGGAATGGACAGCAGTACTCCTGCTTTAGGATGTGCGGTAGCCTATCCGATGGGGGTAGTTGGTGTAATCCTTGCCGTTTTATTAATTCGCAAAGTGCTGGTTCACAAAGAAGACTTGGAGATAAAAGAGAAAGATGATGCGAACAAAACCTACATTGCAGCGTTTCAAGTACACAATCCTGCTATTTTCAATAAAAGCATCAAGGATATAGCTCGCATGAGTTACCCGAAGTTTGTCATCTCCCGCTTATGGCGTGACGGACATGTAAGTATTCCGACTTCTGACAAGATATTGAAGGAAGGTGACCGTTTACTGGTGGTAGCTGCGGAGAAAGATGCTTTGGCCTTGACCGTGCTTTTTGGTGAACAGGAAAATACGGATTGGAATAAAGAGGACATTGACTGGAATGCGATTGATAGTGAATTGATTTCGCAACGTATTGTCGTTACCCGCCCTGAACTGAATGGTAAGAAACTCGGTTCACTCCGGTTGAGAAATCATTATGGGATTAACATTAGTCGCGTTTACCGGTCGGGTGTACAGTTGCTTGCTACTCCGGGATTGGTACTTCAATTAGGAGACCGCCTGACGGTAGTGGGAGAGGCTGCTGCTATTCAGAATGTGGAGAAAGTACTTGGAAATGCTGTAAAAAGTTTGAAAGAACCCAATCTGGTTGTTGTGTTTATCGGCATCGTACTCGGTTTGGCATTGGGGGCGATTCCTTTCTCTTTTCCGGGTGTCAGTACTCCTGTGAAGCTGGGATTAGCGGGTGGACCGATTATCGTTGGTATCCTTCTGGGAACTTTTGGACCACGGATACACATGATTACTTATACCACCCGTAGTGCGAATCTGATGTTACGTGCCTTGGGACTTTCCATGTACCTTGCTTGTCTGGGACTGGATGCCGGAGCTCATTTTTTCGACACCGTATTCCGTCCGGAAGGTTTGTTATGGATCGCTTTAGGAGCCGGATTGACTATTGTTCCAACCGTACTGGTGGGTTTTGTGGCTTTCAAGATGATGAAGATTGATTTCGGTACTGTATCTGGCATGTTGTGCGGAAGTATGGCAAATCCGATGGCACTGAACTATGTAAACGATACAATTCCCGGCGACAACCCATCCGTGGCCTATGCGACCGTTTATCCGCTGTGTATGTTTCTGCGGGTAATTATCGCTCAAGTGTTGTTAATGTTCTTGTTGAATTGAGAAATAATTGTAAATAGTAAAATTGTAAATAGAATGACTGCTCAAAGTAACATAACTCCTGAAAGCATTGTGAGTGATCTCCGTTACCTACAACTGCTTTCCCGAAGTTTTCCTACCATTGCCGATGCCAGTACGGAAATAATCAACTTAGAGGCTATCTTAAATCTACCTAAAGGGACGGAGCATTTCCTGACTGATATTCATGGAGAATATGAAGCTTTTCAGCATGTACTGAAAAATGCTTCCGGTGCGGTAAAACGTAAAGTAAATGAAATATTCGGCAACACTCTTCGTGAAGCTGAAAAGAAAGAAATCTGTACTTTGATTTATTATCCCGAAGAGAAACTGCAATTGGTGAAGGCCCGTGAAAAGGATCTGGATGATTGGTATCTGATTACGCTGAACCAACTGGTGAAAGTCTGTCAGAACGTGTCTTCCAAATATACTCGTTCGAAGGTTCGTAAATCACTGCCTGCCGAATTCTCTTATATCATTCAGGAGTTATTGCACGAATCGTCTATCGAACCGAATAAGCATGCTTATATTAATGTAATTATCAGCACAATTATCACTACGAAGCGTGCCGACGATTTCATTATCGCTATGTGTAATCTGATTCAGCGCTTGACTATTGATTCTCTTCATATCGTAGGTGATATTTACGACCGTGGTCCCGGTGCGCATATCATTATGGATACATTGTGTAATTACCACAATTTCGATATTCAATGGGGAAATCATGATATTCTTTGGATGGGAGCAGCTTCCGGTAATGATAGTTGTATCGCTAACGTGATACGTATGTCCATGCGCTATGGTAATCTGGGTACACTTGAAGACGGATACGGAATCAATTTGCTTCCATTGGCTACTTTTGCAATGGATACGTATGCCGATGATCCTTGCGCAATCTTCATGCCGAAAATGAACTTTGCCGATGCTCATTATAATGAGAAGACTTTGCGTTTGATTACTCAAATGCATAAAGCCATTACCATTATCCAGTTTAAGCTGGAAGCTGAAATCATCGACCGCCGTCCGGAATTCGGAATGGCTAATCGTAAACTTCTGGAGAAGATTGATTTTGAACGCGGCGTCTTTGTATATGAAGGAAAAGAATATGCTTTGCGTGATACCAACTTCCCGACTGTAGACCCGGCAGATCCTTACCGACTGACTGAAGAAGAACGCGAATTGGTAGAAAAGATTCATTATTCATTTATGAATAGTGAGAAATTGAAGAAGCACATGCGTTGTCTGTTTACCTATGGCGGTATGTATCTGGTTTCAAACTCGAATCTTCTTTATCATGCTTCTGTTCCTCTGAATGAGGATGGCAGCTTTAAACATGTCAAAATACGTGGTAAGGAATACTGGGGACATAAATTGCTGGATAAAGCCGATCAATTGATCCGTACCGCTTATTTCGATGAAGAAGGAGAGGAGGATAAGGAATTTGCTATGGATTATATCTGGTATATGTGGTGTGGTCCGGAAGCTCCTTTGTTCGATAAAGATAAGATGGCGACTTTTGAGCGCTATTTTGTAGAAGATAAAGAGTTACATAAAGAAAAGAAAGGCTATTATTACACATTGCGTAACCGGGAAGATATTTGTGACCAGATTTTGACAGAGTTTGGAGCTTCAGGGCCTCATTCGCATATAATCAACGGTCATGTGCCTGTGAAGACGATTCAGGGAGAACAACCTATGAAAGCCAATGGCAAGCTTTTCGTTATTGATGGTGGTTTTTCAAAAGCTTATCAGCCGGAAACGGGAATTGCGGGATATACGCTTGTTTATCATTCTCATGGTATGCAACTCGTACAGCACGAACCGTTCCAGTCTCGTCAGAAAGCCATTGAAGAGGGGCTTGATATCAAATCGACCAACTTCGTTCTCGAATTTAATTCGCAACGAATGATGGTGAAAGATACCGATAAGGGAAAAGAACTGGTGACTCAAATACAGGATTTGAAGAAACTCCTTGTTGCTTATCGTACTGGTCTGATAAAGGAAAAGATATGATAGATCGAAATGATAAGGGCTTAAAGCCATCATTCATCATTTGATAGCTTAAGTAATGCTTAAAATATAGTGTCTTTATTTACTTGATATATAAGGAAAAAGTGCAATTCATTATTTATTTTGAATTGCACTTTTATTATTAATGCCCGCTATATTCCATACTATACATATCAAAGCCTTTGGCCCAATAGTCTCTTTGGATTTCTTTCAGTGAATCCTTGCTTTTCGTAGAATTTATAGGCTAATTGTGAAGTTCTAACGGTTATTTTTTGAATACCATCAATGGACTTTAATATTTCAATTCTATATTTTAATAATTGTGCTCCTAACGATTTGCCTTGGTACTGGGGATGTATGATATCCCAACTTATTTTTCCGCTGGCTTTATCCTTTGTAAAATTTATTCCGCCACAGCCTACAACCTTCTTGTTGAGTAATAGAACAAAATAAAGTTCACGTTCGCTATCCAGATAGTTACTAAAATCAGCTTCTTCTTTCGGTGCAAAATATGCAGGCGTGTTCTGTCTGATTAAATCTATTACAGCATTCTTATCTGTTGGCTGGTATTCTCTAATTGTAGTTATGTTCATCTCAACGTTCATTGTAATTTTATTTAGAAAAGAACAATGCCTGCTTCTATAATCGCTCCTTTATCGTAATTGCTTGATTTATTATAGAATCTGGTTAACCCATAACCACCTGTTGCATAGATGCCGAACTTCCTGGTAAATTGATATTCCAGATTGGCACGTGCCTGCAATGCATATAAGCGTTTCGGAATCACCTCGTCTTTGTTATCGAACGCCTCGATATGCTGGTAGCCAAGGTCTCCGCTGATGGATAAGCCTTTGTAAAGAGGGAAGGACAAACCGGCACGATAGGATGCACTTGCCGAAAACTTATCATTCAACCCCTGATACATGGAGCCGACTCCCAGAATGGTATAAAACAATTGGTTCTTGAAGCGTACACCTATATTGACAGGCGTAGCATTTCCACCATACACCATCATCTGCACTCTTGTATCAGGATTCGCATTAACCAATCCGAGTTGGAATCCCTTCATATCTTCTTTGTAATAATTGACAAGGCCAATTTGAAGTCCGCGAGCCTGCGTTACATAATTACATAATGCTATTTGCACCCCATTCAGTTTCGATGCAGTTATGTTGGCAATTCCTGCAATCTGCAAGCCGTTCATGTGTTCGCCTACTACATTCAAAAGTCCGGAAGCCATCAAGCCGCCGAAACTCTGTCCTGTAATATTTGCCGCTCCGGAAAAGTGTAGTCCCGAAGCCATATTGCCCGTCACATTCATGAAACCGCTAATCATTAACCCCGAGGTATTATCTCCTCCGATACTGGTTAAACCGGATATGATTACTCCCTGAGTTCTGTCGCCGGTGATATTTACCAGTCCGGCAGCAGAAAGTCCTACGGTGTTGTTACCACTGATATTACTGATACCGGCCAGCTGGACACCCCTCATTGTTCCACCTGCTAGATTGGCTAATCCGGTGATTTGTACTCCGTTCATGTCACCATGTACCACACTCCCCAATGCATTGATACCCACACCGTTCAAGCGATTCATTGTAGACAGGAGGCCGATGTTCACATAAGTCGTCTGTGTACTGTCATGCGGTTGCGTACAAATATCTTTCCAGATAGATATATTAATACCTGCACTCTTGTTCTGTGCCGGTAAACAAACGGCAGCCATTAGTATAGCTGCCGTGAATATTGTTTTCTTTATCTTCATTCCTTTCTCTTTTCGGTTTAAGTAATATCTCTATGCAACTAACTTTATATTAGCCTTTTGCTTCCTGGTATAAATAACGTTTGATGCTCTTCTTCGGTGTCTTTTCGAATTCTTCCGGATAGATTTTCATCTTGGATATTTGGCTGTAAGCCGGTAGCGTATCATTCAGTGCCACACGGTTTTCTTCCATTATTTGCTCGATGTCTTCATTCTTCAGGCCATGAGCGAAAGCGTCGTCAAAATCAGGATAAACAAGTCCGACAAGTTTTTCGTTTTGCTGAACGATAATACTTTCAGCCACGTATGGCAGGTTGTTCAATTTATCTTCAATTTCTTCCGGGTAGATATTCTGTCCGCTAGCACTCAATAACAGGTTCTTGCTGCGTCCTTTGATCGTAACATTTCCTTCAGCATCCATCAAAGCCAGGTCACCTGTATGCAGCCATCCGTCTTTGTCGATAACTTTCTGGGTGGCTTCTTCGTTTTTGTAATATCCCAACATCACATTCGGACCCTTACATACGATTTCGCCAACAATGTTCTCGGGATCAGATGACAACACTTTCACATCCATACGTGGTACAGCTTTTCCGCATGAACCTGGTTTGAATCTTCTCCAATCCTCGTAACAGATAATCGGACCACATTCCGTCATTCCATATCCTACTGTATAAGGGAAATCAATCATTTTCAAGAACTGTTCTACTTCCTGATTGAAAGCAGCACCTCCTACAATAACAGCTTTGAAGTTTCCGCCAAATGCTTTAATCATTTCTTCGCGTACCGTTGCTTTTATCTTGTCATTGATGATAGGTACTTTTAGTAAGATCTTCATTGCAGGAGTTTCCAGTTTCGGAAGTACGCTCTTCTTGATGATTTTTTCGATGATAAGCGGTACGGCAACAATCAGATTAGGTTTCACCTCTTCGAAAGCCTGGAAAATGATTTTCGGACTCGGCATGCGAGTAAGGAAGTAGATGTGGCAACCCACGGAGAACTCATAAAGGAATTCGAAAGCCAGTCCGTACATGTGTGCCATAGGGAGCATGGATACGATCTTATCTCCGGCTTGCAGGTCTAACACTTCAAAAGCAAATTTGGTATTCGACCACAGACTGCGATAGGGGAGCATTACTCCTTTCGAGTAACTTGTTGTTCCTGAAGTATAATTGATAACAGCCAGTTCTTCCGGTTCATCCTTATGATAAGCGATATGCTCTGTGCGGAAATTCTTCGGATATTTTTTGCCGAACATTTCGTTCAGATGCTCGCGTGCATAAGTCAGTCGTTCGCTGCGTGACACTAGCAGGGTGAAGTCATTCATCATCAGGATACCCTCCAGTAGCGGCATTGCCGACTCATTCAGGTTTTCCCATACCATATCTCCTACAAGCAGTAATTTTGCTTCGGAATGGTTGACGATGTTATGTATATTGTCCGCTTTAAATTCATGGAGGATGGGTACAACAACTGCCCCATACGTCAGTGTAGCAAGGAAAGTGACTCCCCAATGAGAGCTGTTTCTTCCGCAAACAGCGATTTTATCTCCTTTGCGGATTCCACTTTCTTCAAAAATGATATGGAGTTTTTCGATCTTGCGAGCTACGTCTTTATACTGTAAAGTTGCACCTTTATAATCGGTCAGGGCATCCAGGTCCCAATTATTTTTGATACTATTCTCAATGTAGGCTATAAAACTTTGTTCCATTGTTTTGCACATTTGGTATTAATTTGTGCAAATATAGCAATTATATTAAGAATGAAGAATTAAGAGGGAAGAATTTTTGGAAATGGGGGAAGGGCGATGTAGTGAGATTGCGACAGGCTGGTAGGAGGAAAGATTATGCTTATAGCTAATTTCATTATGCTATAACCAAAAATCATTATGCTATAATCAAAAAAAAATATGCTATAAGCAAAAATAATTCTGCTCATAGCATATTGATTGATTCTTTAAATTCTTATTTCAAGTACCATTCGTACATTCTTTGTACGCCTTCCTCGATTTCAATTTTATGGTGCCACCCCAAAGAGTGCAGTTTCGAAGGATCGGTCAGCTTGCGCATAGTGCCGTCCGGTTTGCTGCTGTCGAAGGTCAGTTTTCCTTGATACCCTACAGTTTCTACAATATGTTCGGCCAGCTGACGGATGGTGATTTCCTTACCGGTGCCGATGTTGATATGGCAGTTGCGGATATCTTTGCTGCCTTCTTTATAGGTATCTTTGAAGTCTACGTGCTCCATTACGAAGACGCTGGCATCTGCCATTTCTTCGCTCCAAAGGAACTCGCGGAGTGGAGTACCTGTCCCCCAAAGAGTGACTTCTGTTTCGCTGATTCCGTATTTTTGCAGAATAGCCAGGATTTCTTCTTTCGGACTGTCGCCATTTACACCTTCCACCGGACGCAGATTCATATCCTTGCGTACAGCTTCCCAGTTTCCTTCTTTCAGACAGTGTGCCAGATGAATCTTTCGGATCATGGCAGGCAGTACATGACTGCGTTCCAAGTCGAAATTATCATTCGGTCCGTAAAGGTTTGTCGGCATCACAGCGATGTAGTTCGTTCCATATTGCAGGTTGAAGCTCTCGCACATTTTCAGTCCGGCAATTTTGGCGATTGCATACGGCTCGTTGGTATATTCTAACGGTGAAGTAAGCAATACATCTTCTTTCATCGGCTGTTCGGCATCGCGTGGATAAATACACGTGCTACCAAGGAAGAGCAACTTCTTTACATGGTGACGGAAGCTCTCTCCGATGATATTCTGTTGAATTTGCAGATTCTTATAGATAAAGTCGGCACGGTAGATGCTGTTCGCCATGATACCACCCACAAAGGCAGCAGCAAGGAATACATATTCCGGTTGTTCTTCATCGAAAAAATTACGGACAGCCGTGCCATCCAGCAGATCAAGCTCTTTGTGAGTGCGGCCTACCAGATTGGTGTATCCTTTATCCTGCAAATTCTTCCAGATAGCAGATCCCACAAGTCCGCGGTGTCCTGCTACATATATCTTTGCATTCTTTTCCATTCTATTAGTAAAGCAAGTTTTAATGTTTGGTAGCAATCATTCGTCTCACTTTCTCCATATCGTGGCGAACCATGATACTTACCAGTTCTTCGAATGATGTTTTACGTGGATCCCAGCCCAACAGTGTTTTAGCTTTAGTCGGGTCGCCCAGCAATTGTTCTACTTCCGATGGACGGAAATACTTCGGATCAACTTCTACCAGAGATTTTCCGGTAGCTACGTCGATACCTTTTTCATTTACGCCTTCACCTTCCCAACGAAGCTCGATCCCTGCTTCTTTGAATGCTAACGTTGCGAATTCGCGCACCGTGTGCATTTCTCCAGTAGCAATAACGAAATCTTCGGGAACATCATGTTGCAGGATCAGCCACATACATTCGATGTAATCCTTGGCATATCCCCAGTCGCGAAGAGAATCCAGATTACCCAGGTACAGTTTGTCCTGTTCGCCCTGTGCGATACGTGCGGCAGCAAGCGAAATTTTACGGGTAACGAACGTCTCACCACGGCGTTCGCTCTCGTGATTGAACAAAATACCGTTTACTGCAAACATACCATAGCTTTCGCGGTAGTTTTTAGTAATCCAGAAACCATATTGTTTGGCTACCCCATACGGAGAACGGGGATAGAATGGAGTTGTCTCTTTTTGTGGAACTTCCTGCACCTTACCGAACAATTCGGAAGTAGAAGCCTGATAGATGCGGGTTTTCTTTTCCAGTCCCAGGATGCGTACAGCTTCGAGCATACGCAACGTGCCGATAGCATCTGCTTCGGCAGTGTATTCCGGAACGTCGAACGAAACCTTCACGTGGCTTTGAGCTGCGAGATTGTAGATTTCATCCGGTTGCACCTGTTGAATAATACGAATTAACGAACTAGAATCTGTCATATCCCCATAATGCAGATTAATCGTACGTTTCTGTTTCATGTCGCGCACCCACTCGTCAAAATACAAATGTTCAATACGTCCTGTATTGAACGAAGAAGAACGACGGAGTATACCGTGTACTTCGTAACCTTTTTGCAATAGAAATTCGGCAAGATAAGAACCATCTTGCCCGGTGATGCCTGAAATTAGGGCTTTTTTCATACGCTAATTATTTATATAATTGAAAATGTGGGTGCAAATGTCGGCATTTTTTGTGACCCAGCCAAGTGACTTTCCAATTATTTTTCAGCACAGTCATTCAGCACGGCTTTTTCCCATTATTTTGTCGATAATCAAAGCGATAGCTCCGTCTCCCGTCACATTGCAGGCAGTGCCGAAACTGTCCATGGCGATGTAAAGCGCAATCATCAAAGCTTGTGCCGATTCGTCGAAACCGAGCATGGATTGCAGAATCCCCAGGGAAGCCATGATTGCTCCACCCGGAACTCCCGGAGCGGCTACCATTGTGATACCCAGCATAAAGATAAACCCGGCGAACAGGGGGAAGTCGAACGGCATTCCCTGCATCATCATCAATGCCAGTGCGCAGGCTACGATTTTCAATGTGCTGCCCGATAGATGGATGGTGGCACATAGCGGAATCACGAATCCGGCCACTTCGGCAGATACTCCGTTCTTTTTGGCCTGTTCCAGCGTCACGGGGATGGTGGCTGCGGATGATTGTGTGCCCAATGCCGTGAAGTAAGCCGGCAGCATTTTGATAAGCAATTTGAATGGATTTTTATGCACAAACAATGCCGCAATGGAATACTGAAAAACCAACAGGAAAATATGAAGAACGAAGATGACTCCGATAATTTTAATAAACACCATCAGGATAGAATATACTTGTCCCGAATGTGTCATGTTGAGGAATATGCCGAAAATATAAAGCGGCAGCAAAGGCAGAATGACGGCACTTATCATTCGTACGATAATTTCCTGAAAATCACGTGCCACATTTTTCAATGCGTCGCTGTTGAGTGACGCCAGTCCTAACCCCAGTGTGAAAGCTAAAACCAGGGCTGTCATCACGTTCATCAGTGGCGGAATGGAAACGGAGAAGTAGGGGAGGATTCCCTGCGCTGCGCTTACTTCTTCAAGTGGTGCACCCGGTTCGATAAGTGAGGGAAATATTGTGACTCCTGTGAAGTAGGAGAGAAAGCCGGAAAAAAGAGTAGCGAAGTAAGCGATCAAAGCAGTCAGGAGCAGCATTTTTCCTGCACCTTTCCCGATGTCGGCAATAGCCACAGTGACCAGCCCGACGATAATCAATGGGATAGAGAAATTGAGAAATTCACTGAAAATACCATTGAACGTAACAAATATTCGCACTAGCGGAGCCGGGAAAACTGTGCCGATGGCAATACCCAAAATGATGGCGATAACGATGCGTGCCAACAAACCGATTTTGATCTTCTTCATCCTTGATTTTATTTGTAGACTACAAAAATAATGTTTTAATCTAAAATCTTGCGAACAAATGTGCATTTTAAATGTTACTAAGATAAAGAATATTCAAAATATACAAGTTATGGCAAATCAGAATAAAACAGATATCGGACTTATCGGCTTGGCTGTGATGGGCGAGAATCTTGCTTTAAACATGGAGAGTAAGGGATGGCACGTGTCGGTATATAACCGTACTGTTCCCGGAGTAGAAGAGGGGGTGGTAGAGCGCTTCCTGAATGGTCGTGCAAAAGGTAAAAACATCGAAGGATTCACGGATATAAAGGCATTTGTAGATTCGATAGCTATTCCCCGTAAGATTATGATGATGGTTCGTGCCGGAAGTCCGGTAGACGAACTGATGGATCAGCTTTTCCCGTTGCTTTCACCGGGAGACATTCTTATTGATGGCGGTAATTCTAATTACGAAGATACCAACCGTCGTGTCCAACTGGCGGAATCAAAGGGATTTCTTTTCGTCGGTAGCGGTGTGTCCGGTGGTGAGGAGGGAGCCTTGAATGGCGCTTCTATTATGCCCGGCGGTTCGGAAAAAGCATGGCCGGAAGTGAAACCGATTCTTCAGAGTATTGCGGCAAAAGCTCCGGACGGCACTCCTTGTTGCCAATGGGTGGGTCCTGCCGGCTCCGGTCATTTTGTGAAGATGATTCACAACGGTATCGAATATGGTGATATGCAACTGATTGCCGAAGCCTATTGGGTGATGAAAAAGTTGCTTGATCTGACCAATGAGGAAATGGCTGATGTCTTTGCCCGTTGGAACGAAGGCAAACTTCGCAGTTATCTGATTGAAATCACCGCCAACATTCTGCGGCATAAAGACAAATCCGGAGGTTATCTCATTGATAAAATTCTGGATGCAGCCGGACAGAAAGGAACCGGTAAATGGTCGGTTATCAATGCGATGGAACTCGGTATGCCGTTAGGGCTAATTGCCACGGCGGTATTCGAACGAAGCCTTTCTTCACAGAAAGACTTGCGTCACTTGGCTTCCAAGCAATTCCAGTGTCAACATACACAACCTATATATAATAAGGCGGAACTCGTAAAGAATATTTTTTCTGCTCTTTATGCTTCCAAACTCGTCTCTTATGCCCAGGGATTCGCCGTGTTGCAACGTGCTTCCGACGCTTTCGGCTGGCATCTCGACCTGGCTTCCATTGCACGTATGTGGCGTGGGGGATGCATCATCCGCAGTATATTCCTGAACGATATTGCTGCTGCCTTCGAAGCCACCGACAAGCCTAAACACTTGTTGTTGGCTCCTTATTTTAAAGAAGAAATGAAGACATTGCTTCCCGGATGGAAGAGCCTGGTGGCGGAATCCATGAAAGAAGAACTTCCCGTTCCTGCTTTCTCCTCTGCCCTCAACTATTTCTATTCGCTCACTTCTGCCGATCTGCCCGCCAACCTTGTACAGGCACAACGCGATTATTTTGGTGCGCACACTTTTGAGCGTAAGGATGAGTTGCGCGGACAGTTCTTTCATGAGAACTGGACAGGCCACGGAGGAGATACGAAATCGGGCACCTATAATGTTTGAGTAAACCTATAATTCATATTTAGAAATTAATAAAGTGGATAAATTTGCAATGATAATTTTCGGTGCGTCAGGTGATTTGACCAAGCGTAAGCTGATGCCTGCCCTTTACTCCCTCTACCGTGAAAAACGGTTGACCGGAGAGTTTTCCATATTGGGTATCGGGCGTACGATCTATTCTGACGATAACTACCGTTCCTATATATTAGAAGAACTGCAACAGTTCGTCAAGTCTGAAGAACAGGACACAGCTCTTATGGCTTCATTTGTCTTCCATCTCTACTATTTACCGATGGACCCGGCAAAAGAAGAAGGTTACCCGCAACTCCGCCAACGTCTGGTTGAATTGACTAACGAGGTAGATCCAGACAATCTGCTGTTCTATCTTGCCACTCCGCCATCACTTTACGGAGTAGTGCCCATCTATTTGAAAGCTGCCGGACTTAACACTCCCCACTCGCGCATCATCGTTGAGAAACCTTTCGGCTATGATCTCGAGTCGGCACTTGAACTGAATAAAACGTATGCCTCTGTTTTCAATGAGCATCAGATTTACCGTATCGACCATTTTCTCGGTAAGGAAACGGCCCAGAATGTACTGGCTTTCCGTTTTGCCAACGGTATCTTCGAACCTCTTTGGAATCGTAACTATATTGACTACGTAGAAATTACAGCCGTAGAAAATCTGGGTATCGAGCAACGAGGCGGGTTCTATGAAACGGCAGGTGCGCTGCGGGATATGGTGCAGAATCATCTGATACAGCTCGTGGCCCTTACGGCTATGGAACCGCCTGCTGTTTTCAATGCAGACAATTTCCGTAATGAAGTGGTGAAGGTCTACGAATCTCTTACTCCATTGAATGATGTAGATTTGAACGAACATATTGTTCGCGGACAATATACAGCCTCCGGTAGTAAAAAAGGATACCGTGAAGAAAAAGGAGTGGCTCCCGATTCGCGTACGGAAACTTATATTGCCATGAAACTGGGCATTAGTAACTGGCGCTGGAGTGGCGTTCCGTTCTACATTCGTACAGGTAAACAAATGCCGACGAAAGTAACGGAAATCGTTGTGCATTTCCGGGAAACACCTCACCAGATGTTTCATTGTGCTAGTGGCAACTGTCCACGGGCTAATAAATTGATCCTTCGTTTGCAACCGAATGAAGGAATTGTGCTCAAAATCGGAATGAAAGTCCCCGGTGCAGGTTTCGAAGTCCGCCAGGTGACGATGGATTTCAGTTATGCACAGTTGGGCGGTGTGCCTAGTGGTGACGCTTATGCCCGTCTGATAGATGATTGTATCCAGGGCGATCCGACTTTATTTACTCGAAGTGATGCAGTAGAAGCCTCATGGAAATTCTTCGATCCGGTGCTCCGCTATTGGAAAGATAACCCTGATGCGCCTCTTTACGGTTATCCCGCAGGTACGTGGGGACCTTTGGAAAGCGAAGCAATGACGCACGAACATGGGGCTGACTGGACGAATCCTTGTAAGAATTTGACAAATACAGATCAATATTGTGAATTATGAAACTATCAGTTTTTCCCTCATCAATTGAAACTTCACGAGCATTGATACTCCGCCTGGTGGAAATCATGAATGAAGAGCCAGACAGAGTGTTCAATATCGCAGTTAGTGGTGGTAATACCCCTGCTCTGATGTTCGATTTATGGGCGAATGAATATATGGAAATTACTCCTTGGGACCGTATGCGGATTTATTGGGTGGATGAACGTTGTGTGCCTCCCGATGATTCGGACAGTAATTACGGAATGATGCGCAACCTTCTTTTGGGTATCACTCCTATTCTCTATGAGAATGTATTCCGTATCCGTGGAGAGGCAAAGCCTGCGAAAGAGGCGGTTCGTTATTCGGAGTTAGTCCGGCAGCAAGTGCCGTTTAAGCGTGGTTGGCCGGAATTCGATATTATACTGTTGGGAGCCGGAGATGACGGACACACTTCTTCGATCTTTCCCGGGCAAGAAGATTTGCTGACTTCAAACTCTATTTATGTGGTCAGTGCACATCCCCGTAACGGGCAGAAGCGTATCGCAATGACGGGATACCCCATTCAGAATGCCCGCTATGTCATTTTCCTGATTACCGGAAAAAACAAAGCCGATGTAGTAGAAGAAATCTGTAATTCGGGAGACACTGGTCCCGCAGCCTATGTGGCTCATCATGCGCAAAATGTAGAACTGTTTATGGATAAAGGGGCTGCCGCATATATTGAAGATCCTAATAAAAAGATGAGTTAGAACAGAACTATTTCATTGACGAAACTAATAGAAAAAAAAGAAAAATATGAATCCTTATCAACATTCATTTGGTGGTAATATCCCACAAGACGTAGCGGGGAAACAAGGCGAAAATGTTATTTTTATTGTTTATACTTTAAAAGATTCGCCTGAAACTCTTGACAAAGTAAAAGATGTGTGTGCCAATTTCTCGGCCCTGATTCGCAGTATGCGTAACCGTTTTCCTGATATGATGTTCAGTTGTACCATGGGATTTGGAGCCGATGCCTGGAGCCGTCTTTTCCCGGAACAGGGAAAACCCAAAGAACTGAAAACTTTCGAAGAGATAAAAGGCGAGAAGCATACGGCAGTTTCTACTCCGGGCGACTTATTGTTTCACATCCGTGCAAAACAGATGGGATTATGTTTTGAGTTTGCATCTATCATCGATGAGAAACTTCAAGGCGTGGTTGAACCTGTCGACGAAACTCACGGTTTCAGATATATGGATGGCAAGGCCATTATCGGCTTTGTGGATGGAACGGAGAATCCGGCGGTTGATGAAAATCCCTATCATTTTGCAGTTGTAGGAGAGGAAGATGCTGATTTTGCAGGAGGCAGCTATGTCTTTGTGCAGAAGTATATTCACGATATGGTTGCGTGGAACTCCTTACCTGTGGAAGAACAGGAGAAAGTGATCGGGCGTCGTAAGTTTAACGATGTCGAACTGTCTGACGAGGAGAAACCTCAAAATGCGCATAATGCCGTCACTAATATTGGTGATGACCTGAAAATAGTGCGTGCCAATATGCCGTTCGCCAATACGTCTAAGGGAGAATATGGTACTTACTTCATCGGCTATGCAAGTACGTTCACTACTACCCGGCAGATGTTGGAAAGTATGTTTATTGGCAATCCGGTAGGCAATACCGACCGTTTACTGGACTTTAGTACAGCAGTTACGGGAACACTTTTCTTTGCTCCTTCCTACGATTTGCTAGGTGAACTGGGCGAATAAAAAATAAAAGACTGGGGGAGTATTACACTTTAGTAATCTCCTCCACTACATATTGGTCTTTTACTTTCTTGCAGGTACATACGAAGAATTCCGGATGTTTCAGAGCTCCTTGTAAAGTATCAGGAAGAATCATTTCTTTAGTACGACGGTCCATTGCAACCGTTGCATACAGGATACCTTCACTCTCGCATTTCTCTATTAATGCACTTTTTAGTTCTTCTACGCTATATTCCATTTGTGTGATCCTTTGTCGCTGCAAAGTTATGGAAAATATGTATATTTTGTGCAATTATATTCCTGTAATAAATAAAAAAAATAGCTCCCTAGTTCGTCCGCCGACGAGGGAGCTATTAACACAAAAACTAAACTAGACTTAACTAAACTATTCTATTCTTGGAATTTCACAATCCCTTTCTGTTCGTTGCAAAGGTAGATATAAAACGGGTTTTGACAAACTATAATCGACAAAATTCACTTTTTTACCGATAAATTCATGAATAATTAGCTCCTTTCGTCAAGAAAAGTCTGAAAAACTTGCTTGTAACTATCGCTGATAGGAATATATGTCTTGTCAAAAACAATACGCCCGCGATCGATCACACGTATCTTATCTTTTTGTACGATGAATGAGCGGTGCACGCGTATGAAACGGCTGGAAGGTAAAAGTTCCTCCATTGCTTTCATACTCATCAGTGATAGAATAGGTTTGGAAGCATCTTCCGTATATATTTTAATATAATCTTTCAGTCCTTCGATATACATGATTTTCTTCAAGTCCACTTGCACCAGTTTGTAGTCACTTTTCACAAAAATACTGTCTATCTCTTCCGGTTTCTGTACAAGTTCGAACCATTGAAGGGCCTTGTTGGCAGCTTGCAGGAAATCGACGTAGGAGATTGGTTTCAGCAGGTAATCGAGTGCATTGACACGATAACCGTCGATGGCATACTGTCCGAAAGCGGTAGTAAACACAATGCGGGTGTGCGGATCTACCATCTTCGAAAACTCCAAACCATTAAGCTCCGGCATCTGGATGTCCAGAAACAGGAGATCGACCTCTTCGCCAGGCAATTCTTTCATTGCCTGAACCGCACTGGAATACTTTCCTACGAGTTGCAGGAACGGGGTTTTATTCACGTAACTCTCTAACAAGCTAAGAGCTAACGGCTCATCGTCAACAATTGCACAACGTAACATCATACTATTTTATATCTAAAGTTTTTATATTCAATGTTTTGAAATCTACTCTCTGATCTTGATACTTAATTTCGATTCATATACTTTTTCATCTTTTGAGATACCTTTCGACCAGGTATAAGCCCCGGGATAAAGAATCTCCAACCGGCGGCTGACTTGCTCCAGTCCCACACCCGAGCCACTTTTATCCTCCACTGTCTTTGGATGATTACTGTTGCGAATTTCGCAAATCACTTCCTTATCATTCTCCGAAAGATGAATACTGATGAAACTCGATTCAGTAGGGGAGATGCCATGCTTGAAAGCATTCTCTATCAATGAGATAAAGATAAGCGGAGCAATAAGCGTCTGACTGTCAGGCTGAATATCAAATTTAGTAATCATCTGTACATTGGCCGACAGGCGGATGCGCATCAGTTCAATGTAATTTCGGATAAAATCAACCTCTTTACAGAGAGGAACGTACGTTTGTTGGTTATCATATAACACATAACGAAGCAGTTTGCTCAACTCCTGAACTGCTTGTTGCGCTTTGTCCGAATCAAATGCAATCAGTGCATAGATATTATTCAGGGTATTCAGCAGAAAGTGAGGGTTCAGTTGGTTTCGCAGATTTTTCAGTTCCGCTTCCGCACGGTTTCGTTCCGCCTCTTTGCGGGCAGCTTCATTTTGCGTCCATCGCGCGCTCATACGGATAGCGGCACTTAGGCCGATAGTAAATACGAGGCTCAACATATCTCTAAGGAAGAATAGCCATCCCGGAGGCATACCCGGTCTTTTGGCTTTGGGTGCAAATGACGGATCGAATGTCAGGCTTTGCCAGAGATGTAACAAAATGCCGATGACACATAAAAAGATAATGTTGTAGACGATATATCTTTTGGCCTGACTCTGAAACAGATAACGAGGAACAAGAATGAAATAATTCACGTAGAACGCAATCATAAAAGAGAGTGGTACAGCAAGATGGCGTATATAGGCCATCCAGTTAATGTTCCCGTTTCCACGTTCAACGAAGAAGAACGGGAAACCGAACATAATCCCCCAGCTGATAATGTGTATCAGTATCTCCAGGGGACGACGTGCGGATGTAAAGGTTTGTTTCATAAAGACAAAGATAATTTTTTTAATTGACAACCGACGGTTGTCAATCAATTATTCGTATCTGATGGCTTCTATCGGGTCTAAATCAGCTGCTTTCTTAGCCGGATACCATCCGAAGAAGACGCCCGTAACGGTACATACTGCGAAGGAAAGGAATACACTCCACGGCTGGATATAGATAGGCCAATGCGCTACGCTCTTGACAATCCAGCTAGCCCCGCAACCGATAATCACTCCGATGATACCTCCCGTGATACTAATCATGATGGCCTCGATAAGGAATTGGCTTAGAATATCGACTCCACGTGCACCGACAGACATACGCAGACCGATTTCACGGGTACGTTCCGTAACGGATACATACATGATATTCATAATTCCGATACCACCTACTACCAATGAAATACCTGCGATACAAGCCAGCAGGGTTGTCATCAAATCGGTGGTTGAGTTGAGCATTGTACTCAATTCCTGTTGGGTACGGATGGTAAAATCATCGTCATCCGAGGCTTTCAGCTTATGGTTGCGACGGAGGATCGTACTGATTTCGTCAGTAGCATAATCCGTCATATCTTCGGTAAGGGCAGAGGCAAACACTCCCTGCAAATACGTGACGGCAAGCAGACGTTTCATCACTGTGGTGTATGGTGCAAGCACTACTGCATCCTGGTCTTGTCCCATGGAGTTGTAGCCTTTGGCTTTAAGCACACCTACCACACGAAGCGGTATTTTACTGAAACGAATAATCTTACCTACCGGATCACTTCCGTCCGGAAAAAGATTGTCTACTATAGTCTTTCCAATCACACATACTTTCGCCGAACTCTGTATGTCGGCCTCTGTGAACATCTCTCCGTTTTCAACAGTCAGCTGGCGGATGTCGAGGTATTCTGTTCCGACACCGTTCACGGAAGCTGGGTAGTTGTTGTTTCCGGCAATGAGTTGCCCCGATGATGAAACATTGGGACTGATGGCGGACAGGAAACTTGTCTCATCACGCAAGGCTTCGTAGTCGGCAAGCTTCAAGGTTTGCATAGCAGACGGGTCTTGGCGGACACCTCCACGCATATCGGCTCCCGGATGAATCATAATCATGTTCGATCCCATTTCGGAAATCTGCTGCTGGATGCTTTTCTTCGAACCTTGTCCGATAGCCAGCATCGTGATGACAGAAGCAACACCGATAATGATACCGAGCATGGTGAGAAAAGCACGCAGCTTATTGTTCGCCAATGCCCGGAGAGCTATCTTAAATAAATTAGTTCCATTCATAATGAATAATTTGCTAATTTGTCTATATACTAATGGGGCAATTTCCTGAAGGTATAGTCACCCAACCTGTTTATTGTACAGCAATCGGCACATTAGTATATCGGCACATTGAATAATTATTAATCCTCGTCGTTTTTCGGCAATGCGGCCAGCGCTTCGGCAGCAGACAGAATTTTCGGATTGGTTGTATCTTCTATAACCTGACCGTCACGCAGACGGATATTCCGGCTGCTATATTGCGAAAGTTCGGGATTATGTGTTACAAAGATAATCGTACGTCCCTCTGCATGAAGCTTTTGAAACAGTACAAGTATTTCGAAAGAGGTACGGCTATCGAGGTTTCCGGTCGCTTCGTCGGCAAGAATCACTGCCGGATTGTTGACCAATGCGCGTGCGATGGCAACGCGCTGCATCTGTCCACCGGACATCTGGTTGGATTTATGTTCCAGACGGTCCCCCAATCCTACAGCCTGTAGGGATTCGATGGCGCGGCGACGGCGTTCGGAAGCGCTCACGGCAGAGTTGTACATAAGCGGTAGTTCCACATTTTCTACAGCCGTCGTTTTAGGTAACAAGTTGTAGCTTTGGAACACGAAGCCAATCTTCCGGTTTCTTAGTACTGCACGTTGAGGCTTGCTCATCGTACGTACGGGAATATCGTCGAGCAGATATTCTCCACTGGTCGGGGTGTCCAGGCAGCCTAATATATTAAGCAGCGTGGATTTTCCCGAACCGGAAGTCCCCATGATGGTAACAAACTCTCCTTCATTGATATTGAACGAAACGCCCCGCAATGCGTGGACGGTTTCGTCGCCTACCTGAAAGTTACGTTTGATATTTTGTATTTCAATTACTTTTTTCATCGTAAATAATGTGTTAATGTGCCAATAACGGATTGGCACATTGAATAATTATTTTTTCTTCTTACTTCCCGGAGGGCCAGGCATGAACGGACTTCTTTCTCCGCCACTTTCCTGATTTCCTTCAGCAGCCACATTTTCACCGGGCATTGCTCCTATGGTAGCTTCGGTCACTACTTTTGTTCCTTCGGAAATGCCACTGATAATTTCTGTAGATATACCGTTGCTGATTCCTACTTCTACCGGATGAGCGGTGAATGTGGTTCCTTCACGAGTCCAGAGTTTATGTTCGCCTTCGCAATCTTTTACGATGTCATTATTACCGATTAACGGTTTTTCAGGTGTGAATCGCAGTGCTTTGTTCGGGACAGACAACACATCCTTTTTATCAAGAATATAGATCGTGACATTAGCTGTCAAACGAGGTTTCAGTTTCAAATCAGGGTTGGGAGCAGAGATTACAACTTCATAAGTAACTACTGTAGTGGTGGTGCTTGTACTGCTCGTACTGCTTGCATCTCCCAGACGAATTTGTGTAACTACGCCTTCGAATACATCATTCGGATAAGCATCTACCGTGAAGCTGGCACGCTGGCCTTCTACTACACCGCCTATATCAGCTTCATCCACATCGGCTACTACCTGCATCTGTGTCAGGTCGGCAGCAATAGTGAACAGTGTCGGAGTTTCGAATCCGGAAGCAACGGTTTGTCCTGCTTCCACATCACGGCTGATGACTACTCCGTCAATCGGTGAGGTGATAGTAGCATAAGCCAGGTTACGTTCTGCTTTTGCGAGCGATGCCTTACTGCTATCATAGCTACTTTTCGCTTTCTGATAGTTGTAGAGGGCCTGTTCGAAATCCGTATCACTAATCAGTGACTTTTCGTGTAAGCCTTTGCTACGTTCATAATTCTTCTTCTGATATTCATATTCGGCTTTTGCACCATCGTACGTTGCCTGTTGTGATGCCAATTCACTTTGCAATGTGGCACGGTCCATTTCGGCAATCAACTGTCCTTTGGTTACTACCGAGTTGTAATCTACGTAAATCTTGTCGATGATACCGGAAACCTGCGTACCGACTTCTACTTCCGTCACCGGTTCGATGGTTCCGGTAGCAGTGACCGAATTTGAAATATCGCCTTTGCTCACGTAGGCAGTGGCGTAGGTGACTTTGTGCTTGGCCGGTGAACCTGCAAAGAACCAGATTCCTGCACCTGCTACCACAACGACTGCCACAGCGATTAAGATAATCTTTTTCGTTTTCATTCGTTTATTATGCTTTTATTTATAATGCTAATTGATCTCCCTGATAGAACTTCAGCAACTGCGTATTCAGTATGGCCATATATTTGGCTTGAAGCTGTTCCTGCTGTGCTTGTAGCAAGTTGTTCTTTTCAGTAAGAAGTTCTATGGTATTCTTCATTCCCAGATTAAACTGTTCGCTAATCAACTCATAGCTGATTTGTGTACTCTTCAACTTCTCGTTTGCTGCTGCATAACGTTGCTGTGCACTGTTAGCATCCAGCCAGAGTCCTTCGATGGTCTTGTACAGAGTTTTTTGTTCGTCAAGCAAGGATAACATGCTCGTCTCGTATTGCAATTTTGCTTTCTGTACGGCACTTTTAGTTTGACGGTTATTGAAGATCGGCACACTGACAGACAATCCGATCGAATTGTTCCATCCGTTTTTCACTTGCTCTCCGAAAGTGAAGTCGCTGCCGCTGGTGTGGTTGGTTCCGATTCCTGCGCTAAGGCTGATTGTGGGCAAATAACTTGATTTGGCAATACCGATACCCAGTTCGGAAGCCTCTACATTAAGTTTGCTAGCTTCAATCTCCGGGCGAAGACTCAATGCACTAATGTACACATCTTTTTTGGTAGGCAACGGAGCCAGTACATTTTCGTCGGACAGGGCAGGGAGGTAGATGTTCATTTCATTCTCCCCATCCAGTTCGAGCAATTGTTTCAGTTGTAATTTGTAATCTTCAAGAGTGGCTTGCGCTGTGACAAGTTGGTATCGGTCTGTGCTCACCTGCGCTTCCAGTTGGGCGAAGTCGCTTTTAGCAATACTTCCGGCGTTCAGAAGTTCCTGTCCGCGGTCACGCTGCGCAATAGAGACTTGCAGGGTACTTTCGTTTACTTTGACAGACTCGGCTGCATAAAGAATCTGGATATACACTTGGGCGATAGATTCCTGAATGTTATTTTCGGAAGTCGCTACGTCCAGTTCGGCTACCTGATTGTTCAACTTTTCCTGCTGGATGGTTTTCAGTCTTTTATTACCATTATATAGAGTCCACGACGCATTCAGTCCATAATTACCATTGTAGCTCGTTTTACTATTGCTACTGATAATTTCGCTGCCGCTTACCCGACTACTCGTCTCCTGATACGGACGATTCACCACCTGCTGGCTGGTAGAGAACGAAAGACTGGGAAACAAGGCAGCCTTAGCTGTCTTTACATCAATCTGCGTGCTGGCCGCAGTGATCCGGTTCTTGCGAATCGTGATGTTCTGCTCTTTTGCGTAGTCGATGCATGACTGCAAATCCCATTGAGCCGGAATTTTCGTTTCTTTCAGCGTATCGACTTGCAGCGGAGAAACTTGGGCAGATATGCCGGACAGCATACCTGCTTCAAGAAATGTCATCACTGTCAATCTTCTTACATTTATCATATTCATACTTCTATTGATTTACTGTTAGCGAAGGTACGTACATATTATATATGCCGCAAAAACGATAGACGGATGACGTAATTTCGCCGTTAAATGTTTTTTTTCTGTCGATAGGCAGGTTTTTGAAGAAAAACACAACAAATCACACAACTTTTTTGACTAGTTGTTTGTTTTAATTATAAAAAATGTATATTTGTACTCATTACAAATTATAACGTCAACATATGAAGAATACACTGCTTACGATCTGGAACTTCTATTTGGAGGGCTTCCGTAGTATGACCTTGGGGCGTACCCTGTGGGTTATCATTCTGCTGAAATTATTCGTTATGTTCTTCATCCTCAAAATGTTCTTTTTCCCTGATTTCCTCCGTGACCATCCTACGGATGACGACAAGGGAACATACGTGGGAAACGAACTGATAGAACGTGCCATCCCCGGTAAATCTACTGATTTTTAACTCTTAAACTACATAGGATTATGATTGAAAGTATTGACACCTCGCTGATCGATTGGTCGAGAGCCCAATTTGCGATGACAGCCATGTACCACTGGATTTTTGTTCCTCTCACACTCGGACTGGCAGTGGTGATGGGAATCATGGAGACGCTGTATTATAAAACAGGCAATGAATTTTGGAAAAAGACTGCCCAGTTTTGGATGAAACTCTTCGGTATAAACTTTGCCATTGGTGTGGCAACCGGTTTGATTCTGGAGTTTGAGTTCGGTACGAACTGGAGCAATTATTCGTGGTTTGTAGGAGATATCTTCGGTGCTCCGTTGGCTATTGAAGGAATTTTGGCATTCTTTATGGAAGCCACATTTATCGCCGTCATGTTCTTTGGGTGGGGCAAAGTAAGTAAACGTTTCCATTTGACTTCTACCTGGCTCACAGGCTTGGGAGCTACGATTTCTGCCTGGTGGATTCTCGTAGCCAACGCATGGATGCAGCATCCGGTAGGCATGGAATTCAATCCTGATACAGTTCGTAATGAGATGGTAGATTTCTGGGCAGTGGCTACGTCACCTGTAGCGGTCAATAAATTCTTCCATACGGTATTGTCCGGCTGGGTGTTGGGTGCTATTTTTGTAGTCGGCATCAGTTGTTGGTATCTGCTGAAGAAACGTAATCGTGAGTTTGCGCTTGCCAGCATCAAGATTGGGGCGATTTTTGGATTAGTAGCATCGTTGCTTTCTGTTTGGACAGGTGATGGTTCCGGTTATCAGATTGCCCAGACGCAACCGATGAAACTGGCTGCTGTGGAAGGTCTGTATGAAGGCGGCACTAATGTAGGTCTGGTTGGAATAGGAGTGTTGAACCCGGAAAAGAAGACTTACAACGATGGGAAAGATCCTTTTCTCTTCCGTTTTGAAATCCCCAGCATGCTTTCTTTCCTTGCAGAACGTAATGTAGACGGCTACGTTCCTGGTATTACAAATATCATCGAGGGTGGTTATCAACAGAAAGACGGATCGACAGCTCTTTCTGCTGCCGAGAAGATAGAACGTGGAAAAACGGCTATCGGTGCATTGGCTGCCTATCGTGCAGCAAAGAGTGCAGGACATGAGGAAGATGCTCAAATTGCATATAAAGTATTACAGGAAAATATTCCATATTTCGGTTACGGATATATCAAAGATGTGAACCAACTGGTTCCGAATGTTCCTCTGAACTTTTATGCATTCCGTGTAATGGTAATCTTGGGCGGATACTTCATCCTGTTCTTTATTGTCGTTCTCTTCTTTATCTATAAGAAAGATTTAAGCCAGATGCGTTGGATGCACTGGATTGCTCTGCTGACAATTCCTTTGGGATACATCGCCGGACAAGCCGGATGGGTGGTTGCCGAATGTGGGCGTCAACCGTGGGCTATCCGTGATATGCTGCCGACAATGGCTGCCATCTCCAAACTGGATGTAAGCTCTGTACAAACGACTTTCTTTATCTTCCTGCTCCTGTTTACAGTGATGCTGATTGCAGGTGTCGGAATTATGGTAAAGGCTATTAAAAAAGGACCGGAGAATTGATAATTACCTATTACTCATTACTTAATATTTTAGCTATATGTATATATTTTTGCAACAATATTGGTGGCTTGTCGTTTCCTTGTTAGGAGCCATACTCGTGTTCTTATTGTTTGTACAAGGAGGTAATTCTTTGTTGTTCTGCTTGGGTAAAACCGAGGAACATCGTAAGATGATGGTGAATTCTACCGGACGTAAGTGGGAGTTTACGTTTACTACATTGGTTACATTTGGAGGAGCTTTCTTCGCTTCTTTCCCCTTGTTTTACAGTACCAGTTTCGGCGGTGCATATTGGCTTTGGATGATTATACTTTTCAGTTTTGTATTGCAGGCTGTCAGTTATGAGTTTCAGAGTAAAGCCGGAAATCTGTTAGGTAAAAAGACATACCGGACTTTTTTGGTGATTAATGGAGTGGTAGGTCCTGTGTTACTTGGTGGGGCAGTGGCTACTTTCTTTACCGGTTCTGATTTCTATATTAATAAGACCAATATGACAGATACCATTATGCCGGTAATCAGTCATTGGGGAAATGGCTGGCACGGATTGGATGCACTGACCAACATTTGGAATGTTATTCTTGGATTGGCTGTCTTCTTCCTTGCCCGTGTGTTGGGATCTCTCTATTTCATTAATAATATTGATGATAAAGAGCTGACCGATAAATGTCGTCGTGCAGTACGAAATAATACAGTTTTGTTCCTTGTATTCTTTTTAGCATTTGTCATTCGTACATTGGTATCTGATGGTTTTGCCGTTAATCCGGATACACAGGAAATTTATATGCAGCCATACAAGTATTTCACTAACTTTATCGAAATGCCGGTAGTGCTGGCTTTATTCCTGATTGGTGTGGTACTGGTTCTTTTCGGCATTGGAAAGACATTGCTTAAAAAGACGTTTGATAAAGGAATCTGGTTTACGGGAATCGGTACGGTACTGACTGTTTTATCTTTATTGCTGGTAGCAGGGTACAACAATACCGCTTATTATCCGTCATATACAGACCTGCAAAGCTCATTAACTTTAGCCAATAGCTGTTCCAGCGAATTTACACTAAAGACAATGGCCTATGTCTCTATTCTTGTTCCATTCGTAATTGCATATATTTTCTATGCTTGGCGTAGTATCGATCGTCACAAAATTACCGAGAAAGAAATGGATGAAGGAGGACACTCATATTAATACTTTGTCCACATAGAATTTCGAATTGAGATTCTTGTAGGAACAAATAAACTCCCCTTATTTAATTCTTTATGTCATGGTAGAGAAGTTAAATGAGGGGAGTTTTATATATAAGCCTTTTCTATCTTTTCGGATATATCGCTTTTTATTTATTGACTATATTCTCCGGTTTTCCGGTAATGTAAGCCTGAAGGTTACTGATTGCAATATTCATCAGACGTTCACGAGCCTCGATGGTTGCCCAGGCAATGTGCGGAGTGATGTAGCAGTTCTTTGCAGTAAGTAATGGATTGTCGGCACAAGGTGGTTCAGTAGAAAGCACGTCTACTCCGGCTGCATAAATCTTGCCACTGTTCAAAGCGTCTGCAAGGTCTTGTTCGTTGATAAGCGGGCCGCGACCGGTGTTGATTAAAATAGCTGTCGGCTTCATCATACCCAAACGGCGTGCATTTACCATTTCGCGTGTCTCCGGAGTAAGCGGGCAGTGCAAACTGATAATATCACATTCGCTGAACAACTGATCTAAATCCATCTTCTTGATTTCCGGTGGCAACTGGAAGTGAGATTTAGAAGTCAATGCATACACTTGCATACCGAAACCGATAGCAACGCGCGCTGTGGTATATCCGGTATTTCCCAGTCCTACCAGACCGATTTTCTTTTCCCGTAGTTCCATCAATGGAGTATCCCAAAAACAGAAATCCTTGTTATTAGCCCAACGACCTTTATGCACTTCTTCAGAGTGGTGTTGCACTTGTTGAGTGATGTTCAGGATATGCGCAAATACCATTTGAGCAACGGAAGCAGTGCTGTATGAAGGAATATTAGTAACGACGATTCCCCGTTCTTTTGCAGCAGCTGTGTCTACCACATTGTATCCGGTAGCCAACACACCGATATATTTCAGTTCGGGCAGTGCAGCCATGTGGTCTGCATTGATGATTACCTTGTTAGTCAGAATTGCTTCTGCACCGGCTGCACGTTCTAATACCTCTTCCGGAGCTGTACGATCATAAATTGTACATTCTCCAAGCACCTTCATACCTTCCCAGGATAAATCTCCGGGATTGGCGGCATAGCCGTCTAAAACTACAATCTTCATTTCAATTTCAATATTATTAGTATGTTATAATGTTTCCTACTGCTTTATTGTGCTTTTAGCTTTTCTTACAGAAGGGAGTGACTTATTTTAGGAACGCTTATTTCTTAAATTTGTCTCCCCACAACTGTATCATTCGCTCGGCATGTTTCTGTTCTGCCGGATTGTTTTGCGGTTGCCATATCCGTTTGTCTTTCAGCTCGTCCGGAAGAAATTGCTGTTTGACAAAGTTACCTTCATAGCTGTGCGCATATTTATATTCCTGTCCGTATCCCAACTGTTTCATCAGTTTGGTCGGAGCATTGCGCAGATGCAAGGGCACAGGCAGATTACCGGTTGACCGGACTAGCTCTAATGCATCGTTAATCGCACTGTATGCCGAATTACTTTTTGGACTGGTAGCCAGATAAATCGTTGTTTCAGCCAAAGGAATCCGTCCTTCGGGCCAACCGATTTTCATCAATGTATCAAAGCACGCATTAGCGAGAAGCAATGCATTCGGGTTTGCCAGACCAATATCCTCGGCAGCCGAGATCACCAGTCGGCGGGCAATGAAAGCCGGATCTTCGCCTCCTTCCACCATACGGGCAAGCCAGTAGATCGCTCCGTCAGGATCGCTGCCGCGGATAGACTTGATGAAAGCCGAGATAATGTCATAATGCATCTCTCCATCCTTGTCATAAGCCAGTGGATTCTGTTGCAAGCGTTCGGTCACCATTTCATCGGTGATGACAACTGTTTCCTCCGTCTCCGATTGCACAACAAGTTCCAATATATTAAGCAGCTTGCGGGCATCTCCACCGGAGAAGCGCAACATAGCTGTTGTTTCTTTCAATTCAATTTTTCGTTCCTTCAGTATGGCATCTGTGGTGATGGCACGTTGCAGAAGTTCCAGCAAATCTTCTTTTTCCAAAGATTTGAGCACATAAAGCTGGCAGCGGGACAGGAGAGGGCGGATGACCTCAAACGACGGATTCTCCGTTGTTGCGCCAATCAGTGTGACTGTTCCGTTCTCTACCGCTCCCAACAGAGAATCCTGCTGCGACTTGCTGAACCGATGGATTTCATCGATAAACAGAATCGGGCTGGACTGTGAAAAGAAGCGGTTGCTCTTGGCACGTTCTATCACTTCGCGCACATCCTTCACACCGGAAGTCACGGCACTTAACGTATAGAAAGGTGTTTCCAGTTTGTTGGCAATGATTTGCGCAAGGGTTGTTTTACCCACTCCGGGAGGTCCCCAGAGAATAAACGAAGAGATGCGTCCTGCGTCAATCATTTTCCGCAAGATAGCCCCCGGTCCAACTAAATGTTTCTGACCGATATAATCATCCAAAGTCTTTGGCCGTAACCGTTCTGCTAGTGGTTGCATAATTTTTTAGAATACCATTAATACCATGAAGCGGATACCGTTTTTGTTGATACCCGGATTATCACGATAAGTGAAACGATGTACATACTCAACGTGCAGCAACTTGAAAATGTTGTAGATACCTACACTTGCTTCGACATACGGCACTTTCGGGTCCATCACGAAACTGGTGAACTTACCGTCACGTGTCGGGAAACGGAACAAATCGGGATTGTTGCTCTTGAACGGATTGTTCTTGTCCGTCAATGTTCCCCACAAAGCACGTACACGGAACATTTCCCTCCATTTCAGGTTCTTGATAAGAGGAATACGGTTGAAGAGTTTTCCATTCATGTCGTAGGATAATGACATGGAAGCGTAACGGTCGTTCAGGAATTCCATGTTATTAATCAAGTTGAACGTTTCGCGCTGGGTGATGTAGGACAAGTTGGCTTCCGGCAGGATTAACAACGGGAAAGGAACTGTGTTCCATTCTGCACCTGCTTTCACGCTGCAATCAATCTTTCCCCAGGAAGCCGGGAGCCAGAAACGTTTCCACACACTTGCTTCCGTACGGTTAAAGTTGTAATCTCCACCCAATACGCCTTTGAAACCCATGGCATGAGTGAGCGTAAAGATAGGAGCGTCCAGCGACACAGGCACGCGGCGTTGCTTGGAATTGACAAATGATTCGCCCGGCGCATAGCGCAGCGTCAGACTTGCTTCGGAAGTTGTGACATCGTGCACACGGGTTTGTGCGGCATCATTACGCAGATATTCCAGTTTGCCGGTCGGTTCGTCGTTACGGTGTCGCAACATGGCTTTCACTCCGAATCCGGTCAGCGTTTCGAGTTCATAATTAATGGTGGCGTCGCGCATATACGACATTTGGTCTACTGTCGTTGTTTTGACCGACAGGAAGATATTATCTTTATCCGTAAACAGGAATTTGTCCATCGGAGACATTACGTCATAACTGTACGTTGCCGAAAGATAATGTTTCGGGAACTCCCAGACCACATAATCGCGTTTGTTGAACGAATAAGTCACCGTTCCGCTATATTTCCAGCGTTCGTCTTTCAGACCGTACGCTCCGTATCCGCTCAAGAACCAGTGCTTGTCGAAATGAGCCGTAGTCATACCGCTCAACCGGAAACGGGTACCATCAATGTAATTGCTCGAAATCATGGTGTTGATAGGGCCGATGTCCACTTTGCTCGGATGCTCTTTGCTTCCTGTTTCTACAAAGTTCTCAATCAGTGCTTTCGCTCCGAAGATGATGTATTTGAATCCCGGAATCTGTTCGAGACGGTTGACGAATACATCCATCGAACTTTCTTTCTTTGTCAATGGTACTTGACGGACACTCGCCCAGTACTCATCGCTTTTCGAGAGCATATCCGCTTCTTTTATCACGCTGCCTTTCAACCGGAACAGTCGTTGTTCAATAGGATCGAATTTATAGTTACTATATTTCGTGGTTCGTTCCACCTGCAATCCACCTGCTGTTTTGTTGGAATTCCAGGAAAGGTCTACGGTCATGTCATCATCCGCCAACACCCAGTTGCCGTTGGGCAGTTGCTCATACTGTTGCGTGATGTCCATGCGGTTGACAAAGTTGACTCCGGTCTTTTTAGGCAGGTTCATTGTACATTTCTGAACGGCGTATGTAGAATCATTCAATACATACAGATGGCCGGTGAATCCGAAGTCCTGCGAGTTTTGCGGAACAAAAGTAAGGTGGACACATTCGCGTTTGTTTACCATCAATGTATCCATCAGATAATATTTATAAAATGAGATGGCATTGTTACCGATCGGACTGACGAAACGCTGCTGAAGCAACCGGATATCATCATCGTAGATATTGATGTCGGCAAATACGTCTTTCAATACGGTACCGAGCATATCTCCCGTAGAGAAAAATTCTTCTATACCATTGGAGTTCTTTCCTTTGATAATCGTTTTCTTGTTTTCGGGATTTTTGCGGTAGATGGTTTGCGAGGACGTTTCCTGTACGGAAATTGGGAGAATCAACTTATTGGTTGTTTCCGACACTTCCACTTGGTCTCTTAAGAATGAATATTTTTTGTAGATACCTTTTTCAAGCTTTTCCGGTGTGAGGTCGTTGATAGACATTTTCATCTTCTCGTACTTGTCGTACTGATAGTACTCGTTCACTTCGAGGACTTGTGCCTTTTTGTGTTCGATTACCTTCTTCATGAATTCCACTGCCGGATTGTTTTTGCGGGAATATTTCTCCTTTTGAGGTTTCACGACAACCTCGTTCAGGAGCACATTATCCGGAGCTAACTTAACGTTCACTGTCTGATTGTTGGAACCAACCCGAACCGTTTTACTGATATAACCTACAGCGGAGAACACCAGTGTTCCTCCGTTTCTGCGGGTGTCAAGACTGTATTCTCCGTCAATATTGGTGATGGTACCCATATCTCTCTTTTCTTGGTAGTAAACAGAGATATACATCAATGGCTCGTGGGTAATCGAATCAGTGACTACCCCTTTAATTTGCTGCGCAAAAGCATTGGAAGCTACCAATACGAGTAAGAACAGTATAAGTATTTTGTTATATCGTTGTATCATAACGTTCGTAGTAGGGCTGCAAAGTTAACAAATAACTCTAAGGATAACAGAATATATAACTTTTTTTACCCATCGTTTTTGGTTGTTTACAAGCATATATCGTCCGATAATTCAAGGAACATCCCGCTGTTAATCCTTTTGATAAGGGCATTTCCGCATTTCGTTCTCCCAGTTTCGGTATTTGAAACCTTTGCTCCCGTTGTAGGGCACTTTTTGTTTCGACATTTGAAACTTTTTGTTTCCCGGCATGAAACTGTTGGTTTCTCGGTGTGAAACACTTTGTTTCTCGGTGTGAAACTATTAGTTTCAAGGCGTGAAACTAACAGTCCCATGCCGGGAAACGGAATGGAACATGCCGGGTAAATGTTATTTGCTCGTAAGTATCTGTACAATACGCTCTGCGGTACGTCCGTCCCAACGTTCGGGAAGTTCGCCACGTTTCCATTCACCGTGCATCAGTGTATCCATTGTTTTGGCAAGCAGGGCAGGATCTTCTCCGACAAGTTCGTTGGTTCCCATGCGCCACGTTTCCGGATGTTCGGCATACGTGTTGAGTGTGATACAAGGAATACCCAGGAAGGTCGCTTCTTCGGCTACGTTTCCCGAATCTGTTATGATTCCTTTCGCCTTGTTTATCAGATAACCGAAGAACAGGTAGTTCTGCGGCGGCATGATATGGAGATTCGGAGCTTCGATGTCCAACTCTTTAATGGCATTACGTACGTAGGTATGTAGCGGTGCAACGATAGGCATACCGGCGGACTTGTCGATGATTGTTTTCATCAACTGACGCAGATTCTCCTTATTGCCGAGTAATACACGACGGTTGAGAGTAAATAGGAGATAATTTCCTTCTTGCAGTCCCAAGACGGAGAACCATATCGGTTTGAGCAAGCGGTTCCGGTTATAGCGGATGGCATCAATCAGAATGTTACCTACATAATATACGTTTTCGCTTTCCGTTCCCGTCTGGTTCAGGTTGCGGTTGGCAACCATGCCGGCTGTGAACAGATAGTCGGATAGTCCGTCTGTAATCATGCGGTTGACTTCTTTCGGCATTTTCATATCGAAAGAACGGGTTCCGGCTACGAGATGTGCTACCTTGATGCCTTGTTTCTTGGCAACGATGGCACAACTCATGGTTGCGGTCAAGTCGTCTACCACAAGGACTACGTGTGCCGGATTCTCCGTCAGTTCTTGTTCGAAGGCTACCATGATTCCGGCTGTCAAACTCGTTGGATTACTGCTTTCCACTCCCAGATACACATCGGGAGCTTTCATATCGAGATCCGAAAAGAGAGAAGCATCCAGACTTGTATCATCTTTCCTTCCTGTATAAACCAGTCGGTAAGAGATACTTTTACCCAGCGCCCGTGCGGCTTCAATAGCGCGTGTAATGGGAGCTATCTTCATAAAATTGGGGCGTGCCCCCGCAACAATTGTTATTTTCATATTGTTTCTACCTAATTCGGTTTAATTCGTGAAGCAAAAGTACATTTTCTTACGGAATTTATTCGTTACTTTGCATACAAAATAACAAATATATGCCCACATTCGTTCAAATTCTTGATTTTATAGGCACATTTGCCTTTGCTATTAGTGGTATCCGACTAGCTTCGGCGAAACGTTTCGACTGGTTCGGCGCTTATGTGGTAGGACTTGCTACGGCTATCGGCGGCGGTACTATCCGTGATGTACTGCTCGACGTGACACCGGGATGGATGACCGACCCTATCTATCTGATTTGTACAGGACTGGCTTTGTTATGGGTCATCTGTTTCGGACGCTGGCTCATCCGGCTCAATAATACTTTCTTCATTTTCGATACCATCGGTCTGGCACTGTTTACCGTGGTAGGTGTAGGCAAGAGCATTGCTTTGGGTTATCCTTTCTGGGTGGCGATTATCATGGGTAGCATTACGGGAGCGGCCGGTGGGGTCATTCGTGACGTATTTATCAATGAAATACCTCTTATCTTCCGAAAGGAGATTTACGCAATGGCTTGTGTCGTAGGCGGTATTGCATATTGGATTTGCGATCTCGCAGGTATGGAGTCCTACGCTTGTCAGTTGATTGGCGGATCAGCCGTATTTCTGACTCGCATCTTAGCTGTGAAATATCACATTTGCCTGCCTATATTAAAAGGTGGGGAAGAGCCGGAAGAATAAAAAAGATATTGCCCGAGTGAATGTGTTCATATTGTTTCTATCGGATAGCTAAGAATTAATAGTTTATATTATAAAATTAGGCACGGATTACACGGTTGCTGTATGGTAATCATCATTCTAAAAACCGTGTAATCCGTGCAATCCACACCTAATAATACAAAATTATTTAGCCCGTTTCTCTTACTTGTTTTTGTTTCTTACTTACTTCTCTTCCTTTATATACAGCTCCCCCTGAAAACTAATGGACTGACGGTTTTGCATATTGACATCAATGCTTGCCGAACCATTGGGGAATACTTTGACTCTGTATTCATACCTGTCTTCGGGATTGCGTGCGATAAACTCGATGACGGCATTTCCTTTCTTATCCATTTTCATACTGTATTCTTTGAGCACAGCTTTAAAATTTAGCCCGTCGCCTCCGCCATAGGGGATGCTGTAAGCCCGTCCATAATAAGGCAGATAAGAAATGACCGAATCGTTTCTGATTTCCAGTGAGTAGGAAGATGTCAAAGGGATGGAGCGTCCGCGCATCGGCATGGCGGTGTTGACATCTATCTTGTAGTTTTCAGATTCAATCAGCTTCTTTACGGCTTCTTTCTTCTGTTCTTTCTTTTCCTTTTTACTTTGAGCCGAAAGGGTAGGGATGCCCACTAGCAAGGCTAGTAACAGCATAAAGATTTGTTTCTTCGTTCTCATATCAGTTGTATTTAGGTTGATGTATATATGTATAACAACCAAATATAAGAAAAAGACAGGGATAGTTCTGTTTCCTTTAATGAAAATTAAACAGAAATCCCTGTTATTTATAAGTTTAGACCAATTAAGGGCATAATCAACTTTTGAATAAAAACGCTTGGGAAGAAAATTAGAACAGGCTTTTAGAACTGTTCCAGTATTTCAATTCGTTTTTCAATGGGAGGATGAGTGGCAAACAATCCGTTGATTCCGCTGAATATACTTCTCGATTTCTTTTTAGGATTCTGTATAAATAATTGCGCCACGTCTTTCCTTTCTACTGCCTCGATGGCAGGATCTGCCGATATTTTGCGGAGAGCGCTGGCCAGTGCCAACGGATTCTTCGTCATTTCTGCCGATCCCGCGTCTGCAATGTATTCGCGTTTGCGTGAAATGGCAAAACGCATCAGACTTGAGAAAAGATAACCGATGGCGGCTATCACTAAAGCGAGTAGAATGAAAAGAAAAATACCGCCACTACCTTTGCTGTTGCTGCGTACACGTATGTGCGTGATGGTATATAATGTGATTTCTGTCAGCATGGAGAAGATACCGACAAAGACGATGGATATTATCAGCAAGCGCACGTCACGGTTGCGGATATGACTTAGCTCATGCGCAATCACTGCTTCCAGTTCTTCATCATTCAGTTTTTTGATGATACCTTCCGAGAGGGTAACAGTGTATGTACGTTCATTGATGCCGCTTGCAAATGCATTCAGAGAACTGTCATAGATGATATTGATTTTCGGCATCTTCATGCCTTGCGACATGCATAGGTTTTCTACCAGGTTGTAAACGCGTTTATTCTCTATACGATCCAGCGGTTTGGAACCGGTGGCAGAATTGATAATGCTTGTGTTGGCCCAGTAGGCAATCAGAAACCAGATGATTACGATTCCCATGGTGTATGGCAATGAAGAGAGGAAGAAATGATTGACCATTGGCATTATTTCTATTTCCATACTCTTTCCGTATCCAAAAAGAACCAACAGGTAGCAGGATAAATAGAGGAGTGCTGCCACGAGACAGGGAAACAGGAACAGTAGAAACGCAGAGCGCAGATTATTCCGGCTCTGCTGTGTTTGGATTCCGACGTATTGCATGCGTGTTCAACTTTTGTAATTGAGTGGACGGTGTGAATAATGAGTTTAGAAACTTATTTTAGGTGCTTGATCCAGATTCGCACGTTCATTCTTCCCTAGGTCGAACATGATTTCTCTTTGGAATCCGGTCATTCCTGCTACTATATTCGATGGGAATGTCTGTACGGCGTTATTATATTCTTTAGTTGCCGAGTTGAAGTAACGGCGGACAGCAGCCAGTTTATTCTCTACATCAGCAATTTCTTCCTGTAATTGCAGGAAATTCTGATTAGCTTTCAAATCGGGATAAGCCTCGAGAGTGATTTTCAATCCTGCAAGAGCAGAGCTTAACTGGTTTTCGGCAGCTATCTTATCATCAATCGTTTTTGCGCTGACTGCACCGTTACGTGCCTGAATCACCCGGTCGAGCGTTTCCTTTTCGTGTGCGGCATATCCTTTCACGGTGTCTACCAGTTGGGGAATGAGATCATGGCGTTGTTTCAACTGTACATCGATGTCGGCGAACGCATTTTCACGATTGTTTCTCAATTTCACTAATGAGTTGTACATGGAAGCAAAGAAGATGCCCAGCAATACAATAATCCCTACAATAATAAGTATGGTCATAGCTTTTTGTTTTATTTAATAATATAAAATCAAAAGTAATCTATTTGGTTCTTTTAACCAAGTAGTAGGGGGTAAATTTCGCTAATACCACCTAAAAACTGTCAGAAAGCACCCAAAATCTGTCAATTGATAGAATTTCACCCTAAAAAATAACGGATCCTACCCTGCTTGATAAGCAAAATACCTTTAAACTTGCAAACATCGAGAAAAACGAAATATTAACCATAAAACCATTAAAGTATGAAAAGTTTAAGTTTCAGAAAAGATTTAATTGGAGTACAGGAAGAGTTGCTTCGTTTTGCTTATAAATTGACGGCCAACCGTGAAGAAGCAAATGACTTATTGCAGGAAACATCTTTAAAAGCATTAGATAATGAAGAAAAATATGTTCCGGACACAAATTTCAAAGGATGGATGTACACTATTATGCGTAACATCTTTATAAATAACTACCGTAAAGTAGTACGCGATCAAACTTTTGTTGACACAACCGATAATTATTATCACTTAAATCTGCCACAAGATTCAGGATTTGAAAGTACGGAAGGTGCTTACGACCTGAAAGAAATGCACCGCATCGTCAACGGACTCCCCCGGGAGTATAAGATTCCTTTCTCTATGCACGTATCTGGTTTTAAATACCGCGAAATCGCAGAGAAACTAGGATTACCATTAGGCACAGTGAAGAGCCGCATATTCTTCACACGTCAACGTTTACAACAGGAATTGAAAGATTTTGTATAAATGAGGATAACGCATACAAACAAGTTTATTAGCAGAAGGAGCAAAAAGATAGATTCTCATTGCTCCTTCCTTTTTTATAACCTATTTTATTTACGATTAGATGATTTACGATGTACGATTGAAGTTTGAATTGTGAATGAGGGAATACTCATGCAAAGATAAGTACTTATGATTCCAATAGTTATTTCAATCGTACATTGTAAATCGTCTAATCGTAAATTAAACTAGGTTATAAATTCTTTCTTGTTATTTGCTTTTCTTTTTTTTGCTTTTTTTCTTTTCAACGGCCTTCTCTTCCGGTGGGAATTTAGGAACTAGATTCATTAGCCGTAATATCTGACTTTGTCGTTTTAGTATGTATGACGAAGGTTTCGCCGAGTTAAATCGTATCGGGTTGGGGAGGGTGGCGGCGATGAGTGCACATTGTCCCCGGGTCAGTTTGTCGGCTGTTGTTCCGAACTTATTTTTTGCGGTTGCTTGTGCGCCGTAGATGCCATTTCCCATTTCTATAGAGTTGAGATAGACTTCCATGATTCGCTCTTTCGACCAGAAGAGTTCGATGAGAAACGTAAAGTAGACTTCGAGCCCTTTGCGTACCCACGAAGATTGCGGCCATAAGAACACATTCTTGGCTGTCTGCTGACTGATGGTGCTTGCTCCCCGTTTCCGTTTGCGTGTTTCGTTTTCTTTCATCGCTTTCTTGATTTCTACGAGGTCGAACCCGTTGTGTTCGGCAAAACGGTTGTCTTCGGAGGCTATGACCGCCATCGGCAGGTTGGGAGATATCTTATCAAAAGAAACCCACGTGTGCTTCCACGTGGGTTTATCTCCTGAAAAAACTTGCTGAACGCTTCGGATAACCATCAATGGAGTTACATAAACCGGCATGAAACGATAAATAATCACTGCCAGTAGTGTTGATGTAAAGAAGAAAATCAGCAGGTTGCGCGTATAGCGCAGTAATTTTTTAATGAGTAGCTGCTTGTGCATCTCTAATCATTTGTTCACTTGCGTACATGTATACTTCTACACGACGGTTTTGTTCGCGACCGGCAGCAGTGTCATTGCTTGCAACGGGATCGCTTTCACCCATTCCTTGTACACTCTTGATTTGATTGGTGGAAACACCACAACTCAACAAGTAACTGGACACGCTTTGCGCACGTTCTTGTGATAAGTTCAGGTTCTTTTGCTGGCTTTGTGCAGCAGTACTGTTTTTCCAGCCCTGGTTGTCGGTATATCCGTAGATAGACACGTCCATATCCCGGTTCTGGTTGAGCACATTGTTGGCAAACTTGCTTAAAGCAGATTTAGCAGCAGCACTTAGATTTGCATTACCGGTAGTGAAAAGAATACCCGAGTCGAATGTTACTTTCACGGCTTGCAATCCGTTGTTGTCTGTTATCTGTTCTACTTGTGCGCCTTCAATTTGTTTTGCTTCTGCTGCTGCTTTGTCCATCTTTTTACCGATAAGAGCACCTGTACCTGCACCTACTGCCGTACCAATAGCAGCACCGATAGCAGCACCTTTACCTTTACCGATAACACCTCCCAGGATCGCACCTAGTGCAGCGCCCGAACCACCACCGATAGCAGCACCTTTACCAGTGTTGTTCATACTTCCACAGCTACCAAATATCATGGCAATACTCATGAAGAGAACCATAAATTTCATCTTGTTCATAATGTTGATGTTTTTTAATTGGTTTATAAAAAATGTTTTTATACGAATCACTTCGCATTATTAATAACAATGCAAAGATACATATTATTTGGCAAGCGTGTACTTTTTAAGTTAAAATAACTCGGATGAGCCCCTTTGTTTGTTAATAAAGGGAAATGATAATTATCCTTTTATCGTTGAAGGAACACTCAAACACTTCTTTTTAATAATAATGAACCAACTCAAAAGAATTAACCCTTTGGCAACCGTGGTGATGCAGACTGCCCACCAGATTCCTTCCACTCCCATGCCCATCCGTACAAACAGGATGGCAAGCGGAATACGCATATAGTTGCAACTGATGCTGATAATGGCAGGAGGGATGGTGCGTCCGATGCCGTAGAATACTCCCTGCATGGTGATTTCGAGCATCATAAAAAGTTGCGAATATCCGTCGATACGGAGGAACACACCTCCGGCTTCGTAGGCCGCCTGTTCGGGGACGAATATGGCAAAAACTTCATTCCCGAAGAAAACGAATAGTAATGTGCAGAATGTTCCGAAGATTCCCGTCATCCATAAAGTCGTATACCAGGCTCTAAGTACCCGTTCCACTCGTCCGGCGGCGTAGTTTTGGGCGATGAAGGCACTTAGTGCGGTGGAAAATCCCTGTGAGGTATTCCAGGTGATTGCTTCAATTTGCCCTCCGGTAGTAAAAGTCATCAGTCCGATGTGTCCTCCCTGTTCCGAGGCGGTGCGGCAAAGGAACATATTGACGAAAGCAAATAGCGTATTCAAAGTAGCTACGGGCAATCCCAGTTTAAAGATTCTCCGTGTATATTTTTTCTTTAGCCGCGTGAAGAAAGGGAAACCGCCAAGCAGGGCATCCCGGCAACGCAACTGATAGACGAAAATCAGGAAAACACTTGCTTCCGCAATCCAGGTAGCGTATGCCGCACCATTGGTTCCCAGCCCGAAACCGAAAATGAAGAGTGGGTCCAGAATGATGTTCAGTATCAATCCTGTGCCGCTGATAAAGAACGGGACTTTACTGCGCCCTGCCGCATTATAAATTCCGGTGAAAGCAGCGGAAAGGAAAATAAAAGGCAATCCGGTAGAAACAATCCGCAGATATTGGATGGCATTGGCCGTAATATGATCCTCGAGTTCATAGATGCGTATGATAGGTTCTGCAAATATAAAAAGGAGTGTGCCCCAACAGATGGAAATAATCAAAGCAATCGTGATGTTATGAGACGCGAAACTGCGGGCATCTTCCTGGCTTTGCGCACCGATGGATTGTCCGACACTCACTTCAGATCCCACCTTATTTAATAAGGAGATAGAACCGGACATCCAGGTCAGGATTCCGACAGAACCGATGGCGGCTACGGCTTCACTTCCCAGTCGTCCTACCCACGCCATATCTGTGAGGCTATATGCCATTTGGATAAACGACGTTGCCATGATCGGCATTGCCAGATTAAACAGTTGACGGTTGATAGGGCCTTGTGTCAGATTCTTTATTCCTTGCATATAATTTTTCTAATCAAAATGGGGTGCAAAGATACGCAAAATTACTATCTTCGCGCATCTAATTATTCATTAATCAAAGTACATAGATACTATGAAACAGAAATTTTCTACTATTTTTATCTTGCTGCTTCTCTTTTTAGCAGGTTCACGAGTGGTAGCGCAAAATGCTCCGAAACCTTTTGATATTGAACAACCTTCACTTCGCGTATTCCTTCCTGCGCCGGAACTGGCAACGGGGCGTGCTGTGGTTGCGTGTCCGGGAGGTGGATATTCACATTTGGCATTCGAACACGAAGGCTGTGATTGGGCGCCCTATTTCAATAAACAAGGTATTGCATTGATTGTGCTAAAATACCGGATGCCGAACGGTGATCGTACATTACCCATTTCGGATGCTGAAGCAGCAATGAAATTGGTGCGTGACAGTGCTGATGTCTGGAATTTGAACCCGAATGACATTGGTATCATGGGCTCTTCTGCCGGTGGACATCTGGCTTCTACCATTGCCACTCATGCTAAGCCCGAACTTCGTCCGAATTTTCAGATTCTTTTTTATCCTGTGATTACGATGGATAAATCTTATACCCATAGGGGCTCTCACGACAACCTTTTGGGAAAAGATGCTTCTGCTGAATTGGAACTTGAATATTCTAATGAAAAGCAAGTGACGAAAGATACACCGCGTGCTTTTATCGTATATAGTGATGATGATAAAGTCGTTCCGCCTGCTAACGGAGTTAATTATTATTTGGCGCTGAACAAGAACAATGTTTCTTCAGTGCTTCATATTTACCCTTCCGGCGGACATGGATGGGGAATTCGCGAGGGTTTCCTCTATAAGAATGAAATGCTGGACGAACTGACGTCTTGGCTCCGTAGTTTCAAAGTACCTCATAAAGATGCTATCCGTGTAGCTTGCATTGGAAATAGTATTACGTATGGAGCACGTATCAAGAATCGTGATCGTGACAGTTATCCAGCCGTGTTGAGCCGTATGTTGGGAGAGGCTTATTGGGTAAAGAATTTCGGAGTCAGTGCCCGCACTCTGCTGAACAAGGGCGATCATCCTTATATGAATGAAAAAGCTTATCAGGATGCGCTGGCTTTCAATCCTAATATCGTTGTTATCAAGTTGGGTACGAATGACAGTAAATCATTCAACTGGAAATATAAGGCCGACTTCACGAAAGATCTGCAAACAATGGTCGATGCTTTCAAAGCGTTGCCAGCTCAACCGAAGATTTATCTTTGTTATCCTTCTAAAGCCTATCAGACCGGTGATAATATCAACGATGATATCATCTCTAAACAAATCATTCCGATGATAAAGAAGGTTGCCAAGAAAAATAACTTGTCTGTCATCGATCTTCACGCAGCAATGGACGGAATGCCCCAATTGTTTCCGGATAAGATCCATCCGAATGAAGAAGGGGCTAAAGTGATGGCAAAAGCTGTTTATCAGTCCTTGAAAAAGTAAAATAAGGAACTTGACGATTGTAAAATTTCCGGTTGAAATAATCTCTTTTAGAGAAAGTTTTAACCGGAAATTTCTTAGTTTAATCACAAATAATCTTCTTATAATATGCTAAAAAAGTGTCTTTCTGAAAGTTAGATTTGTTACCAATCTGTATTTTTGCGCCCGAAAAATAATAAAATGATAAATAGCGTTATGAATAGACTACAAGATTTTACCTTTTTCTCGCAGTTGATGGCTAACGCTAATATGGGATGGTGGAAAGCCAATTTATCAACTGCGAATTATGAATGTTCTGACTTTATAGTAGAGTTATTAGGTCTGGATCAGACCGGAGTTATCAGTTTTGACGATTTCAATAAACGTATTCAGAAAGAGGAGCAACATTCTGCAACTTTTCATTCCTTTGGTGTGTATCAATGGCCGGAGGTGGTGTATTTGCTTGATACGGTGAAAGGATCTGTTTGGGTACGTAGCAAGGTATGCTTTCAAGAAACGGATGAAGACGGAAACGAAGTCATCTATGGTATATCCGAAGTGCAAGATGGTCCTGATATGGCATCTGCTTACCAAGCTTTGCAATACAGTGAGCGTCTTTTATCTAACATTTTCAAGTATTTGCCTATTGGTATCGAATTATACGATATGGATGGGGTATTGGTGGATCTGAACGATAAGGAATTAGAAATGTTTCATATAGAGAAGAAAGAAGATGTATTGGGTATCAATATTTTTGATAATCCTATTTTTCCGAAAGAAATGAAAGAACGGCTGAAGAAAAATGAAGATGCCGACTTTACTTTCCGTTATGACTTCTCGAAGGTTGGTTCGTATTATCAGAATACCCAGAAACAGGGCACAATTGATTTAGTGACTAAAGTGACTACATTATATGATAGCGAACACCAACCAATAAACTATCTATTGATTAATGCGGATAAGACAGAAACAACGGTAGCCTATAATAAGATTCAGGAGTTTGAGGAGTTCTTTGAACTGGTCGGTGATTATGCCAAGGTCGGTTATGCCCACTTCAATATTTTGAGTGGACACGGCTATGCCCAAAAAAGTTGGTACAGAAATGTGGGTGAAGCGTATGAAACTCCGTTGTCCGACATCTTTGGCACATACCGGCATTTCCACCCCGATGACCGTGCCTTGTTGATTCGTTTTCTGGACGACGCACGAAATGGACTTACCACCCAACTTAGCAAAGAGATGCGTGTCCTTAGGGAGGATGGCACATACACATGGACGCATGTCAATCTGTTAGTGAAGAAATATGCCCCGCAAGACCGGATTATCGAAATTATCAGCATCAATTATGATATCACAGAACTGAAAAGGACAGAAGAAATGCTTGTCAAGGCACGTGATAAAGCTGAAGCGTCCGATCGGTTAAAGTCTGCTTTCCTGGCTAATATGAGTCACGAAATCCGTACTCCTTTAAATGCTATTGTCGGCTTTTCAAGCCTGTTGACTAGTACGGAAAATGCAGCGGAAAAGGAACTATATAATTCTCTGATTGGACATAACAACAAACTATTATTAAATCTGATTAATGATGTAATTGATCTTTCTAAAATAGAATCCGGTTATCTGGAATTGCGTCCGGACTGGGTTAATCTTACCGAGCTTCTTGACGAGAGTGTAGCGGAGTATGCTCATCAAGTACCATCCGGCGTTGAACTTCTGACTAACTATCCGGCACATGATTCTCTGGTAGAACTGGATAGACTGCGTATCAAACAGATCTTGAGTAATTTCCTTTCGAATGCCTTAAAGAACACTGCCACCGGACACGTGGAAATCTTCTATGAGGTAGATCACCAATCTGTCAGAATCGGTGTTAAAGATACCGGTCGGGGCATCCCGCAGAATATGCTTGAAAAGATATTCGAAAGGTTTGAGAAATTGGATTCCTTTGCTCAAGGGGCCGGTTTGGGCTTACCTATCTGCAAATTGATCGTCGAGAAGATGAACGGGCGGATATTAGTCGATTCCCAACTGGGGATAGGTACTACTTTTATAATCGAATTACCGTGTCGCTCTATGCTTGTAGAATAAGTATATGTGAAGAATATTAAAAGAAAATCCCTTGATAACGACTGATTATCAAGGGATTAATTTTATGTTTTGTGATCCGCCTGGGGCTCGAACCCAGGACCCCAACATTAAAAGTGTTGTGCTCTACCTGCTGAGCTAGCGAATCAGTCCTTCAGTGCTTTCTTTCGAATGCGGGTGCAAAGGTAGAACATTTTTTTATAACTCCAAAAGAATTCAAACATTTTTCTTATCTTTGTGCCATTATCAACAATATATAATCATACATTATGGCTGCTGACGATAAAAAAATTATCTTCTCAATGGTAGGAGTGAGCAAAGCTTTCACTCCTAATAAGAATGTGCTGAAAGACATTTACCTGTCGTTTTTCTATGGAGCGAAAATCGGTATTATCGGTTTGAACGGTTCTGGTAAATCAACGTTATTGAAGATCATCGCCGGTTTGGAGAAATCCTTTCAGGGAGAAGTCGTGTTTTCTCCGGGATATTCCGTGGGGTATTTGGCACAGGAACCTTATTTAGACAACACAAAGACAGTAAAAGAAGTAGTGATGGAAGGTGTGCAACCCATTGTTGACGCACTGACAGAATACGAAGAAATCAATCAGAAATTCGGTTTGCCGGAGTATTATGAGGATCAGGATAAGATGGATGCTCTTTTTGCTCGCCAGGGTGAATTGCAAGATATCATTGATGCAACTGATGCATGGAATCTGGATAGCAAGTTGGAGCGTGCAATGGATGCTCTCCGTTGTCCGCCTGAAGATCAGCCGGTAGAAAATCTCTCCGGAGGTGAACGTCGCCGGGTAGCTCTTTGCCGTTTGTTGCTGCAGAAACCGGATGTGCTTTTGCTGGACGAACCTACCAACCACTTGGATGCAGAGTCTATTGACTGGTTGGAACAACATCTACAACAATATGAAGGTACGGTTATTGCTGTGACGCACGACCGTTACTTCCTCGATCACGTTGCCGGATGGATTCTTGAACTGGATCGTGGTGAAGGTATCCCTTGGAAAGGTAACTACTCTTCCTGGTTGGAACAGAAGACCAAACGTATGGAAATGGAAGAAAAGACCGCCAGTAAACGTCGTAAAACACTGGAACGTGAGTTGGAATGGGTACGCATGGCTCCGAAAGCCCGTCAGGCGAAAGGTAAGGCACGTCTTAACTCTTATGACAAATTGCTGAATGAGGACGTGAAGGAGAAAGAAGAGAAACTTGAAATCTTTATTCCGAATGGTCCCCGTCTGGGTAATAAGGTCATTGAAGCCAAACATGTGGCTAAAGCATACGGTGATAAATTGCTGTTTGACGATTTGAACTTTATGCTTCCTCCTAATGGTATTGTCGGTGTGATTGGCCCTAATGGTGCGGGAAAGACGACATTGTTCCGCCTGATTATGGGATTGGAAACAGTGGATAAAGGAGAATTTGAAGTAGGAGAGACTGTAAAGGTGGCGTATGTAGACCAGCAGCACAGAGATATTGATCCGAATAAGAGTGTATATCAGGTAATTTCCGGTGGTAATGAGTTGATCCGTATGGGGGGACGTGATGTGAATGCGCGTGCATACCTTTCCCGTTTCAATTTCTCTGGAGGCGATCAGGAAAAACTCTGCGGCGTACTGTCCGGTGGTGAAAGAAACCGTTTACACTTGGCGATGGCTTTGAAAGAAGAAGGTAATGTACTGTTGCTCGATGAGCCTACCAATGATATCGACGTAAACACACTACGTGCTTTGGAAGAAGGTTTGGAAGATTTCGCCGGCTGTGCAGTAGTTATCTCGCACGACCGTTGGTTCCTCGACCGTATCTGTACACATATCCTTGCTTTTGAAGGAGACTCCAATGTATTCTACTTCGAAGGTTCTTATTCAGAATATGAAGAAAATAAAATGAAACGTTTGGGAAATGAAGAACCAAAACGTGTTCGTTATAGAAAGTTAATGACTGACTAGTATAAAGTAATAGATTGAAGCATTTCTAATGCTTTCTGTTTCAAAATAAAAGGCTCTGCAAATATTGTGGAGCCTTTATCATTTTATAACAGGGGAAAACGTTTATCTCTCTTAAAAAAATGTAGTATAATCGTAATGTAGTTCTAAATATTATTAATTATATTTGTGCACAGTTTTTAAAAGCAAACAATTTATATTAACTAATCAACTACATTTATGTTAAAGAGAATGCGATCTTTTTTAGTGCTAGTAATGTTATTGCTTATTGCTAGTGTAAATGCACAAGTTACGACCTCTAGTATAGCAGGTAAAGTAACAGCGCAAAACGAGCCAATAATAGGAGCAACCGTAATGGCGGTACATGAAGCTTCTGGTACCCGTTATGGTGCCATAACAAATATTGATGGTCGGTTTACAATGCAGGGAATGCGTGCCGGTGGTCCTTATAAAGTAGAAGTCTCCTATGTCGGTTATAAGACTGCAATATTCAATAAAATATCTCTTCAATTAGGAGAAACCTATCAACTGGATGTTGAGTTGAAAGAATCGTCAGAACTTTTAGATGAAGTTGTTGTTACAGGACAGAAAGGTGTTACTGCTAGCCGTACGGGAGCTGCTACAAGTTTTTCTTTGAAGAATATAGAATCAGTTCCAACGATGAGTCGTAGTTTGAATGATATCACTCGCCTGACTCCTCAAGCCACAGTAAACTCTAATGGTGCGATTTCATTTGCTGGTGCTAATAATCGTTATAATAGTTTTCAAATTGATGGAGCAATGAATAATGACGTGTTTGGACTTACTTCAAATGGAACTAACGGTGGTCAAGCAAGTGTTGAACCTGTTTCATTAGAAACTATTGAACAGATTCAAATAAATATTGCACCATTTGACGTTCGTCAGTCAGGATTTACAGGGGGTGGAATTAATGCAATCACTAAATCTGGTACAAATAAGTTTCATGGTTCGGCATATTTCTTTGGAAATACACAAGCATTAATTGGAACTACTGCAGGAAAAATGGAAGAGGGGCAGAAGCGCACTAAATTGGATAAACAACATGATTATCAATGGGGTGTTACGATTGGTGGACCTATTATTAAAGATAAACTGTTCTTTTTTGCTAATTATGAAAAAACGGATAAATCTTATCCTACTGCATATAATGTTGGAGACGGCTCTAATTTTACAGTTGAAGAAACCAAACGTGTGCTAGACATTCTGAAGAGTAAGACAGATGGTAAGTATAATGCTAATTTCGATCCAAAAGATATTTATACTCGTTCGGACAAAGTAGGAGCAAAAGTAGACTGGAACATAAATGATCGTAATAAGTTTACGGCTCGCTATAGTTTTGTAGGTGCACAACGTTACAATTTCTCTCGTTCAGCTTCCAAGCTTAATGCTTCCGACGTTGCTTTTGTCTTTTCTAACAAGACTCATTCACTTACTGCAGAATTAAATTCTCGTATTGGTGATAATATGAATAATGAAGCTCGTATTTCATATGTACGTGTACGAGATAATCGCGAACCTCAAGGTGATATATTCCCAGCTATCACAGTAAGAAAAGGGGCTTCTTCTATGCTTTTGGGAACAGAATATTCTTCATGCGCGAATCGTTTGGATCAGGACATATTTACATTATCGGATAACTTTTCTGTGTTATTGGGTAACCACTCATTAATATTTGGTACTCATAATGAGTTGTATCAATTTGAAAATCTATTCATTCAGAATCTCTATGGTGCATATACTTTTAATAGTATTGATGACCTTGAAAATGGAGTCGTTAACAACTATTATTATGGACGTTCAAAGGTAGATGTGACAGGAAGAGATGACTGGGCTCCAAGCTTTGGTGCTATGCAGTTAGGACTTTATGCACAGGATACATGGAATGCTACTGATCGTTTTACATTGACCTATGGTATTCGTATGGATATTCCCATATTCTTAGATACCCCTACAAAGAATGATGACTTTAATAATACAGACATGGCAAAGAAATATGGTGTTTATACTAATCGTAAATTGAGTAGTACACCTTTGTGGTCTCCGCGTTTGGGCTTCCGCTGGAAGTTGACAGATGATGGCAAAGCTTTGTTACGAGGAGGTCTTGGGGTTTTCACAGGACGTATTCCATTTGTATGGTTGAGTAATAGTTTTTCGAATACAGGTATTGAATTTGAGAAATATTCTTTGAATAGTAAAGCTATTGGGGATTTAGGTGATGCTTTCTATTTTAATGTAGATCCTAAAGGGCAAGCAGCTATGTTACAAAATGCTACAGCATCAACTACTGAAGTCGATGTTTTCTCTAAAGATTTTAAATTTGCCCAAAATCTTCGTGCAAATTTAGCTTTTGAATATACTCTCCCTGGAGATGTAAGAATGACATTGGAAGGTCTTTATTCAAAAACACTGAATGATATATACTATCGTAATTTAAATTATGAAATGGATGGTGATGCAACTGTGGGTTCTACTTACTCATCGCTTTCCTTCGATAACAGACCCATGTTTAAGAAACAAAACAGTGGATATACCGATATAATGTTATTGGATAATACGAGCAAGGGGTATACATATAATGTATCTTTAAAGCTTGAGAAATCATTCAATTTTGGTTTGGACGTAATGGCGGCTTATACTTACGGAGAGAGTAAATCAATAAACTCTGCATCTTCTTCTGTAGCTTATTCAAATTGGAGATATAATGAAATAAAGGGTAATCCTAATGCTCCAGAATTATCTGTATCTGATTATAGTATTCCTCATCGTATTGTGGCTTCTCTTTCTTATGGCAAAGAATATGCAAAACATTTTAAGTCAACGGTTAGTTTGGTGTACACGGGACAATCAGGTGCTCCGTATAATGTTACTTATTATGGTGATTTGAATGGTGATGGTAGTAATGGAAACGACCTGATTTTTATTCCTACAGACGAGCAGATTGATGCGATGCAATTTACAGCATCGGGAGGTTTGGAGCCTGAGCAACAGAAGGCTGATCTGAAAGCTTTCTTAGGTAATGCAAAGTATCTGAAAGATCATCGTGGTGAATATTATGAAAGAAACTCTGACCGTATGTCTTTTGAGCATCATTTTGATTTTCGTTTCTTACAAGACTTTAGGTTTAAAGTGGGTAAGGATATGCATACATTACAATTCTCTGTTGATATAATGAATGTTGGTAACTTATTGAATAGAAAGTGGGGGTTAGAAAGTTATATGTCTAATAATTCATATACTCCTATTACAGCTGCAAGAAATGGAGCGTTTCAATATACACAAGGTGCCGATTATGATCCATTTAAAGAAATCTCAAACATCAGTTCTCGTTGGAGATGTCAGCTTGGCTTGAGATATATATTCTAAAAAGAGGCAATAAAAAGGAACAATAAAAGAAAAGCCGGATAGAGAGATACTCTGTTCGGCTTTTCTTTTACAACTTTACCCTCATCACCACCGGATTATGATCGCTATAATTAAGATCCGGCGAGAAGTAATCCGTGCTATTCAGTTCCGGTGAATGGAGAATATAGGTAAGTATTCGGCCAACTACAGGTATTAAACCTTTATATACAACA
>NZ_QTMW01000031.1:0-65326 GCF_003604005.1 Bacteroides sp. OF03-11BH | reverse complement strand
GGTGGTCAAAGTATTGACTAGTCCTACCAGAACTTGGTAAAAAAGAGAATCTCCTCCTGAAAGTCCTGCGTTTTCAAAGATAGAAGGGCCATAATAAAGTACTGCGTTCACACCCATAAACTGTCCTAAAATAGCAATACACACACCGATAATAACAGCTTTGAAAATTCCAGGCTTCATCAATAAAGACCATTCCGATTTTGTTTCAGAGGTCAGCACAGATTTCGTTTCATTTAATTGACTTTTCGCTTCTGTAATTGAATTATATATTTTCTCTAATATATTTACAGCTTTCAATTCCTTTCCACGTACGATTAACCAGCGGGGACTTTCCGGAATAAAAAATATGATAATGAAGAATAAGATTGCCGGCAATGTTTCCATACCCAACATACCTCTCCATACTTCAGTTATAAATATTTTATTCAACCAATCCACACTTAATTGCGTACCACTCTCCGCCCATGCCAATAATTGATAGTTAACTAAATAAGCTCCCAGAAAACCAACCGTTACAGCTAACTGATACAATGATACCAAGCGTCCTCTATACTGCGCTACAGCTAGTTCTGATATATAAAGAGGAGAAACAATGGACACAACCCCTATTCCTACTCCACCTATAATCCGATAAACTACCAACTGGGCAAAATCAGCTGATAGAGCACATCCTAGAGCTGATGTGGAAAACAACACAGCTGAAATAACCATCGTAAGTTTCCTTCCTAACTTATCGCTTAAGATTCCAGCAAAAAGAACACCTACGATAGAGCCTACCAAAGCACATCCTACATACCACCCCTGTTGTAGTGCATCTAATTGAAAAAGTTGAGTCACTTGGGCAATTGTTCCTGATATAACTGCGGTATCATATCCGAACAAGAAGCCTCCTAATGCTGCCACAACAGAAAGGAATATAAGATAACCAAAATTGATTGTAGACTTCATAACATTTATTTTATTTCAAAATATTCTTTATATCTGTCATATAAATGACCAGCTTGCAGATAGGCTGATTGCGGACTCATAAAATGAGAAAATTCAAAAGTAATAGCCTTATCATATCCGGCACGTTTGGCTGCTTCCAACTTCATCCGAAGTTTATCAAACTTAATGGGTAGAAAACGAATAGGCATATCACGGTCAAAAGATTCGGCATTTGTCCAACATTGCATACCATACTTATCTGCTAATTTTTTATTGACAGAAAAGAAAGCATCCAATTCATCATAATCAATATGCCCATCTTGAAATGCACATGCATCTACCACATCATGAATTCCATCAAAAATTTCATCCCATTCTTTTTCGTGTTGTTGTACAGAAACGGCATCTTCTTTAGTCATTTTTGTCGTTCCCATGATTGCTTTTTTTCCATCAATCCAAGGCGATATAAAAGTCGGTAATCCATTAGATATATCCTTACATTGTTTTCCTAATGCATGGAAAGCACCAATCGCTCCTTTCGTTGCCCGGCTTATTTCACCACTGATATACCATCCTCCAAAACTTTTATACTTGGAACCATAATTTTCCCAAACTTCATCAATTACATATTTGTTATCTTCCACTTCCCAGGTCATATCTCCTGTGTCCCAGTATTTACCCGAATCGTATAGTCCAAAATAGAATTTCATTCCATACTTTTCAGCTAAACGTAAAAACATATCCACCAAGTCAACGGAAGGCATATAACAACCTTTCTTCAATAAATAAGGAGAAGGAAAAGTGATAAATTTACGATAACCAGAACGGATCATTATTACCGTATCAATTCCTATATTTTTCATGTGCTGAAAATCCAAGTCCCATTCTTTCTCACCCCAGTTCTGATGTGGAATATCATGTGATATTTCATCCAAAAAAGTTCCGGTAATTTTTAAGCCATTGTTTTTAGGAACAATGAGTTTACTTTCCAAACCATCAGTTGCCACTACTGTACTGGCACTAGCTTTTGAAGTACAAGATTCAAACAAAGTTGGTACAGTCAAAGCCGATGCGCTAGCCAATGTGGCTTTTTTTAGAAAATCTCTTCGATCTAATGTTTTCATATTAGTTTAATTAAAACAGCAGTTAACACTTATATTATTATTACCTATTGAATATATTGTCCTATAATATCTACTTTTTTATTATTGAAAGGATCTAATATCTGATCAATCAAAATTGCCATTTCACTTCTCAAAATATTTCGATTCATATCAAAATCTTTCAAATCAAATTTATCCCAGATCTCTTCTACCCTACCCTCTTTCATCTCAATACCTTCTTTTTCTGCAATCTCTCCTACTAGTTCTGTAGCTTTCTGAATTGATATGGTATTATTACCTTCGAATACTTGCTTATTGACAAAAGGATAAACATCACCCAATCCTTTCAACTCATTTGCCAATAATAATGTATCCGCTCTGAACCACATTTGATTTGACCAGTCAACACTTTTACCTATACCTTTTAATATACCTGTAGAGCCGATACGTTGTAGTGACTTAAACATTGGGTGATCTAACTCAACATCTAAATAAGGCAATAAATATCCTTTTCCATCCAAAATCGCATTTTGTACTTCCCGAACAGATACTTCTCTTATATTTTTACCTTCTTTCACCGCAAGAGCTGCTAATGCTCCCGCTGCCTGCCCGATCTGCATAACCATCGGCTGCAAACGAGTGGTACCATTAATTATATTAGAAACAGATATTGATTTTTCAGCAACAATCAATCCTTCAACATCTTTCGGAATCAAAGTTCCTAAAGGTAAACCGTATGACGGTATCGGATGAAAATAAAGATTAGGCAACTCTTCATATCCATGATAACGCGTATGATGATGGTCCACAGGATAATTCCCCACGGCAATACAAGTACGATAAAGAGGTTGAGACTGCCTAAACGGTTCACAAGCATGATTTAAATCAAAACGTACTAGTCCATGGATTCTCCTAGACTCTCTATGGTAAGGAATAAATGGTAATTTGTCGGCTGTAGGATATTCATCATCAGCTAAGCCCAATGTATTAAAACCTAATTCATGTTGCAGAAAATAAACGAAACACATCGTATAATGTTTTGCATATTTCAAGGCTTCTTCACGTTCCTCACGGGTCATTTCAATCAAGTTTACATAATAATCATTGCCTTCTATCGGCCAATTAATCATGTATTTATTATTAGGAAGCTTTCCATAAGTTATCATCATGTCTTTAGACCATACACGATCCGGTTCTTTAGGCGTGATACAAACGTGACTGGCACAAGCACAAGCAAATTCATCTTTATTATATCCTTCAGGACAAGGAATAGTCACATCTTTACCATAATCTTTCAAGATTGCTACGTATGTAATATCCTGAACTATATTATTTTTCTCTTCCGGAGCAATATCTTCTTTAGTATCATGACGGCTTTCCATACCGACATCATATTTCACCCCGCACATTTTTGCTATATCCCCCAATTCAGTACCATCAATCAATATTTTAGCATGTATTTTTTTAATTGTATTATCTTTCATCTGAATTTGAGCAATCCAAGCATCATTCTCTCTTTCCAGCTTTACCAAAGTAGCATTATGCCATACTTTTAAATTTTTCTCCGCGTCAACCATTTCATGGAAAATTTTATTTCCGACTGAAGGTTCAAACAACACTGCACTCACCCAACCGGTTTTTAGAGAATCAAGCCCTCCATAATAATCTGCCAAATGTCCGCGAAACTCACCAAACAAGCCTGCCGGTAAATCATAGTTTCCGTCAACAGCACTTACACCTGCAGATGTAAGCATTCCACCCAGCCATTCTGTTTCTTCTACTATCAATGTTGCAGCCCCCATTCGAGCAGACTGAATACCAGCAGTCACTCCACTAGCGCCTCCACCAATAATTAGCACATCAACAGAATCATCTGAATGAGAGCATGCCGTAAAACACAAAGCAAATAATAAACACAGACCTAAAAAATAGTTTCTCATACTAAATTCATTTAAGGATATAGAGTTTTATTAATAATATCACGGCACAAATATAGCTATATTTATTAAATAAACAATAGATAATAAAATATTTTATTAATAAAATCGTTATTCCTCGCATTATTAATTAATAGAAGGGGGAATTACCTCACAAATCGTCTTATTTCATTTATTATATCCACAATCGTCCATAGCTACATTATCCTATATATAAATCCATTACATAGTATATAGGGAATATAACATTCAAGATATTCTAATTTTCAAGGCCTCAAAACCACGTATTAATAAAAAAATTAATTATCTTTGTGTGAATTACCAAATATACATAGTTATGAACCAACAATTCTTGAAAGAAATAGAAAAAGGCTCTAAAAGTGCTCTTGTCAAAAAGAGGATTATTACACATTATATATATAATGGAAGTTCTACAATTCCCGATCTTTCAAAAGAGCTGGATTTAAGTGTACCGACTGTCACCAAATTTATCGGTGAAATGTGTGATGACGGATATATTAATGATTATGGCAAATTGGAAACTAGTGGCGGACGCCATCCCAACCTCTATGGGCTTAATCCGGAATCCGGTTACTTTTTGGGTGTAGACATCAAAAGATTCGCCGTCAATATCGGACTGATAAATTTCAAAGGCGATATGGTAGAATTGAAAATGAATATACCTTATAAGTTTGAGAACTCAATCGAAGGGATGAATGAGTTATGCAAGCATATTCTCAATTTTATAAAGAAACTCACTATTAATAAAGAGAAGATCTTAAATATTAATGTAAATGTGTCGGGGCGTGTAAATCCTGAATCAGGGTATAGCTTCAGCCAATTCAATTTTGAGGAAAGGCCGTTGGCGGATGTATTATCCGAAAAATTGGGATATAAAGTAACCATTGATAATGACACGCGTGCCATGACTTATGGCGAATATATGCAAGGCTGCGTAAAAGGAGAAAAGGATATCATTTTTGTAAATGTAAGCTGGGGAGTAGGTATCGGAATTATTATTGATGGTAAGATTTATACCGGGAAATCCGGATTCTCCGGTGAATTTGGACACATGAGTGCTTATGATAATGAGATAATCTGCCATTGCGGAAAAAAAGGTTGCTTGGAGACGGAAGCTTCCGGATCGGCACTTCATCGTATCTTATTAGAGCGTATTCAAAGTGGGGAAAGTTCCATTCTATCTACACGAATCGCCACAGAGGAAAACCCGATCACTCTTGATGAGATCATTGCCGCTGTGAATAAAGAAGACCTGCTTTGCATTGAAATTGTAGAAGAAATCGGGCAGAAACTAGGCAAACAGATTGCCGGGCTAATCAACATCTTCAACCCAGAACTGGTCATTATAGGTGGAACTTTATCTTTAACCGGTGATTATATCACCCAGCCCATAAAAACAGCCGTACGCAAGTACTCTCTAAATCTGGTTAATAAAGATTCAGCCATCATCACATCTAAGCTGAAAGACAAAGCTGGCATCGTTGGCGCTTGTATGCTCGCACGCAGCAGAATGTTTGAAAGCTAGTTTTATCTTCTACGCTGGGAGAAAAAGTTATCTATAAAGCGAACGATATAGACTACGGCTACTCCGGCAACCACTAAAACAATAATACGACTCAACATAGATTACATTTTTATATTTCACATCTATTACATACGCAGGATTTCCCTTTTAAAATAAGAATAGGGAATCCTGTAAAAATTAGAACGCTGATTATTAATTAATAATCAGCGTTCTAATTTGAGAGCCGCTAGCCAGACTTGAACTGGCGACCTACGCGTTACGAATGCGTTGCTCTACCAACTGAGCTATAGCGGCGTTTGTCTCTCGTTTACGGCGTGCAAAATTACAGCTTTATTTGAGAAAACAAAAAGAATCCGATTATTTTTTGAGCATAATTTTTAAATCAACTTTTGTTGACGCAATCTAGAACTTTTCTTTGCGTTCAAATTTTCCGTCCTCGGTATAGTACTTCCATGTACCCTTCGGTTTATTATTTGCATACTTTCCACGAAGCTTCAATGTCCCATCCTCATAATATTCACGGTAACGACCGTGACGTTTTCCTTCCTTTACTTCCGCTTCACTCTTCAACGCTCCCTCCGGATAAAACTCCCTCAAAACGTTTCCTTCAAACTTTTCGACATAGAAACGCTTCAATTCGCTCATCTGTTCTTTTTCAGTTTCAGCATCTTCGTTCATTTCCTCATCATCTTCATCGGCAGCAATGGCAACAACCTCCTCCGGTTGATATGGACTGTAATCCATCACATATTGCAAAGAAGCTGACCGTCCATCTCCTATAACCTGCATAGTCCAGTAAGGAAACGAATACAGAATATCTTTATTGGATTGTATTTCATTCCATGTGGCAGGATTCATCATAGGTTTCAGTTGGGAATAAAACTTGTGCACATCCGTATATAAGAAAATGGTAGAACTCGACTTTAAATAGGAAAGCGCATTTTCAAATCCCGGATTATTTTTCAATAAATTCTTCTGCTCGTAATCTTCCACAAAAGAGAGCAAAGACGCAGCCTTATTACTAAAAACTACATAATCATCGACATAAGTATAATATGGCTTTTCAAATTTATCAAATAGTTTTCCAAAGAACAGGCGGAAAAAGCCTTTCATTTCGACGTAATTAATCTCGAAATCTTTATAATTGACCGTCTTTATCTTAACCGGACTGCGCCGCTTAATCTTCTTTTCTATTAATTCCATGTTCTTACGGGCATCTTTTATACTTTTAGCTCTGATAGCCAGAATTAGTTCTGGGTCATGTCCCAACAACCCCGGTTCGGATTGCGTAATAGCAAATTCCCCCGACATCCAACTCAAAAAGTTTTCTTCCAAAGATATCCCGAATAGCCCTTCAATCTTTTTCCGGGAACTTTGATAAGAATCATACAAGTGTTTATTATGAACCGACATTGCATTCTCCAGCTCTTTTACAAAAGTTACCGGGTTGTTGAAACCTATATTGGTATAAAGAGCCGTCCGCCCGGACAGAATCTCATGCGCTTTCATTTTATGTTTTCCCGAATTCAACAAAGCAGTGACATAAGGATCGGCAGAATCTTTTCTCAACGTATACCCTTTCACTTCCATCCGCTCCTTATCCGTATTTAGGTAAAGTCCGGCAAAATTCATAGAATTGCTAAACAGATCAATGTATTCGTTTCTTGCCCCCAGATAAATAGACATGAATTGAGGTACGCGCGCATAATTAATAAAGACTCTGACAAGCCCCTTGCCGGAAACCAACTTCTCCGTTTCAATAAAAGACTGGTCGAGTCCGATTTTGGGTTTATTACGCGAATCAATAGCCGATTCGACAAGCCCGGACGTATAAGATCCTACCAAATGATTATCCACAAAAGCAATATAGAAAATATCCCTTGTTTCGGAATCACGCATTTCAAGGATATTAATGCCGTTATGTATCCGGTTGGTGACAGTAAAGCCACTCATGACTAATACGGTTTCCACCTGATCTTTCAATAAATCCATTTTCGATGTTTTCTGCATATCCAGAATCAGCAGAAAATCCCACTTTGTGGCACGAGTCTTGTGAAGCGAAATAAGCATATCCCGCTCACCAACAAGCGACAACAACACTTTATTGCTTTTGACTACCGAATCGAGCTTCTCTACACTCTCCGTTACTTCCTCGAAAGATTTCGCTTTCTTCAGACATTGCCATGTTTCACTTCCACTAAACTTTTCCCAATCTTCAATCGGGGCCGATGATTGAATGATAAACGCAGCATCTTCGGGAACCAGATAGATTTGCTGAATATTACGATCAGGTGAAACAAATAAATAAACTACGGAATATACAACATATACCGCCAAAGCTAATGCAGCCACAACTAAAGTTCTCTTTACAATTTTCGAGGTACTCTTTTTCTTCTCCGGGCCTGCATATTGCTCTTCCTGCCCGCAATTTAATTCATTCATTATTGATCTGTTATAAACTTGAGTGGACAAAGATACTAAAAAAACTATTCTGAATAAAACATAAACCATTGACTCGTATCGTAAATATGTACTAACTTTACAGCATGAAAAAGAAATTCCAACTCGAAGTTCCGGGAGGAGCCGATAAAGTCTTACTTCATACCTGTTGTGCTCCTTGTTCATCAGCCATTATTGAATGTATGATGCAACATCACATCACCCCTGTTATCTATTATTGCAATCCTAATATCTATCCGCTGGAAGAGTATATGATAAGAAAAGACGAATGTACACGCTATGCCCAATCATTGGGATTGGAGATAATAGATGCTGATTACGATCATGAAAACTGGCGATGCCATATAGCAGGAATGGAGCAGGAACCCGAAAGAGGAGGACGCTGCCTACGTTGCTTTAAACTACGCTTATTGGAGACCGCCCGTTATGCACATGAACATGGCCTTTCCATAATAACCACAACGCTTGCTTCCAGTCGTTGGAAAAGTCTGGAGCAGATTAATGAAGCCGGACAATATGCCACCGCTTCATACCCAGATGTCACATACTGGGAACAGAATTGGCGGAAAGGCGGACTTAGCGAACGGCGCATCGCCATCATTAAAGAGTATAACTTCTACAACCAACAATATTGCGGTTGTGAATTCAGCATGAGAAAAGAAGAATAAAACAAACCCGCCATTACTAGCTAACCAATGAATCGAAGTAAAAAAGGTAAAAACAGAAAGCTATTCAAAAAGAAATCACATTCCAATAACAGATTAGGATGTATCATCGCCATCATTGTGCTCATTCCTATTCTTTTTGGCGTCTATTTATATTGCCAACAGATTAATACCCAGAATAATAATGAACCGCAAACCGATGTCTCCCTTCAAATTCCACTTGGCAAAGATCTGGAGACACCTGTATCACTAGTTCCCCGGCAAGAACAAATCATCCGCCATAGCGGATATACGGTATCATATAACAAAGATTTAAAAATTCCCAACTGGGTTTCTTACGAATTAACCAGGGAAGAAACCAAAGGAAAAGAAAAAAGAGGTAATCGCTTTATTGCCGATCCACTAGTGACAGGTCCGATTGCCACAAATGCCGACTATACCCGTTCAGGATACGACAAAGGACACATGGCTCCCGCAGCAGATATGAAATGGAGTCCTGAAGCCATGAAAGAATCATTTTATTTCAGCAATATGTGTCCGCAACATCCACAACTAAACAGAAGAGGATGGAAAAACCTGGAAGAAAAGATCCGGGATTGGGCTATAGCAGACAGCGCCATCATTATTATATGTGGCCCTATTATTGAAAAACATCCCAAAACAATCGGAAAGAATAAAGTTGTAGTACCTCAAAAGTTTTTTAAAGTAGTCCTTTCTCCTTTTGTCAAGCCGATGCGAGCTATCGGTTTCTTATTCAATAATGAGCAAGCAGTAGAACCTCTATCATCCTATACGGTAACAATAGATAGCATCGAGAGCCTGACTAACATGGATTTCTTCGCACCTCTGCCTGATGAGATAGAAAACAAAATAGAAGCAGATATTAATTACTCCCTGTGGCCTAATTAAGTAGCAAAACTCGTTTCTCTGAAATGAATTCATTTCCCTGTGCCAATGGCATTCTAGTTACAAACAGACTTGCACTTCAATAAAAGGGAGTTGTTGTATTACTCTCAAGGTTTCACATTGTAACGTCAAGAGATTGTCTTATTCCCACATATTGTGGGAAAGTATTCTCTTATTTTATGAGAAAACATTCCCATATATTGCGAGAAAATAGTCCCACAATATATTGGAATAATGGAACTACGCTGGAAACAAAAAGATAATTACAATGAATGCCAAGCAGCACAATAAGCAACTGAACAAATCAAGCAAGGCAAACGCAACGTGAAAGAATGGATTCATTACCGCATCGAAAGAAAACATACTTTTGATATAGTCTTCTTATGATTCATCCTAAAAAGAGAACACTCCTATCCAAATTCTTTTTATCTTTGACGAACTTTTTAAATACACCTCAAAAGATGAAGAAAAAAAAGAGAAATATTCTACTATCAATTCTAATCGGAGCATTCCTCCTTTGTACAGTTGCCGGAGGCACCTTTTATTATTATCTGTTTGCCCCCCAATTTCACCCATCTAAAACCGTATATATTTATGTAGACCGGGATGATACTGCCGATTCTATCTACCATAAAATAAAAGAATTCGGGCATGTCAATAAGTTCACCGGATTCCAGTGGATGGCAAAATACAAGGATTTCAATCAGAATATCCATACCGGTCGTTATGCCATTCGCCCCAATGACAACGTCTATCATGTATATAGCCGTTTTTCCAGAGGTTATCAGGAACCTATGAACCTTACTATCGGAAGCGTCCGGACATTAGACCGATTGGCGCGAAGCATCGGCAAGCAACTCATGATAGACTCTGCCGAAATTGCGAGCCAACTGTTCGACTCTACTTTCCAAGCGCAAATGGGATATACCAACATAACACTCCCCAGCCTTTTCATACCGGAAACCTATCAGGTATATTGGGACATGAGCGTAGACGAATTCTTCAAACGAATGAAGGACGAGCACAAACGCTTCTGGAATAAAGATCGCTTGGCACAAGCTACCGCCATCGGCATGACACCGGAAGAAGTCAGCACACTTGCTTCCATCGTTGAAGAAGAAACCAACAACAACGAAGAAAAGCCAATAGTAGCCGGATTGTATATCAACCGGTTACATCAAGATATGCCCTTACAAGCAGATCCCACCATCAAATTTGCCCTGCAGGATTTTGGTCTGCGCCGAATTACTAACGAGCATTTAAAAGTCAATTCTCCCTACAATACCTATATAAATACCGGATTACCTCCGGGGCCCATCCGTATTCCCTCTAAAAAGGGAATAGATAGCGTACTAAACTATACCAAACATAACTATATCTACATGTGTGCCAAAGAAGATTTTTCCGGTACTCACAACTTTGCCTCCAATTACGCCGACCACATGGCAAATGCAAGAAAATACTGGAAAGCCCTGAATGAAAGAAAGATTTTCAAGTAAATTTGTGATAAAACGAACGGAAAAGCCTATCTTTGCCCGATAGATTAACAAACTGTGATCAACACTAAATAAAAGAAATAGATATGAGCAAGCAACTCTTACTTGGCGATGAAGCCATTGCACAAGCTGCACTGGATGCCGGACTTTCAGGCGTTTATGCCTACCCGGGTACTCCTTCAACTGAAATTACGGAATATATTCAAATGGCCCCTATAACGACCGAACAGAATATACACAACCGTTGGTGTGCCAATGAAAAAACAGCGATGGAAGCTGCGTTGGGTATGTCTTTCGTAGGTAAACGGGCATTAGTTTGTATGAAGCACGTAGGTATGAATGTAGCTGCCGACTGTTTCGTCAACTCTGCCATCACAGGCGTGAAAGGCGGATTGATTGTGATAGCTGCAGACGATCCCAGTATGCACTCCTCGCAGAACGAACAGGACAGCCGTTTCTACGGAGATTTCTCACTGATACCGATGTACGAACCAAGCAATCAGCAGGAAGCGTATGATATGGTATACAGTGGCTTCGAATTCTCTGAAAAGCTAGGCGAACCGATCTTGATGCGTATGGTAACCCGCCTGGCACACTCCCGTTCAGGAGTAGAACGCAAAGAGCAAAAGCCGCAGAACAGCATCTCTTTCAGCGAAGATCCGCGTCAGTTCATCTTGTTGCCGGGAAATGCCCGCAAACGCTACAAAGTATTGCTTGCCCGCCAAGACGAATTTATCAAAGCTTCAGAAGAATCACCTTATAATAAATACACAGACGGTCCTAACAAAAAGTTAGGAATTATCGCTTGTGGCATCGGCTACAACTATCTGATGGAAAACTATCCTGAAGGTTGCGAATATCCGGTACTTAAAATCGGCCAGTATCCATTGCCTAAAAAGCAATTACATCAATTGATTGAATCCTGTGACGAAATCCTCGTTCTGGAAGACGGACAACCATTTGTAGAAAAACAATTGAAAGGTTATCTGGGCATCGGCGTTAAAGTAAAAGGACGCTTGGACGGTACCCTGTCACAGGATGGAGAACTAAATCCTGACTCTGTAGCCCGCGCCGTAGGTAAAGAAAATAAATCAGAATTCGGTATTCCTTCTGTCGTAGAAATGCGCCCGCCCGCACTTTGCGAAGGTTGCGGACACCGCGATATGTATATCACATTGACCGAAGTTCTGAAAGAAGAATACCCATCTCATAAAGTATTCAGCGACATCGGCTGTTACACGCTAGGCGCGAATGCTCCTTTCAATGCAATCAACTCATGCGTAGACATGGGCGCCTCCATCACGATGGCGAAAGGTGCGGCTGACGGAGGTCTTTTCCCGGCTGTAGCTGTAATCGGAGACTCCACATTCACCCATTCCGGAATGACCGGCCTATTAGATTGTGTGAACGAGAATGCCAGTATAACCATCGTCATCTCCGACAATGAAACTACCGCCATGACAGGTGGACAGGACTCTGCCGGAACCGGACGCATCGAAGCGATCTGTGCAGGTATCGGAGTAGATCCGGCTCATATCCGCGTCGTTACTCCGTTGAAGAAAAACTATGAGGAGATGAAGCAAATCATTCGCGAAGAGATCGAATATCGTGGTGTATCTGTCATTATTCCACGCAGAGAGTGTATCCAGACATTAGCACGCAAAAAAAGAAGTAAGTAAGCCATGAAGAAAGACATTATATTATCAGGAGTCGGTGGACAGGGAATTCTGTCTATTGCTACAGTGATCGGCAAAGCTGCCTTGAAAGAAGGATTATATATGAAACAAGCAGAAGTGCACGGAATGAGCCAACGCGGAGGAGATGTTCAATCCAACCTCCGTATCAGCGACCAGCCGATTGCTTCAGACTTGATCCCATCAGGTAAATGCGACCTTATCATTTCATTGGAACCCATGGAAGGATTGCGCTACCTCCCCTATCTTAGCCCTAACGGTTGGTTAGTGACTAACGAAACTCCGTTTGTCAATATCCCCAATTATCCGGAAGCAGACAAAGTAATGGCAGAAATCAATAAGCTGCCTCACAAAATAGTGTTGAACGTAGACAAAGTAGCCAAAGAAGTAGGCTCCGCCCGCGTTGCCAACATAGTCTTACTGGGAGCAACCATTCCATTCCTTGACATCGACTACGAAAAAGTACAAGACAGCATCCGTGAAATCTTCCTGCGCAAGGGAGAAGCAATTGTAGAAATGAATCTTAAAGCATTGGCCGCCGGCAAGGAAATTGCAGAAAAGCTAATGTAATAACAGACATTATCATGAATACACAATATTGGGAAGAAGAACTAGAAACCATGAGCCGAGAGAAGTTGCAGGAATTACAACTTCGACGGCTTAAGAAAACAATCAATATAGCTGCAAACTCCCCATATTACAAAGAAGTTTTCAGCAAACATGGCATCACTGCAGATAGCATACAATCATTAGACGATATCCGCAAATTGCCCTTTACTACCAAAGCCGATATGCGTGCCCACTATCCTTTCGGGCTGGTAGCAGGTGATATGAGCAATGATGGTGTACGTATTCACTCTTCTAGTGGTACTACCGGAAACCCGACAGTTATTGTTCATTCACAGCACGATCTCGACTCCTGGGCCAACCTGGTAGCCCGCTGCCTGTACGCAGTAGGAATACGCAAGACCGACGTCTTCCAAAACAGCTCCGGATACGGTATGTTTACAGGAGGGTTAGGCTTCCAATACGGTGCAGAACGCCTGGGCTGTCTGACAGTCCCTGCCGCAGCCGGAAACAGTAAACGACAGATTAAATTCATCAACGACTTCAAGACTACCGCTTTACATGCTATCCCCAGCTATGCCATCCGCCTTGCCGAAGTCTTTCAGGAAGAAGGCCTTGATCCCAAAGGAACCACACTGAAAACGCTGGTTATCGGTGCTGAACCTCACACCGACGAACAACGCCGGAAAATAGAAAAGATGCTGGGCGTAAAAGCATACAACAGCTTCGGTATGACAGAAATGAACGGTCCCGGTGTTGCTTTCGAATGTCAGGAACAAAACGGAATGCACTTCTGGGAAGACTGTTATCTGGTAGAAATTATCGATCCGGAAACAGGAGAACCCGTTCAGGAAGGAGAAATCGGAGAATTAGTACTTACGACTCTCGACCGGGAGATGATGCCGTTAATCCGCTATCGCACCCGTGACTTAACCCGTATTCTTCCGGGAAAATGCCCCTGCGGCCGCACGCACATCCGTATTGATCGTATCAAGGGACGCAGTGATGATATGTTCATTATCAAGGGAGTAAATATCTTCCCGATGCAAGTAGAAAAGATACTCGTACAATTTCCCGAATTAGGCAGCAATTACCTGATTACACTGGAAACAGTCAACAACCAAGACGAGATGATCGTCGAAGTAGAATTAAGCGACCTTTCCACTGACAATTATATTGAACTGGAGAAGATCCGCAAGGATATAACCCGCCAATTAAAGGATGAAATATTGGTGACTCCCAAAGTTAAACTGGTAAAAAAAGGCTCTCTCCCGCAAAGCGAAGGAAAAGCCGTCCGAGTAAAAGACTTAAGAGACAACAAGTAACAATTCAAATTTCCATGTGCTAATATACCAACCGCTGTTCACCATGCGGAATGGAATATTAGCACATTATTTAATTAATATCATACAGCATGCAATTACTTAAAAAAAGAATTCTGCAAGACGGAAAGTGCTACGAAGGAGGTATCCTGAAAGTAGACGGTTTTATTAATCATCAAATGGACCCTGTCCTGATGAAATCAATCGGAGTCGAGTTTGTCCGTCGTTTTGCAGCCACAAACGTAAATAAGATTATGACGATCGAAGCCAGCGGCATCGCTCCTGCTATCATGACAGGCTACCTGATGGATTTACCAGTTGTATTTGCAAAGAAAAAGTCTCCTAAAACCATCCAGAATGCACTAAGTACCACCGTGCACTCATTCACCAAAGACCGTGATTATGAAGTCGTTATCAGTGCAGATTTCCTCACCCCGAACGACAATGTTCTTTTCGTGGATGACTTTCTCGCATACGGAAATGCCGCATTGGGCATTATCGACCTCATCAAACAATCCGGAGCAAATTTGGTAGGAATGGGCTTCATTATTGAAAAAGCCTTCCAGAATGGCCGCAAAATGCTCGAGGAACAAGGTGTCAGAGTAGAAAGTCTGGCCATCATTGAAGACTTATCCAACTGCTGTATTAAAATCAAAGACGAGTAGATTGATTGGGGTTGAAATACTGCCCCTTATCTTTCGTCCTTTTTCCATATTGCACCGCATGCTGCGGACAAACATGATAACATGCCAGGCATGAGGTGCAATCCATTCCCCAAACAGGCCTTCCGTCCACAACTGTAACATTCTCCATCGGACAACTCTTCTCACAACGCTTACACCCAATACAAGCATCGGTAGCATAAAAATGCTTGGGAGACATCTGAAAACGATTAAACAACGGATTTATAATCCTCGTCTTGATAAAAGGCATACTCCCTTCATGACAGAGAAACAGCTCTTCCCTTCTACTTATAGAAGCATTTATTTTACTGACAGTCGAAACAGCATCCGCTAGTTTTTTCTCTTCCAACTCTTTATTATCCACATCAAAACCAGGAAGCAAGACATAATTATTAGGCATAGTCACCGAAAAACCAGCGTGACATTCCCAACCTTTATTCTTTAACGCCTTCGCCAGCACTTGCTGGGTAAGCCCGGTATCATCACCACAGGAACAAACAAAAAACAAATATTGTCCTTTATATCCCCTTAAAGAGAGCTGTCGAACAAAGTTCAACACAATTTCAGGAGGTCCCCACGAATAGATAGGAAATACAAAGCCGATCTTTTCATCTGCCTGCAAACTAAACTCCAATGCTCCATTCTTTAGCGCATCGGGAATAAAAACCAACTCTTCTTTTTGCTCTTTGGAAAGCTGATTTGCAATCCATTTAGAATTACCTGTACCGGAGAAATAGAATATCATAGAAAAGTATATAAAAAAAGCCGCATCGACGATGTGATGAAACTCTGATAGAACAAGATTTGAGCGCTCGCCCTCTTTGTAATCCACCGGCTTAAAGCTGTCCCGAAGGATGTGGCCCGCCATTGAAGAACGAAGCTTTCTCGGTGCATCAGATTAATTTGAAGAGTTTCCCGATCCAGTCGATACGGCTAATATTTTTGTATCACAAATGTAATAAGAATCTATGAGACTAACAAGAAAAAAAAGGAATTTGTTTACCTACTAACATTTTTTTCACTCCCATTTATCCGCCTAACAAAAGAAAAGTGTCAGTTACTAGCTTAGTAACTGACACTTTGTAACTCGTAAACTATTGATGCTTAAGCAGCTTTAGCTTTAGCAACTACAGCTTTGAAAGCTTCCGGATGATTCATAGCTAAATCAGCCAAAACCTTACGGTTTATTTCAATACCGGCTTTGTGCAGACCGCCCATCAATTTAGAATAAGACATTCCTTCAAGACGTGCAGCAGCGTTGATACGTTGTATCCAAAGAGCGCGGAAGTTTCTTTTCTTATTTCTACGGTCACGGAACGCGTAAGTCAAACCCTTTTCCCAAGTGTTTTTAGCTACGGTCCATACATTCTTTCTTGCACCAAAGTAACCTCTGGTTAATTTCAAAATTTTCTTTCTTCTTGCTTTTGAAGCAACATGATTTACTGATCTTGGCATAGTTTTACTTTTTTTGAATGTTAGCGCCGCTACTTCACGCAGCGAACTTCAGGCTAATGCATTCGGTTAATACTTTAATAATACTTTTACGCTTTTGATTACTTCATTGCTAAGAGTTCCTTAACCTGGCTTACATTTGTTGTATCAACAGTTGTAGAGTAGCACAGATTTCTTTTTCTCTTCTTAGTTTTCTTAGTCAAAATGTGACTGTGAAAAGCGTGCTTTCTTTTGATTTTACCTGTTCCGGTAAGGGTAAACCTTTTTTTAGAACCGGAGTTAGTCTTCATCTTTGGCATCTTACTTGTTTTTAAATTATTAAATATATAATGGCAACGCACTATACCTGCGCGTTACGCATCCTTTTCTTATTCTTCGCTCGTTTCCGGCTTCTCTGCTTTTTGTGCAGGAGCAGCAGGTTTCGGTGCTCCGGCCGTTGCAGGCTTTTTAGGAGCTTCTTTCTTCTTCGGAGAAAGCTGGATAGTCATACGCTTACCTTCCAGTATCGGCATCTGATCCACTTTAGCATAGTCTTCCAAATCATTCGCAAAACGAAGCAACAATACTTCACCTTGTTCCTTAAAAAGGATAGAACGACCTTTAAAGAACACATAAGCCTTCACCTTATCACCGTCTTCCAAGAATCCTTTAGCATGTTTCAACTTAAAGTTGTAATCATGGTCATCTGTCTGGGGACCAAAACGAATCTCCTTCACATTAACCTTCACCTGCTTCGCTTTCTGTTCCTTCTGACGTTTCTTTAATTGATAAAGAAATTTAGAATAATCAATAATACGACAAACAGGGGGTTGAGCATTAGGAGAAATTTCCACTAAATCCAATTCTTTTTCTTCAGCCATTTTCAGAGCCTGAAAGATTGGATATACTTTCGGTTCAATATCATCGCTTACTATGCGAACTTCCTTGGCACGAATCTGTTCATTGATTCTGTATTGCCCTTTTAGAGTGTCATTCTTCATTAAAAACGTTTACTTCCTAGTTTGATCTTTTTATTGTTATACTAAATATTTTATTCTGAAACGGCTGCAAAGTTACCATTTATTTATCATATTCTGAACTTCTTCGTTCAAAATTTTAGCAAATTCTTCAAATTTCATGGTTCCTTTGTCACCTTCGCCTTGTCTACGAACAGAAACTTCACCATTTTCCGCCTCTTTTTCACCGACAATCAGCATATAAGGAATACGCTTCATTTCATTATCACGAATCTTGCGACCGATCTTCTCGTTACGATCATCTACAATCGCACGGATTTCGTGTATTTTCAGATACCTCTTTACCTGTTCTGCATATTCATTGAACTTCTCACTGATCGGCAGAATAACTACCTGTTCCGGTGTCAGCCACAATGGGAACTTACCGGCAGTGTGCTCAATCAATACAGCAACAAAACGTTCCATTGATCCGAACGGAGCACGGTGAATCATCACCGGACGATGCTTCTGATTATCAGAGCCCATATATTCAAGTTCAAAGCGTTCCGGCAAGTTGTAGTCAACCTGGATAGTACCCAGCTGCCAACGACGACCGATAGCGTCTTTCACCATAAAGTCAAGCTTAGGACCATAAAAAGCAGCTTCTCCATACTCAATCTTAGCAGGCAAGCCCTTCTCCGCACAAGCCTCGATAATAGCCTGTTCCGCTTTTTCCCAGTTATCATCGCTACCAATATACTTTTCACGGTTCACTTTATCACGCAAAGATATCTGTGCTTCAAAATTCTGGAAATCCATAGAACGGAACACAATAGATATAATATCCATCACACGAAGGAACTCATCTTTCACCTGCTCCGGACGACAGAAGATATGCGCATCATCCTGCGTAAAGCTACGAACACGAGTTAAACCATGTAACTCTCCACTTTGTTCATAACGACAAACCGTACCAAATTCAGCTATACGCAACGGAAGATCTTTATAAGAACGTGGGAAGTTTTTGTAAATCTCACAGTGGTGAGGACAGTTCATTGGTTTCAAGAAATACTCTTCCCCCTCTTCCGGAGTATGGATAGGTTGGAAAGCATCCTTGCCATATTTTGCATAGTGACCCGAAGTCACATACAGCAACTTATTACCGATTGGCGGAGTAATCACCTCCTGATAATCGTAACGTGTCTGGATACGACGTAAGAACTCCTGCAGACGCAGACGCAATGCAGTACCTTTCGGCAACCACATAGGAAGTCCCTTACCTACAGTTTCGGAGAACATAAACAACTGCATCTCCTTACCAATCTTACGATGGTCACGCTTCTTCGCTTCTTCCAATAACACCAGATATTCATCCAGCATTTTCTTCTTCGGGAACGTGATACCATAAATACGAGTCAGCATCTTACGATCTTCATGACCACGCCAATAAGCACCAGCCACTGAAGTCAACTTAATAGCCTTGATCGGAGCAGTCGTCATCAAGTGAGGACCACGACAAAGGTCAGTAAATGCACCCTGGGTATAAGTCGTAATGTGTCCGTCTTCCAGTTCAGAAATCAATTCACATTTATATGTTTCGCCACGATCACCAAACATTTTCAGAGCATCCGTTTTTGCGATGCTTTTTCTGACTACGTCTTCTTTCTTTGCAGCCAGTTCCAACATTTTAGCTTCAATGGCAGGAAGGTCGCTTTCTTTAATTACCGCTTCACCCGGATCCACATCATAGTAGAATCCGTTTTCAATAGCCGGTCCGATACCAAACTGGATACCCGGATAAAGTTCCTGCAAAGCTTCCGCCAACAAGTGTGCACTTGTATGCCAGAATGCATGCTTACCTTCTTCATCATCCCATTTATAAAGAACGAAATTAGCATCTTCATTAATAGGACGTCCTAAATCATAAGTCTCGCCGTTCACGCCACATGCCAGCACTTCCTGTGCCAGACGCGAGCTGATACTTTCAGCAATCTGTAAACCGTTCACTCCTTCGTTATACTCACGAACGGAGCCATCGGGAAATGTTATCTTTATCATAATATGATGATGTTATATTTTCATAATTTGAACGCAAAAGTAACTAAATCTTTTGAGTTTTCTATTTTTTATCAAAAAAATGTTATTCCGATTGATCTGTAAAACGTTTGATAACATTATAAGCAGAAACAATCCCCAACTCACCGGCTTTACTCAAATCTGAAATGCCCAGCTTATTATTTCCTAAGAAAATATGAGTCAGTCCACGATTGAAATAAGCATCCGCAAAATCAGGATTTAGCTCGATCGCCTTATCGTAGTCAATAATTGCGGCACGGTAATCTTTCAACATGGCAGAAACATTAGCACGATTATAATATGCGTACACAAAGTCCGGAGCCAGATTAATCACCTTATCCAAGTCTTTTCTGACCACTTCATAATCTACTGCGGTAATCTCCTTACGCTTATCACCCGGAACAACATCTGTTTCGACAGCTTGTTCAGCCTTCTGATACTCCAACTGTTTACAACGGATCAGCGCACGCATAAAATATGCCGGGAAGAAATCACCATCCAGTAAGATCGTCTGGGTCAAATCAGAAACCGCACTCGAGAAGTCCTGCACCAGATAAAAATCAATCGCACGGGCAAAACGTTTCGAAGCATTCTTGTCATCTTCCACAATCGCCGATGTGTGTGTATCAATCAAGGCAAAATGCACCTTCACCTGTTCTTCCGTCAACGGAGCTTCCATATTTGTGATACGAAGACGTTTCGGAAGTATACCCGTACGGTTCAAGTCTTCAATATATTTGTGGAAGTTCACCGAACGTTTCACGTCACTCATCTTCTCATAATAAGTCAAAGCGAACATCGGTTCCAGCGTTATATTTACGTTCTTATCCTGCACACGACCACGATAATCACTTGTATAGCGTTGTTCGGCTTCAGAATCATCCGCAATCACTATCTTACGATAGTTATTCATATTCTTATCGGATTTCTTACGGGTCTTCTCTCCGCCTTCCTCATCATTTTCCTTATCCTTGTTCTGTGCTACATCTTTGTTCGTCACACCGTTCTGCTTGTCGATCTGCGCCTTCATGACTTTAAATTCATCCTGCTCCGCACCCTTCTTATCTCCAATCTTTCTGCGAGCTTCCGAACGCTGATAGTATCCGGCCAGGAAGTTCGGATACTGATTGATAACAGTTGTGTAATCTTGTATAGCCCCGCGATAATCACCCGTTTGCGCACGCAGCAAACCACGGTTAAAGACAGCCATCATATTATCCGGCTCCATCTTGATAACAAAGTCGAAGTCTTCGATAGCCCGGTTATCATCTCCTACCTGTGCACGTAACAAACCGCGGTTATAATGACCGATAAAGTTATTCGGATCAATATCCAATGCCAGATCATAATCGCTCATGGCACCTCTTAAATTATTCTGATGAAAACGAGCCAATGCACGGTTTATATAATTTCCAGCATTCTTAGCACTCAACGGAATAGCACGGTTGAAATCCGCTTCCGCTTCCGCATACTTAGCCTGTTGTAATTTAACAATCGCTCTTGCAGCCCAAGCATCCGGATCATATTTATCCAGTTCAAGCGCCTTATTGAAGTCATTCAAGGCAGCAATCGTATCTTTCTGTTGTAAAGACACTTCCCCCCTCATCAAATAAGCACGGGTATAGCGTGGAGACACCTTCAACAAGCTTTCCAAATCCTCTTTCGCAGCATTATAATCCTTCTTCTGGATATGAGATAATGTCAGGTTATGCCATAAAGTAATATTCTCCGGATCATAATGCAATGCTTTCTTATAATCCTCAATCGCTCCATCAAATTTACTCTGACGAATCCTTGCCAAACCACGAATCTGATAAGCACCCACCACAAATGGATTGCGTTGGATAGCTGCATCACAGTCTGCTTCAGCACCCTGAAAATCCTCCAGATTCAGTTTAGCCAATGCCCTGAAGAAATAAGGTTCATACAGATAAGGCTTAGCGTTAATAACCTGGTTAAAATACTGAATAGAAAGTACATAGTCCTCAAAATAAAGAGCGTTTCGGGCAATAGTCATCACCCGATCCGTATTTATTTGAGCACACACCAGCGTTGGGAACAGTAATAAAACTGTTAAGATTCTTTTTATCATTGATATTTTATGCTTGTAAACGAAGCAAAAATAATGCTTTTCGCTTACTTAACAGGGATATAAACGTTTTTTATCTTTATTTCACCTGTTTCATCTTATATGAACTGCGCGCTTTCCCCTTCAACATCGTATTCAGCTTTCCTTTAATCATCTGCTTACGAAGCGGTGAGATATGGTCGATGAACATCTTACCATCCAAATGATCGAACTCATGTTGCATCACCCGAGCCAGATAACCTTCCACCTCTTCCTCATGCTCCACAAAATTCTCGTCCATATATTTCACGCGAATTTTATCACCTCTCTTCACTGTTTCGTGAATACCGGGAAGGCTTAAGCATCCCTCTTCCATATTCACTTCTTCCCCTCCTACTTCCAAAATATGAGGATTGATATACGCCTTATTAAAGTCTTTAAATTCAGGATATTCCTCCGAAAGCGGATCCAATGTAATCGTAACCACGCGAATAGGCAAACCAATCTGTGGAGCAGCCAATCCTACACCGTCCGCATGTACCATTGTTTCGAACATGTTCTCAATCAACTCTTTCAGATTCGGATAATCCGGTGTTATGTCCTCTGCAACCTTTCTCAATACAGGTTGGCCATATACATAAATAGGTAAAATCATACTTTTATACTCTACTAAAAAATTAAGTTATTCTTATGTCCTATACTAAAAACGTTTACTCTCCAAATATGTTTGCAAAATAATAGTAGCACTTATTTCGTCCACCAATGCCTTGTTTTGGCGGTCTTTTTTCTTCAAACCTGCCTCCAGCATGGTACGGTGTGCAAGAACAGAAGTGAAACGTTCGTCCACATATTCGACCGGAAGGTCCGGATAACGCTTTTTCAGCGAACGAACAAAAGGCTCTATATTCTTCATATTCTCCGAAACCTCATTATTCATTTGCTTGGGCAATCCAATAATAATCCGCTCCACCGGTTCTTTAGCTATATATTCACCGATAAAGTTCAGAAGTTCATGCGTGGGCACCGTCGTCAATCCGTTTGCGATCAGCTGCATTGTATCGCTCACAGCTATTCCGGTACGCTTTCTTCCATAATCTATTGCTACTATTCTGCTCATGGGGGTACAAAAATACAAAAAAGACGCTTCCCGTGAAAGGAAACGTCTCTTTTATTCTATTATTTCAAATGTATATTATTCTTCAACAATAGCTACACGGCTTAACTTAGCATCATCATAGAACATGTTGCCTACACCACCCTTGTAATCAACCTTCAATTGAGAAGCAGGAACACCAAATTCATTAACCATCAGGTCACGAACAGCTTCAGCTCTCTTCTTACTCAACTTCATGTTGTATTCAGCAGAACCAGTACCCTTATCAGCATATCCTGTTATAGTAAACACTTTATCAGTTGCTTTGATACCCTTAGCCATAGCTTCAATATTCATGTATTCTCTCTTGCTGATGTTGCTCTTTCCGATATTGAATACAACAACCAGACGTGGAACGAATCCAGCTTCTTTCTTAACGATCACTTCAGGTTTCTTGTTACGAGCTTCAACCAAGTCACGTTTCAAAGATTCGTTTTCACCCTTCAAAGCGTTCACTCTGTCTCTCATGTCGTTCAACTGGCTTTCCGGAACCATTGGTACAGTAGGAACAGCATCCCAACCACGTTTCTTAAACTTGTAAGTAACACCTATAGTCAGACCAGCCAATCCTTCAGGACCTGAATTGCCGAATGCGCCTTTCATCAAAAGTCCACGCAATTCAACGTTAAGATCCAAAGCAGAAGACAAACGGAAACGGTTGATCAAACCGGCATTGATACCCAGTTCGTCATAACCTGCACCTTTTCCTGAATGTACAAATCCAGCTCCTGCATAAGGAATGAATGAATACAGACGATCTTCTCTATAACCACAAATCATATTGGAAAGATTCAGCATTACATCTCCATGGAAGTTCATCACATTCCACTTTTCTTTGTAGTAGCCATTAGAATACTGTCCTCCGTCTACAAGCGGACCATTAGCATTAGGAGTAGCACCTTTAGCCTGAAGCCCGTTGTAAGCTACACGTAATCCGATACCCGGAGTAAACCACTTACCTACAGCAATGTCAAGTGCCGGAGCAAGACGTTTTCCGAAGTCAGCTTTACCATCATTGTCGCCAAAATACATTTGTGCGCCAACGCCACCACTAATAAACCAGTTAGCACCAAAGCGATTTGTTTCCACTCTATAACTCTTTGCTGCATTTTCTTTTTCTTGTGCAGGCAGACATACTGAGACTGCTGCCAATAAAATAAACAATAAACCCTTTTTCATCTCAATTTATTTTAGTAAATAATATATTTCAATTGTCTTACAGGCTAGATACACAACCCAAATGTTCCACACCTGACTAAGAGACAATAAACGTCATCCTTTCTTCTAAAATTAGTGCAAATATAGATATTTAATATAACACAAACAAAAAAACACGTAAATTTTCATTCATTCATAGAATTTTATAGAGCGATAAAAGTGTAATATAACTTCAGAAGGCATCTGAAGGGGTTTGTTGTGGAAGAATTAAAACAAAAAAATAGTCAGTGATGAAATTAGATCACTGACTATTTCTATTCTTTGTCTATATACTTTAGTTAATATACCAGTTTTACATTGTCAATCCACAGTGTATTTCCCGGAGAACCGATATAGGCTCCTCCATGACTGGACGTGAACTGAAGACACATATGAGTCGGAACATCATTTTCATCTCCCCAGGCCACTTCATGAATAGGCACGCTTTCACCCTTACTGTTCACCGTATAACTTTCAGTCGCCTGCAAACGCATCATGTGCGACTTATATTCCGGACGATTCGTGATGTCACCGTACATAATTTCATAGGTCGCATTATTTTTCCAGTCTGTAGAATGATAGTAATAAGTCACCATAGTCCCTATCCGTTTTGCATACACATTTCCATTGGCATCTTCCCAACGTTTTTGCAGAAGCAGGATAGCTGCCGGATAATCTTTTCCGGGAACATCCGTAATCTTGCTGAAACCGGTAGCGCGAATACGGTTCTCCCGGTCGGACATCTTCACTTTATAGTCAAACTGAAGAGCCACCGGCTTTTTGGTAAACGGAATACCAGTCTGCAACATTTTCTGTGGATTTTTAGTACCCTTAATCGGCTCATGCACCGAACCGGTAAAGACAGAGCCAGCCGCCAACACCGTAATATTAACCAGTCCCAACACTTTCACACTCTCCATGCGCGTATCCAAACGGGCGCAATATCCATCTCCCCGCTTCTCCGGGAATACCGAAGTATTAGTTTTCGTAATACCGGCAACTTTCGCCATCACATTTGAAGTAGCCCAAGGCGATCCGCCCATATTCTTATAAACCTGATCTCCCTTAATTACCGTCGTCGGCCCTATCGCATATACATTCTTTGTATTCCCACCGATAATGCTCGATTCCTTTATCTGACGGTCCACCCATTGATCCATGTCCCCAAAAGGAAGCATTTCAACTTTATGTTGCGCCATCAAAGACAAGGAAGAAATAAATGCAACGAAACCTGTCATCAACAGGCGATGAACGCTTTTCTGAATCATCAATACTTTTCCTTTCTTTTTCTTCTTATAAATTATAATCCCATTGTTTCAAAGCAAAATCCCAGTTCTCTTCTACCAAACGAATCGTACGGTCGTCATATTTATACTTATTCTTCTTATATCCCTTCTTTCCGCCCACATATTTTTCTATATCAGTACGTGCTTCGGTAAATCCGGGGATAGAAAGAGACTGATAAATATTCTCCGTCATTCCCATCGCATCCGCTTCGAAATCTTCAAATTTCACTTCCATCAAGTTACCTTCCGGAATAAATTTCTTATCCGATTCATACTTATGATAAAGTTTTGCATAGATAGAAAGGATATTTTCCTCTAATTGTTCATTGCTGACATCCTGCAACTTCAACGGTTGAATCGTATTTGTAAAGAAACTGCGTGTAGATTCGAATACGGTATACGGATTACGCATCAGGTAGATAAACTTAGCATTCGGGAACATCTTCACCAGTTCCTTCACCCTTCCGGTATGCGGAGGATTCTTGCTAAGGAATTGAGTTCCCTGGGTATTCCACAAAGAAATCTTAATCAACTTCGTGAACACCTCTTCAAACACCTTCAATTCGGCATCCGTTATATCATCAAACAAAAGATACTTATCGGCATACTCCTGCTGATATTTCGGCAGGAACCAGAAATTATAATATGTATAAGGCATCATGTTCGACAAAGCAAACTCCTCTTCCTGGGGAAGATCCACTGCCAGTTCCATATTATCCGTCGGACGTTTATCCGGCATCAGCCAACTCATATTCTTTTTGAAGAAAGGCTGTCCCCACATCATCAGATGAGGAAATACAGTCTGATAAGTAGTGTTATACCCAAAATGCTTGTCACAAGAGAACACATTATGTACAAATGTAGTTCCACTCCGCCAGTGTCCCAAAATGAACACCGGATCATGCTCCAATGGCTGATTAGCCAGCAACTTCTCGTAACGCCTGTCTTGTAATGACGCCAGTGGAGAAAGCAATCGGCACACAGCCTTCGTCAATCGGTATTTACCTTCGTAGGCTGCGTCAATTTCACGCCCGGCGGTGATAGCCTTGAATGTCTTCCAGTCGGCACCTACCAATGTATTAATCGGAAGTTTATTAAATTCGAGTAATCCCACTTTATTAATTAGAAATTAAGAATTAAAAATTAAAGACGACAGAATGCTGTCATTTTCAGTTTTCAATTTATTGTTGAACAATCTATTTTATTAGTCGCACTGCAAGGCCCTGACGTTCCAGTTCCTTCACAGCTTTCTCTACCGCTTCATAATGTTCCGGAGCAATTCCCAGTTTTGCCATATCCAATACCGGAATATCCTCCGTGTCACTCATATCTTTCATTTCCACGCGGTCGATAATCATACCTACTGCCGAAGTATTATTAGTGATCGGGTCAATCAGGATAAATGAGCCACAAGATTTATTCTTCTTATAAGGATCAAAGAACAATTCCTTAGCCGTAGTCAGCACCACACGGGCAATCTGATTCAACTGCAAAGGCAACGTCTCTTTAGTCAGCTGACCATTCTCCAGAGACAGATGCTCCATCGTATTCACGTCCACCTTATACTTTATCGTATCAATACGCGTACGACTCAAATTGGTAGTCTGCTTAATAAAGAACGACTTATTTACATCCATCGGTTCTTCATCCATCCAGACCATCATAGCATCAAAGTTACGATCCACCGTTGGCAGATTGTCAGGATGCACCAACATTTCGCCGCGCGACACATCGATCTCATCCTCCAATGTCAAGGTCACAGACTGCGGTGGGAAAGCATAATCCAATTCCCCGTCATAAGTCACGATACTCTTCACCTTAGATGTTTTTCCGGAAGGAAGCGCCATCACCGTATCCCCTTTGCGAACGATACCGGATGCAACTTTACCACAGAATCCTCTGAAATCCAGATTCGGACGAAGCACATACTGAACCGGGAAACGGAAATCCGTAAAATTATGGTCATTATCAATATGAACCGTTTCAAGGAAATCGAGCAAAGAAATCCCCTTGTACCACGGAGTACGTTCAGACTTATCCACCACATTATCCCCATCCAATGCAGAAAGTGGAATACAGTTGACGTCAGGAATACCTAATGGAGCAACAAACTTCTTATAGTCAGCCACAATCTCGTTAAAACGCTCTTCCGAGAAACCCACCAGGTCCATCTTGTTGACAGCCAACACCACATGCTTGATTCCTAGCAAAGACACCAGGAAAGTATGGCGACGAGTCTGGGTAATCACTCCGGTACGAGCATCCACCAAGATAATAGCCAAGTTAGCCGTAGATCCCCCGGTAATCATATTACGGGTATACTGTTCGTGTCCCGGAGTATCCGCGATGATAAACTTACGGCCATTCGTTGAGAAATAGCGATAAGCCACGTCAATCGTAATACCCTGTTCACGTTCAGCCTTCAATCCATCGAGCAATAACGCATAGTCAATATGCTCGCCCGCATTCCCCACACGTTTACTATCACGCTCCAGTGCATCCAACTGATCCTCATACAGTTTCTTACTGTCAAACAACAAGCGTCCGATCAACGTTGATTTTCCATCATCTACCGAACCCGCAGTCAACAGTCTCAACAAGTCTTTCTGTTCATCCTTGTCCAGAAAAGCTTTTATATCTAATTTATTATCTGCCATAACTAGTTACAATTAAAAGTATCCCTCACGCTTCTTTTGTTCCATACTACCCTCCTGGTCAAAGTCAATCACACGGGTAGTACGTTCACTCTTCGTTGTAGTCATCATTTCCTCCACAATCTCTTCAATCGTAGCAGCTCCACTTTCCACTGCCCCTGTCAGAGGCCAACAGCCCAACGTACGAAAACGAACCATCTTCATTTCAATCTGGTCACGGTACTTTTCAGGCAAACGGTCATCATCCGCCATAATAATATTGCCATCCAAATTAATTACCGGACGCTCCTTAGCATAATATAACGGAACGATCGGAATATTCTCCAAGCGAATATACTGCCAAATATCCAATTCAGTCCAGTTGCTAATCGGGAATACACGAATACTTTCCCCCTTATGCACGCGGGCATTATAAATATCCCACAATTCAGGACGCTGATTCTTCGGGTCCCATTGGTGAAACTTATCCCGGAAAGAGAAAATACGTTCCTTCGCACGTGACTTCTCCTCGTCACGACGGGCACCACCAAATGCAGCATCAAACTTATACTTATCCAACGCATGAAGCAAAGCCTGCGTCTTCATCAAGTCCGTATGCACCTTGCTTCCATGCGTAAAAGGTCCTACCCCTGCATGAAAAGCCTCCATATTACTTTCAACAATCAGATTCCATCCGTACTTCTTCGCATATTCATCACGAAACTGAATCATCTCCTTGAACTTCCATTTCGAATCGATATGCATCAACGGGAATGGCACTTTACCCGGATAAAACGCTTTTTCAGCCAAGCGTACCATCACCGAGGAATCCTTTCCGATACTGTAAAGCATCACCGGATTCTCAAATTCCGCCGCCACCTCGCGGATGATATGAATAGACTCGGCTTCGAGCTCCTTCAAGTGGCTTAATTTATATTCTTCCATATTTATTTCATTTTATACACTTCACTTTTGGCAAAACAAGCTCCAACAAACGGTTCACCGACTCCTCCAAAGTCAATTTGGAAGTATCCAGTGACAAAGCCGGATGTTCGGGAACCTCGAAAGGTGCGGAAATTCCTGTAAAATTCTGAATTTCCCCTTTCCGTGCCTTCGCATACAATCCTTTCACATCACGTTTCTCACATTCCTCCAGCGGAGTACTAACGAAAACCTCCAGAAAATCATCCTTACCAATAATGTTTGCAGCCATTTCGCGAATATCATTATTAGGGCTGATAAATGCAGCAATCGTAATGATACCACTATCCAGAAACAACTTCGACACTTCCGCTATGCGACGGATATTTTCCACCCGGTCCGTTTCGGAGAATCCCAGGTTATTATTAATTCCACTACGGATATTATCCCCATCCAGGATACGGCAAAGCAATCCACGCTTATGAAGTTCACGTTCCAATGCGATGGCAATCGTGCTCTTTCCGGAACCACTCAATCCGGTAAACCAGATCATCACACTGTGTTGCCCCAAAAGCTCTTCTTTGTCCTGCCGCGTCATCATGCGGTCAAATATCGGATATATATGGTTCTTTTCTTCCATTTACAATTTTATTTAAAAGTTCCAGATCAACGGGATCAGAATAACAGAGATTAAGAAAGTGATAATATTAAGCGGCAACCCGATACGTACAAAATCCGTAAACTTATAGTTACCGATACCTTGCACAATCAAATTTGTCTGATAACCGATCGGTGTCGAGAAGCTGGCAGATGCAGCCATACAGATCACCACAAAGAAAGGCGTAGGGCTCACTCCTAATTGGGCAGAGATTGACAGTGCCAAAGGAAACGCCAAAGCCGCTGCCGCATTGTTAGTAATCAATTCCGTAAACAAGTTCGTGATAATAAATACCATTGCAAGCAACACATGCGGGCCGTAATCATCACTCAATCCGATAATAAACTTCGCAACGCTATCCGCCACGCCGGAGTTCACCATCGCCTTACTGATAGCAAAGGCACAGGCAATCGTAATCAGAATATCCCACGAAATATATTTAGTATATTTACGGGCAGGGAACAGATTCGTCCATGCCATAATAATAGTAGTAATAGACACAAAGAAAAACATATCCAACTTGATATCCGGAAACATCTCCTTCGTTACCGGAAGCTCCCCTACCGTTGCACCCACAATCATCAGCACCAGCAACAACAAAGCAAACCAACGCTTCTTCTTCCCGGTAGTATCCGGCTCATTCCCATTCGTCAACAAGACAAACACAGAAGATTCCCCCCATGTCGGAATAAACGTATCATCCGCCATCACCACCAATGTATCCCCTTCGTGAAGTACCACTTCCTCCAGATTCGACACAAAACGTTGTCCGTTACGTGTTTTAATCTCTTTTACCTCCGCACCGTAATGACGCTGGAAATTAAAATCCTTCAGTTTTTTATTGATACCGGGAAAACGGGCACCCAAAACAGCCTCTACCCGATGCAACTTCTCCCCTTCTTCTACTTCTTCATCCGGCACAGCCGTATCCGGACGTGCATCCGGCAAAAGACGTTTGGAGAAAAGAAATATATAAATGATTCCGGCAATAGCTATAAAAATACCCACCTTTCCGAGCTCGAACATAGAAAAGCCTTCAAATCCGGCCTCCAATATCATACCGTGCACCACCAGATTGGTAGAAGTACCGATCAAGGTACAGATACCTCCTAAAATAGTCACATAAGAAAGAGGAATCAGAAACTTCGTAGCCGGAAGATTCACCGACTTAGCCCAATGCTTGATAATCGGGGCAAAAATAACCACAACAGGCGTATTATTCAGAAAGGCAGAAATAAATGCCACCGAAGGTAATATACGCAACTGTGCCTTAAATACTGTCGTCTTTCCTTGCGGAAGCAACTTCTTAATCACTTGTCCCAATGTGCCCGACTGACGAATACCCTCACTCACCAGAAACAGCAGAGCAACGGTAATCATCCCTTTATTACTAAACCCTTCCAACATCTCCTTAGGAGTCAGAATGCCGGCACACAGAAACAAAACCACTACCGAAAAAAGTATCATGCCCGGACGCATCTTATCTGCTATCAAAGCCGCTACCATTCCTAATAGGGATAATAGTACAAATACAATTTCAAATGTCATATAAACATTATTTAGTGTTCTCTTTTTGGCTCAACGATAAACCACGGATTCAATAAATCCTCCTTATTATATCGTAGAGGTTCTTCCTTTCCAGCCTGATATACTTCCATCCCTGCAGCACGGGCTATCGCATGCCCGGCAGCCGTATCCCACTCCATCGTCGGAGCGAAACGCGGATATACATCAGCCTTACCTTCAGCAACCAGACAGATTTTAATTGAACTTCCGCTCGAAATCAACTCCACACTGCCGTGTTTCTTCTTCAAATCTGCAATATATGATTCCGTTTCAGGCGACAGGTGCGAACGGGAAGCAACCACGATCAGATGATCGTGCACCTCTTTCAAAGGTATCTGTTCCGACTTCCCAATCAGTTGTTCCAATGCCACGCCGTCATCTTCCAAACTGACAATACCGGAACATTTATAAGCCCCTACACCTTCGATCCCGAAATAAAGTTCTTTTTTAACAGGCACATAAATAACACCGAATACAGGTACAGAGTTCTGCACCAAAGCGATATTTACCGTAAATTCTCCATTGCGCTTAATAAACTCCTTCGTTCCATCCAGCGGATCTACAATCCATAAAGTATCCCATCCTCGACGGATCTCATACCCTAAATGCTTCCCTTCTTCACTAAGAACAGGAAAAGGAGTATCGTTCAGAATAGCCACAATCGCTTCATGCGCTTTTCTGTCTGCTATAGTTAGCGGAGAGTTGTCAGCTTTCCTCTCTATTTCAAAGTCCGATGCCGGATCATTATAAATAGAAAGAATCTTTCCACCTGCTTTTAGAGCCGCGTCGATAGCAGCCATTACATATTTTTGTTCCATTCAATCTCTAAATTAATGCCCTATTCACATTCAGGCAAAACATCCTCCAAATTAAGAGTTGACAAAAGTAAAAACTTTCTTTGCTATAAAAGTTTCCCCACTATGATTTATAACTTCTTTTAGTAGAAAGATAAAAATATCTAAACGAAAAAGCCACTCATTTTCAATAAAAAAGCAGTAACTTCCCAGTTACCGCCTTCTTATTCGGAAAAAAACGTTCGTTCTTTCCAATATATATTACCAAAAAGAAATCAATATACACGATACAGCAACCAAGCACCCTGGAAATCCGAACGGTTCGGGTATTTAGCCTTGAATGCATCGCGAGCTTCAGCAGCAGCAGTCTTGTCAGCAAAAGAGTTCACAATCACACGATACATTGCCTTATCAGCATTAAATGCAATCGTAGAGTGATATCCCTGTCCGTCCAACCAATCTTTCAGGCCTTCAGCATTCGCTTTCACACCAAAGCTACCTGCTACAACGCTATAATCTTTCAATCCTTCGTTACCGGAAACCACTGTAACCTTTTCCTGACGAACGCCGGATGTATCTGCCACTTTAGTAGTTGTCACAGGAGCTGCAACCACCGGAGTAACCTCTACCGGAGCTTCCACCTGCGGTTCTGCCAATTCTTGCTGTTTTGCTTTTTCGTAAGCTTTCTTATAGGCACTTTCGCTGGATTTACAAGATGCAAATGCTAGCACCAAGCATACTCCCATTCCTAATACGACTAATTTTTTCATAATCCTATACTCTGTTTTAATTAATAATTCAATATTCTCGTCTATTATATTTAGTTTCGGGCAACAAAATAATAGAAATTTTATCATCCGGCAAAGAAATCCGTCAAAAAAACGTCTATTCCGGCTTCTTCTTATACGAAATAGTGCCTGTTGCCTGATAAGTAGGCATCAAAAGTACCTCCGCAATCTGAATATGTGCAGGAGCCGACGCGGCAAAATAAACCGTTTCTGCAATGTCATCTCCCGTCAACGGACGAATCCCTTTATAAAAATTATCGGCAGCTTCCTTATCTCCCCGATAACGCACCACTGTAAAGTTTGTCTCCACCATTCCCGGTTTGACATTCGTCACTCTCAATGGAGTATCCACCAGATCAATCCGGAGTCCGTCCGAAAGAGCCTTCACGGCAGCTTTCGTTGCGCAATACACACTTCCGCCCGGATAAGCGGCATCCCCCGCAATAGATCCTATATTAATAATATGTCCGCGTTCCACCATACCGGGCACCACCAAACGCGTCATAGCCAACAGTCCCCTTATATTCGTATCGATCATGATATCCCATTCATCCAGGCTACCCTCGAATTCCTTATCCACACCGATCACCAGTCCGGCGTTGTTCACCAACACATCAATCGCCTTCCATTCTTCGGGTAATGATTCCAAAGAGGCGGCAGCCAATTTCCGGTCGCGCACATCAAAAGGCAATATATAAACCTGGACACCATACGCCCCTTCCAGTTCAGCTTTCAGTTCTTCCAGTTTCGATACGGTACGGGCATTCAGAATCAGATTCCATCCCTCCCTCGCAAATTTACGGGCACAACCCTCACCAATTCCGCTACTGGCGCCAGTTATAAAAACAATCTTAGCTTCCATTATGTTTTGATTTACAATATTCGAAAACAAAAGTACGCCTTAACCTTCAAAGGTTAGCTACGAAAGTCAGTTAAATAAGATTAAACCATAAAAGAAAAAAAGAATTATAAAACGTAGCAAAAAATTTCAGTTTTCACGAACAACCTTTCCATAAAAATGTTATATTTGTTGTATCATAATCATTTTAAACATTATACATTATGAAAGGATTGAATGTTTTAGCAGCTTTTCTGGGTGGTGCAGCCGTAGGTGCAGCCCTTGGTATTTTATTTGCTCCTGAAAAGGGAGAAGATACCCGTCATAAAATCGCAGAGATTCTTCGTAAAAAAGGAATCAAGCTTAATCGCAGTGAAATGGAAACTCTCGTTGACGAGATCGCTGCCGAGATGAAGGGAGAAATAGCAGAATAAGTGAGTAACCAAAGACTAAAAACAGAGCGACCATGTTTGCAGACGATAAAAGTATTGAGAATTTTCAGCAGTTGTTTTTCGAGTTCAAGAAATATCTGGAGCTTCAAAAAGAATATACCAAATTAGAATTGACGGAGAAGTTAACCATACTTTTTTCCACGTTAATTATGATATTAGTACTTATTATCCTTGGCATGGTTGCCCTGTTTTATCTGCTTTTTGCTCTTGCTTATATATTGGAGCCTTTAGTGGGCGGTCTGATGTCGAGTTTCGCCATCATAGCAGGCATCAATGTTGTTCTCATCGCCCTGGTTATTATTTTCCGCAAGCAGCTCATCATTTCTCCGATGGTGAACTTCCTCGCTAATTTATTTTTAACTGATTCAAATAAATAAATTATGAATGCGCAGACCCCGCAGAAATTTACATTAGAAGAGATTGCCGAACGTAAAAAGAAGCTTTTAAATGAGATCCATGCCCAAAAAAAAGCCATGACAGCTACTACACGCGAAATATTTGCCCCACTTGCTCCGGCAACCAACAAGGCGGATGCACTCATGCGTTCGTTCAATACCGGTATGGCTGTATTTGATGGCGTAGTGATGGGAATCAAGATTATGCGGAAGATACGGGCGTATTTTAGAAATTTGAGATAAAAACCATTTAGTCAATCGCTTGATTGGATATTTTCAAATCGTCTATGATTTGTTGCAACACATCTTTTAACTTCGGCAAATCATGTTTTATCACGTCATAAACAATTTCAGCATCTAAATCAAAATAATGATGTGCGATTATATCCCTCATTCCCATTACACCTTTCCAATCCATCTCTGGATAGAAAGATAATAACTTTTTATCTGTTAATTTATCAACACCTTTCACTCCTTCACCGATGGCTATTAATAACATACAAGTACTCTCTAGTCTTTCCATTCCGGATGGAGTCAATAAATAAAAAGAAGGGGAAGTAATAGTTTCCGAGTTCGCTAATATCCTTTCCACCGTTTGGAAAATTTTCTTTAGCAATGATTCTATTATCTGACTTTTACACATAAATTCCATCTTTATTGATACACCCTCTCAATAATTCATCCATATTATTTCGCAACCGAACCAGATCAACAGGGCATTTCAATAGTTTTTCCAATTCTTCTTTAATATGAACTAAAGTAAAGATAGAAGGTCTATCAATTTCAACACAAATATCGACATCACTACCCTCATGTTGTTCACCACGAGCAACGGAGCCAAATATCCCCATGCGAGAAATACCATATTTAGCAGCATTCTTGCGCATATACTCACGAAGCAAAGATAAGTATTCTACAGTAGTCAACATAATAAATTGCTTTTATCTATATTACAAAGAAATGCATTTTCTTTCAAAAACACAATAGATAATCAATAAAAAATATTCTAATTCTTTCTATTATACAAAACTAGAAATCTGAATATTATCTTTAATCAATAAGCATGGTATTAAAAAAACAATATATCAACGATCTTCACAGACAGTTGATATATTTAGAATACATATCAGCATTTTGCCAATATGAGGGGACAGATCAGGAATATACCGCTGTATTTTTCCCAACCTGCAGAATGTAGGGGATTCATGTGTGTAGCATGAAGTTAGGGACCTACATATTTCGTTATATTATAGGCTAATAATCTTCAGAAGTTTATTTTTAGAAAGTGGCTAGTTGATCAACACAAATCAACGATCAATTTCATTTAATTGCCATTATCCTTTCAATAATGCCAATACAAACTGTGGTACTTTCCATGCCATCTTCTCTAATTTAGTCAGAGTAGGCCATAGACCGTGAGAGGAATACACTCTAATGTCCTCTCCCCACATTTTCTTACGCTTAGCACTATCAGTAGAAAGCCCTCCCATACGCATACGTACAACATACTCTTTCAAATAAGTAACAGAAAGTCCGCCCGTCATCAGATAACGCACCAGCAGTTCACTATCCGCAGCAATCTTATAACTTTCGTTATAAAGACCTAGTCTCATCATTACCTCGCGGCGAATATAACAAGTAGGATGTAATGGAAGCCAGCCATGACGTACCTTCCACAAACGATAATCACCGCCAATCCAGTTACGTACTACCTTGTCAGTATTATCGGGATTCACAAAAAGTCCGTCACCATACAGAAAATCCGCTCGAGTAGTCTTCATGTGTTCCACAATGCGGCTTATGACCCCATTATCATAAAAGAAATCATCCGAATGTAGCAATCCGATTACATCACCTGTAGCCACACGAATTCCCTTATTGATGGCTTCATACATACCATGATCAGGCTCACTGATAATAGTTGATATACGATCTTCATATTCTCTAATAATCTCTAACGAACCATCTGTACTCGCCCCATCTACAACAATAAACTCTATGTTATTATAGTCCTGCGCCAAGACACTCTCTATAGCACCACGAATCGTCGCCACACGATTAAAGCATGACGTTATTATAGATACTTTCATAAGATTCTATTTTGAACTCGCTAATTATTGTCATCTCGGAAACCACTCCTGCAGTTTCTTCTCAATCAGTTTCTGTGCGTTTCCTTTCTCTATTTGCTTAAACTCAAAAGTTTTTGCCTGTTCCATTTTTGCAGCAAGCTCCCTTTCGTCAAATACCCCTAGCACACATCCCAAAGTATCCAATTTCCTAATTAATTGAAATTGGTCATGGATATGCTCTACCTTGTCATATCTTGGTATCACAACTATTCTTTTCCTCAATTCCATCGCTTCCGATATTGCTCCCCAGCCACCTTGAAGTATTAATATATCAGCTCTAGAAATATAACCCTTCATCTGCTCCTTTGTACAAAATTTAAAAGCTTTCGCATGTTTGTAGGGATAATCTGTATACCCAGTTTGTACTATCACCTCTTCCTTAGTTATAGCTGCCCATTCATCCACGGCTTTTGCCATACGATTGAAGGCTATGTTCATTGTACCTAAACTAGCAAAAATCATAAAACACCACAACAAATTGAATTAGGAAATAATTGCCGCATCTCTTCCCATTGGACCAAAAATAGATCACTATACCGTTCTATCCATACGGGAGTTTTAGAAGCATGTGTCACATCAGCAGCCGAATTAACAAATATTACTTTTGTCCCCAATAGTTTTTTTGCGAAAAAAACCGTAGGTACAGTCACACCAGCTCCTGTAGTAATGATTACATCTGGGCGTTTCACCAGCACCCAGAATATTGCTTGCAAACAGTTCACTATCAGTGTCCATTTCTTTGCTGGTTGAAAATTCACTAAAAATACATGTTCCTTGTCTGCCATAAAAGCTTTAGTTGATGTCGTTTTTAAGGTAAGCCAATAGCAATCCCATTGCTCGGGAATAGCACCGATAGCCAATTGTAGCTCACGTAAATGCCCGCCTGCCGAACAAGCTAAACAGATTTTAGGAGATTTATGCAACATAAGAGCCACCATAATAATGATTATTCACCATAAATATTTCTTTCTTTTATAAATCTTGCAGGATTACCTGCATAAATGCCAAAATCAGTAGTATTTTTGGTAAGTACTGCGCCAGCACCAACAACCGAATATCGACAAAGATGTAATCCTGGCAGAATTATGGCTCTTGCTCCAATAAACACATCATTGTCAATAACCACATCACCTACAACCAAAGGTAATTTATTATCAGATAAGTCATGGGATCCATTACAGATATAAGCATACTGTGCTATGGTTACTCTTTCTTTTATAATAACAGGTCCCAAATTATATATTTCGCTTCGAGTCGCTATACAAGACCTATCTCCTACGGTTAAAAGCCATGGGGCATATATACGGGCAGTAGGTGCAATAAAAGGATGACCACTAATATGTGCACCAAACAGTTTCAATAGAAATATATGCCACCGATAAAAAGGTTTTGGCAACCACCTTACAAAAAGTGTCCAAACCACTTCCCATATACGAATCATGATTGCTTCTTTCTTTGGCCATGGGCTAGAATACGCATCACGTTGGTTCTTATTTTTACGATAAAGCTCACTCACCACCTAATACTTTTTTAAAAATACTCATATACATATCAGACACTCTACTCACACTAAAACCTGCAGACTTTTTAATTGCTTTCGCTGACATTTCTGAATACATTTTTTCATCTGATAATAAGCGCATTAAACAATTAGCTAACAATTCATCACATCGTACATCAGTATGATCAAAGACCAATCCGTTCTCATTATCCACTATAAAGTCCTTAAAACAATCTAAATTCGAAACAATAGGAACCAATCCTAAGCCCATTGCCTCAAGAGGGGCTACACCGAATGTCTCACCTAATCCAGCTATAGAAGGATAGCAAAAAATATCACCTTTACGTATTTCTTTTGCCAACAAACTAGGTGAGAAAATAGGTTCCACCCATGTTATCCTGTATCCTCTTACTAAAGATTCTAAATAATCTACATAGTCTTCACCACTACCTCCGTCTTCTATTTTCGTTGCACCAATTATCCGTAATCCAACAGATATCCCCACCTCATGGAGTCTTGTCACTGCTTTTACTAATATATCCAATCCCTTTTCTTTATGTACTCTGCCAGAATAAACCACTTCCGGACTATCTGAAAGAGTTTTTACCATGTGTTCATTACAGAATATATGAGTATCAATCGGATTGGGTATGACACAAGCCCTAGATTTCATACTCGGACTCTGTTCTATTAATGCATTGTAAACTGCAGTTGACACACATGCCAAACTACTCATAGCAAAATACGCCCCCATCTGTTTCTTCGGAAATCGTGCCACATTATATAAAGCCCTACGATACTTCCATTTAAATAATAGACAAAGAATAGGGCTCCATATTGAATTAAGCACAAGCATATCACATTTAGGCATTTTACTTAATGCCTTTATTGAAAAAACAAAATCCAGAACAAAGTCCTTTACCCAAGATCCAGTTCTTTCATAGCCATGCAGAAGAAGATTATCATCCATAGAACTCTCTTTTAGTGGTTTCTTAGATATAAAGATGACTTGATGTCCCTTATTTCTCATATCTGTACCGATAGAGTACCATAATTTTTCCACTGCTCCAATAGCATATGGGGGTAGACAGCCAAAAGGCCCTGTTATTATATTTACTTTCATGTCAGCTCAATGATATTATGCAGCATCAAGCCGACTGATTATATAAAATAAGAGATAAGGGTTCCCCCCCCCCCCCGCTAACATTTATTAACACTTTTTTCTTTATAAACTTTGCTGGATTTCCTCCAACCACAGTCCATGGTTCAACATCTTTAATCACCACTGCACGAGCAGCACATACAGCTCCCTGACCTACCGTGACCCCTTGAATAACAAAGGCTTCAGCACATACCCATGCCTGTTCTTCAATTACAATCGGAGCATCAATTTGATGATGATGTGGGTCCATAATATTATGCCCTGCAGTACAAAGAAAAGCCCGTTGACTTACCGTAGCATTACGCCCTATATGAATGGGCGCTGCATTATAACAGTCTACCCCATCGGCCAAACAAGCATAATCATCCATTATTAGCAGCCACGGTTGAAATACCCGAGCAGTAGCATACACAACAGCAGTAGACGCGATCTTAGCCCCAAAAGCACGAAGTAGCATACGTTTCCATCCCATCGCCATAGAGCGAGGAAATGGACGGGCAAAACAAGTCCAAACTACGCCCCATACTAAACGACGTAATTTATTACTCTTTGAATATGGAGTTTTAAACTCCATCAAATCTTTTGTCATATTATTGAGTTATACAATTCTACTATTTGCTTTGCAACAATATCACTTGCAAAGCGCTCCTTTACCAATTGACGACCTCGCAGGCCCATCAGTCTACGCTTCTCAATAGGAGTATGGACAAAATCAATTATGGCATAAGTTAATTCATCCACAGTTCTATCTATCCACCATCCACAGTTATACTTCTCAATCATCGACCAAGGGGCTCCCTTCGTAGTAATTACAGGTGTTCCACAGAGATACGATTCTGCTATCACAATGCCAAAATTCTCATTAAGAGTAGGAAGTACAAACACATCCGAAGAACAATAAGCATCCCACTTATCATCTCCGAACAATCCGCCTACAACATCTACCATATCTGATATATTTAATCGGATAGCCATTTCATTCAACTCTACTACAGTATAATCAGATTCAATACCTGCTATCACTATCTTCCACCCATTAAGTTGTTGCTTTATTTTAGCTACAGCTTCCATCAAAATGTCAATACCTTTATTCTTACGATAAAGTGCCAGGAAAAGTATTTGTTTCCGCTCTTCCCACGATTCTTTGCAACCAATACCATCAACGATTACCCCATTGGGGACAACAGCTACATTTGAATTATATCCCAATGCTAAAAGATTCTCTTTCTCTTTCTCTGCTGTTGCTACAAGTACATCACTTATCTTGATGCTGTGTTTCTGATATAGTAATAATGCAGGCAGTTTCTTTATCCAATAATTCTTCTTGATATCCCAAGGTTCAAGCATGCCATGCGGTGAAAGAGCAACCGGATACCCTTTCGCTTTAGCCCAAAACACAGTCCATGAACATTGTAACATCCAGCAACCATTAACATGTACTACATCAGGCTTTAAATTATCAAGCAAAGCGCAGAACTCATGCTTCATCTTTAGTGGATGCTTAATGCTGCTCTCTATATAATGCACTTTGCAATTAGTTAGTTGCAATTCATTATCACAGAGATGACATACAATATGCAACTCCACTAACTGTCCCAAATTATGTGATAATAACTGTAAATATGCACTTACCCCCCCACCTGATTTTCCAATAGAAGGAATATAGTGTACTACTTTCATAAACTTTCGATTATAAATTCTGCATAAAATAATGTGCCACAGCCTTACATGAAATATGATCTTTGCTCCACGCGATTCGCTCATTTACAGTTTTCCTTATCCAATCACGATTAGCAATACAAGTATCTATCACATTATTCAAACTTGAGGAGCTTTCCAAATTAAATACAATTCCTTGCTGTCTATCTTTTAGTAAATATGAAGCCCCGCAATGATTACTAGTAACCACATATAATCCCATTGTCAGCGCCTCGTTTACCACAGCCCCCCAGCCATCATGCTTAGAAGGTAAAACTAAGACATCATACTGTTGCATAATCTCTGAAATCCTATTCATAGGCTGCATACCATAAAGAATAACTTTCGCCTTAGCTTCTTTATTCATCGTTTCTATCAATGTACGTTTCTCACCATCACCCACTAAGCCTAGCTCCAGTTCGCTCTTCTGGCTTAATATACTAAACATTGCCACAACATTCTTTCTGTCCGAAAAACTACCAACATAAAGGACCTTAAGCTTTTCAGTTATAGGTACAGGCAAAGTCCGCTCTTTCCATTCCGTACAATATATAAAAGGCAATACTTTCCATCGTTTACTCCAAAATCTATAATAATTCACAAACTCATCTCCCATCACCAATAGATAGTTGAAATGTTTTACATATTTCCAATCCTTCAACGCAAACCTTAGGCTGTGTTGCCATAAAGGATAATGATAAAGTAAAGGAGGTTCTGTGATCACTCCACGTTTAAAAGGATAATTTAGTGAAAGTTTCATCCAAGACACAACCTCTGCAAAAGCATTAATACCTGAAAAGAAGCAATAGGTATCCTCACCTTTACATGACTCATATAACTTTTTCACCTGATCAACAGAAGAAGCAATAATAAACTCAACATTACTTACTTTAAGCAGGTTAGAAGCTTTCCATCCCATCAGCTTTCGATCATCGTAATCCACACGAGGAGCTATCACCACTACCCTATCAACATCTGTAAAAACTGACAGTTCTTCGATAAAAGGTATCTGATGCGGACTAATACAATTTTGGAAAAAAAATAAGTTCATTTCAATACAAGATTTTGCAAATAAAAAAGATCATAACAAATAAGCTATTAACACATGAACATCAACTGAATGAAGATAGAATGATATTAAATATTTTAAATAGATTCAACCCATCACAATCAATACAAAAGAACAATACACTGTAAACAAAAGTATCCAAAGAAAACATTTTCATGATTCAAAATTTAATTTGTACTTCTTCACCATATCCGGATAACATATTATATGAGAAATTAGAAGCCAAAATACAAAACCTATATAATAACCGACAGTTAATAAATACCCCTCAAAACAAGAATGCAAACACAGAAAAAGTAAAGAAATAACAAACAATTGTAACCTTCGATCATGTCTAATATATTTAAAAACTCGAGTTACTTTCTTTAGAATGAATAACATTATTATTGCACCTAGGGCACCTAATTGAAATAATATAGACAACCATCCGCTACCACTCTCCAATCGACCTTTATGAAGTACGCCTCTATACCAAGCCGTTGCAAATCCACTTCCAATAAGAGGAGATTCATTTAATTTTTCAAACCCCTCTCCAAAATGGGCAGAGCGAGAACCATATTTTTCACCTTTTCCCCCTTCAAACTTATTTTGTATTTGAGTTGAATGCTCAAGATATACAGGAATCGATATTGTTGCAAGAAATCCTATAACCAACAAATACAATATTATTTTTTTAACATTTCTTGCATTGTATACAATGTATAACACCATAGTTATCACGGATGCAAAAAGAGCAGTACGAGATGCAGCAACAACAGTGACATAAATAGACAGTAACAAAATAGACAACACAATACATCTGAAACATTTATTTTGTAACTGAAATAGACACCACAACAAAATAACATTAGCTAATCCTGCAATAGGAGCTAACCACATAGGATGATAATAAATAGCCGAAAAAGAGAGGTCAATATGTACCCCCTCCTGTGCAAAGGCATTTATGCCTTTTAGATAGCAATACATAGCTATCATTGATACAACAGGAAAAAATAATAAAATTACAGATAAAATTTTGCGTTCAAATAAGAAGACTTTTTTAGATACATAAAATGGTGCACAAATAAGCATCATCCCAGTAAACATAAGAATGCGATAATCGATATATAAATTTGAAAATACAGAAATATAGCAGGCTAAAAGAAATAAGATATTTAGTTTTGAATATTTAATGGTAAAGGTTCCATATCTAATTTTGTAAAATGCCACATACCCAAATGCAATGAGTAATGTATATATACCAGGAAAAATAATTGAATTTGAACAAATAAGAAAAAAAGCCATTAAGGAAGGAAAACAATATTCCTTAATATCACGATTAATTATTACCAAGCTAAGACCCAACATATAATAATAAAATTTACTAGAAATTATGCATTCCTATATGGCTATAATACCCAATGTTCTACAAACACACATTTTCACCCTTCAATAGAACTGGCTGGAATTTTAGAATATTAGCACAATATTCTTTATAATCATTATCTGAAACAGCAGAAATTCTAGCAGAAATCTCTGAAAGCGATGTCACGGTAATACCAATATTCTTCATCTCTACCAATTTCGCCATCGCCGAATCCTTCCATACTATTAATGGTAATCCAGCTAACACATATAACGAAAATTTATGAGGTGCAATAATTTTAAGATAACTCCCCCATGTACCAGAGCAGGTTTCTGTGGAATCTCCGTCCCAAACAAGTCCCCAACTCCCTTCTAAGTGACCAATTATATCAGGCTTAAAAACTCCTTTATACTCATATTTATTCTTCATAGCATTATTTGAGGAACAAGAACCATATACTATAAGATCTAAATCTTTATTCTCAAAAACAAAATCACTAAAAAACACGCTCTTATCTATATTACCTGCGAAACAAACCTGCTTACTTAACTGACGTGCTTCTTTATCTGGGACTGCAATATAAGGGAAACAACCTAAATAATGATATTTAATACCCGGTCTCAATCGCTGCTCAAAATAAGTTTGCATTTCAGGTGTATGCACAATTATTTCATCAAAATTTGACAAAACCTTATTCTCAAAGCCCGATAGCTCCCCTTTTTCTCTTACAGAATTAATATCATGCAACAATGTTATCAGATATTTTTTTTTCAAGAAAGGAAGAATAAAATAAAGCATTTTAGGATTTAAACTTGGATACTGAATCAACAATGTTGCACCATTAGGTAAATTGATAGCAAGACGAATCATTTTTAGGAATAAAACAACAATAAAAAGTAGCTTATTCTTATACCCTCTCAAAATGATAGGATATTCTTCATAACCATTTTGTAAAGCAATTTTATGTATATCTTGAGGAGCCTTAACACTTGCTCCACCACCTATTAAAGATTTACTAAGTTTATCATTTGTTATAGTTTTAATAATAAGTATGTATTTCTTCATTTTATAAACCTTGTGATTTAACTATTTCAAAAACCCTTTTCACAATAGGAGCCATATCATAATATTTGTATTCAGCCAATCGACCTCCAAAGATGATATCTTTTTCGTGAGCTGCTAATGCACGATATTTATCGGCTAAATCATTATTTAGAGTATCATTTACTGGATAATAGGGCTCCATACCAGGTTTCCATTCTGTAGAATACTCTTTGCTAACTACAGTTTTCGGACAATCCAAAAGTTGCTGACCAAACATCTCAAAATGTTTATGCTCAATGATACGAGTATAGGGTACTCCTCGGTCAGTATAATTCACTACAGCATTACCTTGATAGTTGGCAGTATCATAGATCTCTGTTTCAAAAGATACGGTGCGATATTGCAAACGCCCCAAACGATAACCATAGAACTCATCTATCGCACCTGTATAAACAATCTTATCGGCAAGAGCTGTCAGTTCTTCACGATTCTCCCCAAAATCACAATTCAGACGACACTCTACACCATTCAATAGACCAGCAATCAGTTTATTATAGCCACCGATTGGAATTCCTTGATATTTGTCATTAAAATAGTTATTATCGAATACCATACGTACCGGCAATCTACGAATGATAAAAGCAGGCAATTCTGTACAAGATCGTCCCCATTGTTTTTCAGTATATCCCTTGATGAGTATTTCATAAATATCTTTTCCAATAAGAAGCTGCGCCTGTTCTTCCAAATTTTCAGGTTCACGACCATTAAGAGCAACTTTTGCTTCCGTCCGCTGTTCCTCCAATTTAGCTTCAGCTTCAAGAGGAGTTGTCACGCCCCACATCTGATAGAAGGTATTCATATTAAAGGGAAGATTATAAAGTTTGCCTTTATAATTAGCCACCGGTGAATTGGTATATCGGTTAAACTCCACTATAGAGTTGACAAAATCCCACACTTCTTTGTTTGAAGTATGAAAGATATGCGCTCCATATTGGTGAACATTTATTCCTTCTATATTTTCACAATAAAGATTGCCACCCAGCTGTGGACGCTTATCAATGACCAAACATTTCTTACCTTGTCGTTTAGCCATACAGGCAAAAGTGGATCCAAAAAGTCCGGAACCCACTATCAAATAATCATACTGTTTCATATATGTAAATATCTTGTTTTTATACCAGCTTCAACAAGTGCGGATGATATTCTTGAAATATCCTCTGCTGTCGGAGTCGTAAATGTTGAGAAGCAACGTTTCAATCGTTGATATTTTGCGTGTCCCAACGTATGATAGCTCAATAATTCTATAGAGTTTACAGAATAGTTCTTTAATTGTTCGACAAGCCAAGATAGCCAATCGATATTATCTAGCAGTTCTGCAAATACAACCAATCGGTAAGTTGCATTAGATAATTTTATAGTAGGGAAAAAAGTATAATAAGGAGATTGAAATTTCAAATCAACAATCCATTCATCCACCCACTGGAACATTTCTGCAAGAGGGGGGACAGAAAGTGCGGTTTCCACTGCTATATTATATTCTTCCTCTTTCAAGCTTCTTATCAATGCACAGAGACTTTCACCTTGTAACAAAGGCTCACCTCCGGAGAAGGTGACCCTCCGATACCCACTCGCTTCAATTTTGGCTTTAAGTTGATCCAAAGCAAACCATTCGCCCACAGATTCCCTCGCACCAAAAGGACAAGTGTTTTCCAAATTAAAAACATCATTACAACTACCACAATATTTACTCCCCTTAAAAACTGCACATCTTTCTTCATTGTAAAAAGTTTCAGGTTTGCTGGATTGAGTCTCCGGATTGCAGCACCAAGGACACTTAAGAGGACACCCTTTAAAAAACACAGTTGTACGTAAACCGCTTCCATCATCTAAAGTCATTCTTTGAACAGCTGTTACCAATAATTGCCGTTCAGCACTCATACGCCTCTGCCCGATTTATTAGGTTTACTTTATATTCATCCGGAAGTTCATTAAAATATGCGCTAAATCCCCATACACGAACAACTAAGTTAGGATACTTTTCCGGATGATTTCGTGCATCAATTAATGTATTTTTGTCCAACACATTCAACTGAAGTTCGTATAATCCACGCTGCACACTGTCATTCAACAGTTCGCTCAATTTATCCACATGCCTATTAAAAGCCGCAGGTATAATAAAGTCCACCACATTTCCATTGATACGACAACCCTCATAATTCATCAAAGACGCAAAGTTGATAACCTCCACAATATCAATATTTTTCCCAACCGGCGATATATGCGTAGAGAGAGGTTCACCCGAACGACGCCCATCCATAGACGCTTCTATATCAAATGCTTGAGAAATATAGTTGGGTGAGCTAAACCCCACTTTTGCCCGCCTTCCATTGATGCGAATATTCGAAACAACTGATTCAATTTTATCACTCACCCGATTAGTTAATCGCAAAACACTGTCATCAACTTTCCCAAACTTGAGAGGTTGCGACTGAAGCAAGCCCCTAAGATCCGCCGCGTTTTCAAAATTATGCTCTATCACGTCCTTGCACTCTTTAAGAGTAAGTAACTTTTGCTTAAACACCAGTTCCTTTATATTAAGCAAAGCATTGATGGTATTAGGCAAACCGACCACTAACATTCCATGATAAGCATACTTCGCTCCTCCCTTACTGATATCCTTTCCCGACTTCGTGGCATCCGAAAACAACAATGTAAACAAAGGAGAACAATCCATTACCAAGTCGTGAGCGCAACTTCTGATATTCTCTTCCAGACATTGTTCAAACAACCGCATAAAGGCTTCAAAGTCCGCTGTATAAGAAGACGCCATCATTATAGCATTATTGACAGCTTTCAAAGGAGAAATACTGTTAAGATTATTATTCTGGTCAAAACTCTTCCCTAGGATTAGCGGCTCCCAACAGGCGCTAGTCCCTAAGTTGTAACAATCTTCCGGAGCATAGCCAAACCTCTCCATCAGAGGTATCACCTTATCCTCATTCAAAATCAGAGGTGACCCATTCCCTTTGAGTAAACACCGGGCAGTAGCGTCATAGACAGACTTTGATGTATGATTATTTACTCTTAAAATCAGTTTTGGATCAGGAATGGAAAGTGTGGCGAATATTCCCAGAAAAAGGTGAGTCAACTCATTCTCCACATTCCGACCTTCTTTATCGAAACCTCCCAAAAGGATATATTGTCCGGTATCTCCATAAAGTGTAGCGCTTTTTTGATGCGTCTGCGATCCGATAAGAGCAATCATCTCCCGAAGAATGACTTCAGCTTTTTCTCTCGTAAGCCGCCCCTCTTCAATATCTTTCTTATAGTAAGGGAACAGAGCCATATCCAATCGCCCCAGGCCATTATGCCCATGCTCCATTTGCCAAAGCATCGCATGAAAAAACAGAATTTTCTGTAGTGCTCCCTCGAAAGAATCAGAAGGATACAAGACACGCCTACAAAGGCGTGTCACCTCCATAAAACGCACTACGCAAGATTGCTTTTCAGTCACTCTGTCAACTAAGATTTTCAACGCTCGCACCACTCTATTTTCTCCCATTGCAGCAAAGTCTGTCGCAAGCACCTCTTCATAAGCCGGAGTAATGCTTAAAATGTTCATAGCGTGCGTGGGGAAAAAGCGGTGAAGCGTCTTGGAATATGGATAAAAGAAATAATTGTTTTCATCGATTTCAATCTTACGGCATATCTTTTCCAACTGTTCAAGATAGGCTGTCTCTTCATCCTTAGCGTGCGAATACACCCACTTTTGACACTGAAAATCCTTTAAACCTCCAAGTATCATGTCCATTTTACCTTCAGCACGATGGCTCTTCACACATCTGACCAAAGTAACAAGCCGCATGGGCATTACTTTTTTTATCGTATTTTTCATCTCTCTATGAATTTATATTGCCGTTTACGTTGCAACTCTCTGATGGCGCACCTCACCTTTTCCGGCAGTTTCTTTCCCCAACGCATTGCAAAAGTTTCTCTTTCTTTAGGCACATGCCTGTATGGAGATGGAAGAGCGCTCAATTCATCCTCACGCGTTTCCACTTCCTCCATCATTTGTTGTACAGAAACATCGATCTTACGCATTGTTTCATCTTGCTTCCATAATTCATGCAATATATTACCATATCGATTCAGAATATCCATCTTATCGAGTCCTTCCCGTTGAGTTCCAAAAGCGAAATGAGCAATCAGCGCATCACCATTAAAGCAGTTAGCTTTGCCTAGTTGAGTTGGCTTGATACAACTCAAAAACTCTTCATCATCTCCAGGCACTTCGCCCTTGAATTCAGCCATTTCACCACCAAACCATAAAATACAGTTGATTGAAAAACGCCCCATTGCCATAGGATGTTTACCAACATATAACTCTTGATACTTACCAGTAGTAAGATACTTCTCCATGAACCAATTGTGCAAATCCGCTGCAAACCAACCGTCCAAACTAATAGTCCTCTCCATACAGATACTCATATAATACTTATCCAACTTGATTTTATTATGCACCTGTAAAAGATAAGTAGACAAAGCGTTATTGATTACGAGCGGTGATACTAAAAAATACTCTGGATTATCCACACGAAACTTTACCATCTTCTCGAATAATTCCGGTTCAAACCATACCACATCATCATCAAGTTTCATATAAATAGTATCTTTGTCACAACAATCACGATAAAATGCATTAATGCTCGCAATACCATTAACGACTCCGTCCGGTTGCCACACCAAATTAACTTTCGGATATTTCTTCGCAAGCTTTTTAAAGAACTCAATATCCACCATATTGTGAGTATTAACCCATATATCATACCGATCTACAATATCAGCATTCAAAATGGGAGGAACCAAATATTGCATATAACGGCGGCGACCTGCAGCCGTATTCACTACAACTTTATAATTTTGATACATATCATCTGAATTTTAGGATTAAATTACGTAAGAGACACATCAAAAGTACACTCACAGGAGTGGAGAACCGTATCAGCATCTTTCTCCTGCCTAGATACTTCTTGAATTCAGTCTTGAAACCAAGTGTTTCGATTTCTCTCAAAAGTATGCGTATATATTGTAATCTTTGCTTTATGCCACGGCTGCTATCAACCGCATGAAGCATGTTATTATAATATTCAAGAATTGTATATTGAGTCAGTTCATCACTTTGAGGAAGTAAGTCACTTCGCCTCTTCAATTCACGTGCCACTTCGACAATCACTCTAGGCTCGGTATATTTTCCACCTAAATGTTCTCCCGGATGATGCACATAATTATAAGCAATCTGGTCAATCACTCCTACAGATTTTGCTCTGCCCAGACAATCAAGAGCAAAGAGGCAATCCTCAAAATAGTGGAGATTTGTTGACAACCGGGAATTCCGGTTGTCAACAAAATTAAAAAATTTGTTGACAACCGGAAACATCAGATAGTTCCGTTTCATATCCAAATATAACTGCGCCAACGATTCGGCATTGTCACACCGACATTGTTTCAACACATGTCCACCGCTGCCGTCGATAGGATAATCTTTATAACCAAATACATATACATCTGAAGGATTTTGACGATGCAATCTCAACACTTCTTTATAAAGACCGGGATCAAGAAAATCATCCGAGTCTATAAAAGTAAAGTATTCACCTTGAACATGTTCAATACCATAATTACGCGCATTGCCTACTCCTCCGTTGGGAATATGAAAGGCATGAATCCAACTATACTTCGATGCATATTCATCACATATTGCCCCCGATGCATCTTTGCTACCGTCATCCACCAACAGCAATTCTATTTCATCACCCATATCTTGGGCTATGACACTATCAATACAACGATGCAAATAAGGTTCTACGTTGTATACAGGAATAATAACTGAAAGAAACATATTTAATTAAAGTGAACGATGTTTTATCCCTTTACCGGCTAGTACAGGAATGTATTTATTGATTAGTGGTATCATTATCAAACAGCAGGAAAATACAAAAATAAACTGAACTAACTTACCGATAGCAAACGACGGTATCAATGGACGCAAAAAATAATCAGCTAATGATATAAATATACCCTGAACAGACATAATTATCAATGTATTTCTACCTATATATATCAATACATTTCCTAATTTAGGCATTCTTTTCATAGAAAAAACCGAGAACGAAGCTACGCCGACAATAGCACTGAAACAAGCAAGAACCATCCCTATCTCAAAATAGTTTAAAATTTCCTGACTATGTTTTAACGCATCAGTTCTCACATATACATAAGTCAAAACACACCCCAACAAACCCAACAAACAATATTTCCACAAAGACATCCAATTGCTATTCATCAAAAACCTTTCAACAATAGCATATTTTCTCAATGAATTTCCTATTAGATAGAACAAAAGACACATTGGAATTTGAATAAGCCTATATGTTAAAGGGAATTCCCAAAAACGAAAGCAAGCAGCTAAGACCACGCATAGCAATATGACAAATATTTTTACCCCCCCCCTTAAAGCGAGCCACGTTATACCCTAGAACTTCTACTATAAATAATATTGGAAGAAACCAAAGTGCGCCGGGAAGCAATGTCTTCAGTTCATAATATCTCCCTTCACAAATATATTCCGGAGAAACTACAAGACTAACCACCGTATATAGAACACAAGGAACGAGAAGTGTCCAAACCCTACTTACAGCAAACGGTAACAATTGAGGATGCTTCGCTATATTGAAGCAGTATCCCGATAGCATGAAAAAAAGAGGCATGTGAAATGCATATATCCATGGACGGATATATAGTTGATTCCCAATCATGTGACCAACTACCACAAGGATAATACCTATCCCTTTTAAAATATCAAGTGAATCTATACGCATAATAAAAATACAAATTATTTCAAAGTTCCTCTAGTTTTGCCGCCTCTCAAATGTAATCTGAAAAGTATGTTTTTGATTATTTCTTTCATATACTGCACAGCATACGCCATTGATGAGGAAGGCATCCAACGCCAACTACCGGCACAGCAATGTATTGCAACGGCTTTCTCTGTTATAAGCTCCATATTACTTGCAAACAAACTTGACGAATAAATTTTTAATCCACTCTTCAAATCCTGTTCTTCATCCTTAAATTTGAAACCATAATCAATCGCAATATTTGCAAAAATAAAAGGAGAAATAATTTTATTATTCAATGAACCATCCGGCAATATAAAATGCTTATCATGATAATAGTTCATACAATCCCTCATAAAAGGATGTCCTTTTTCCGCACCAAGAATAGCCGCCTGAATCTGAATTCCGTCTATATATTGAATATCTTTTCTTTTGTTACCTTCCGCATCAACCGACCCTTCAGCATAAATTTTCTCCACTAAGTCCGGATAACACTCTACCGCACTAAATGCCCTGTTAGCAAGACAAAAGTCTAAACTATTCCTGACAAAAACATCTGAATCCATATATATTCCCCCTTCCGTATAAAGTACATATACACGAATATAATCACAAGCAAATGCCCATTTTCGCATCTTACATGCTTCTGCTACAAAAGGGATGGAATAAATATCAAAATTGTGTGTATCCCATTTCTTTATTTTATAATCAGGAAGCTTTCTCTTCCAACTTTTAATGCAACGTTTGAGCTCTGCAGGCATCGGGTCGTTACTCAACCAACAATAATGTATTATTTTAGGTATCATATTAGAATGTTAAAAAATGGCTAGTCCTCTCAAACAGTCAATGTGTTCAATTCTCGAGTTCATCATTTTCTTTTTAATAACTTTATCTTAATATTGTTTTGTATTCTCTTACGTATGCCATCATCCAAACCCAAAAACCAAACAGCCAAAGCTACGCAAACTACGCCGCTTATTGAGAGGATAAAAAAATCCAAATATGGCGTGTGAAACAATGTATTTCTAAATATATATAACAGTAATGGTATAGGCACAGAAACAACAGTTACTATGATACAAGATTTAAATAAAACAAAAATATCTGTCCACGTATATCCCATAATTTTCACCAGTAGGAAAGGCTTTATAAAAATAGCGAGTATCAGAGATGAAAATAACATGACCCAGGACAATGAAACTGGAGAATAACCTAACTTGAACAAAACATAGATGACAGGAAAGGATAAATAGCCGACACAAATGGAACATATAGTAGTTTCCTTTATCTGACCTTTTGCTGTAAACGCACTGTAAAACGATTGGTCAAACACTCCAAAAAGCGTAGTAACAATTGCGAATTGCAGAAATACAACAGAATAATCAGGTATTTGTCCCAGCCAAAGATATAATAATTGCTTTGCAACTAAAAAGACTGGAAATGCTAATATCAACATTAAAAAATATGAATATTTTGTTGATATTAGCAATAAATGCTTACTGCCATCAAAATCATTTGCCGAAAACCTCTTAACGATCTGCGGATTTGCTGCTGTTCGGAAATTGTTAACAAATGAATTAGCTGTCATAGAAACAATATTGGCCACTGAACGTCCTGTCACTATGCCCGAATTAAAAAACATATTAAGAAGAATAGTAGTACCTTGAGCATTTAATGAAATAGAAGTGTTTTCTACCAAATTCCACGATGAAAAGCCGAGTACTTTCTTTATAATAGACTTGTCAAAAGAGAAATGGTAATGAGATTCCTCATAATGACGAATACAGTAATAACGATAAAAAAAAGTAATACCACATTGAACCATAAAAAGCAATGAAGCGCAAAGCATTAATTTATCCCAATCGGAAACCATGAGTATATATACAAGCAGTAATTTCAATATAGCTTCAATAATGCTCGTATAAGCATATATATTCATTTTCTCATGTCCAATAATCACAGCGGTATATGGCACCTGCGTAATACCGACAATAGACATTAATATAGATAAATGATATGTAAATACAGCAGCGGAAAATCGTTCCGGGGGAATGACTAATTTATTATATAAAAACCATAATCCGATAGTTTCTGCCAATAAAGCAACGACCACGCCGAATAATAGATGTACAGTCAATAAAGAGGAAAAAGTATCACTTAGCTTTCCCTTATCTCTCCTCCCCATTTCAAATGTAATAAATCGCGATGAACCGGATGCCAATGAACCATTAATAATATAACTTAATAAACCTGCTACTCCACCCACAGTTTGATAAATACCATAATCATTGACACCCAATGTTTGGAGAATAATTCGTGATGTATATAATGATACGACTATTGTACACAACATTCTAAAATATAAGAATATTGTATTCTTTGCGATTCTATCGTTTCCTGACATTAAGGTAAAATTTTGTTTTTATCTATAAACGGACAGACAGACAACAATTTTTGAGCATCAAAAGTAATAGGAGAATAACTATCTTTATATTGAAGCAAATCCGATAAATCCAAACGTGATCGTATGATTAGTGGTCTATCGATCGGCCTTTTCACAGAAGCGAAATAATCCAAATATTTAAAACTTCCATCAAAGGTTTCATCAGAGAATTTAATCCAAATATTGGGAATATGATACGCATCAGACAGAATCAGACCATGCAATGAGCTAGATATAATCATTTCACATTCTACGATCTCTTTTATCACTTGCCTCCAATCCTTATAATGTTTAATATCAATCTGTCTCGCCTTGTTTCTTTCTCTTTCAATAAATTCCTTTATAATAGAATTACCTAGATCATTTTTATGTAAAATCACCCCTATTAGATATTTTTTATTTACAAATGGAAGAGGGTAAATCTTAGGTAACAATAAAGCGGGATCTCCATATATCTCCGGGCACTCCACCCCTTGTGAGATCAAGTATTTGCGTGTAAGCGGCCCCCTAACAGCCAATACCTTACGAGGAATAGCTGGCAAAGGATTATCCGGTTCCCGCACTCCGCTCCCCCAAATGATACTATCTTTATTTGTCATCCAACCTATTATCGAACCTATAACCATAAAATTAGGCTGCTCCCGTAGATTGAAAAAATCCCAATAATTCAATATACGTTTATGACTCAATTCTTTTATAAGATAATAGTTTATGTCATCACCTATATTACTATGAAACACTTTATTACACAACAAATTCATAGACACATTAAGTACAATCTCATCTGCTCTTTTATGCAAAAGCATATAACCTGTATTTACAATAAGCCTAAATAATCTTATGATTCTACCTTTTATGCGTAATTGTTTAATTCTCATATTATATAATTCATTTGTCTTCTCCAAAATCACATTCGTCTATTCTTCTGTCCTTTCTCCCTTACCACCATGGTGTGTCTCCCCATAGCCATAACCATAGCCATAACGCTTACCATAGCCATAATATTTGCCATACTTACCGTAACCGTAATAATAGCCGTACTTTTTCTTCTGAAGATCCAAACCATTGATTACAGTACAAAGATTAGGCAACTTATTACTATCAGCCAATTCATTAATCAAGGTAAACTCTGCTTTCCGAGTATAGTCTGCCCGACATACGTAAACTGACAAATCAGCCACACGACCTACGAGCAAAGTATCAGTTACCATACCAACCGGGGCAGTATCCAAAATTATATAATCAAAGTTCTTTTTCAATACCTCAATCGCTTTATCCAAACTATCACGAGCTAATAACTCTGTTGGATTAGGTGGTACAGTTCCTCCTGGAAGAATAAACAAATTCTTACTAACATCCGAAGGCTGAACGAAATCCATCAGATTCTTGTCCGGATTCGACAGATATTGAGTAATTCCCTGCTCTTTCCTCGGAATATTAAAAATTTTATTCAAACCGGGCTTGCGAATGTCAAGCCCCACAATCACTACTTTCTTTCCTAATAAAGAAAGACTTATTGCTAGATTGGAAGAAATAAAAGATTTACCTTCACCACTAACTGTCGAAGTCACTAAAATCACTTTCTGATCATTCTCAAGCATAAACTGAAGATTAGTACGGAGATTACGGAAAGTTTCACTCATTAAAGTATTCTGATTCTCAAACACAGCAATAGAACCATTTGCTTCTTCTGTCAACGGTACATCACCTACAATAGGCAGACTTGTTAACTTCTCTACATCACCACGCCCTTCTATTTTAAATTTAGTCAAACCAATTAAAAAAATAATACTAACAGGCAATCCCACTCCTACCACTAAAGCAATTAAGTAGATTATCCTAGGCTTAGGAGAAACTGGAGCACCTTCAGCTGCTGGCTCATCAATAATCTTCGCATTATTCGCAGTAGCGGCTAAAGTAATAGCATTCTCTTCACGTTTCTGCAAAAGCATCAGATAAAGCCCAGCCTTGATTTCCTGCTGACGTGCAATACTTACATACTGGCGCTCCTGTCCCGGAGCATCACTGATACGACGGGAAAAACGACTGGACTCACGATCCAGATCAGCCTTCACGATAAGCAAGCCTTGTAAAGTCCCATCAATAGCAGCTTTTACATTTGCTTTCATGGCACGAATACTTGTATCCAGATTTACAATCATCGGGTTGCTTTCCGTAGAAGTACGAAGTAAACGCTTACGTTCAATAATCAATTCATTATAACGATCTATTTGAGTAGTTAAACCATTATCGGATAAACCAATATTACTAGGTAATACTTCATACTCATTCGACGGATTATTGATATATTTATTAAGATCACGAACTAAATTAATTTGAGTTCCATTTTCTACACGTTTTCTTTCATATTCAGCATTTCCCGATACTGCTAATTGGGCATCACTACTGATATCCGTCAATCCTGCATTTCTTTTAAAAGCTTCCAGCTTATCCTCTGTAGTGCCAAGTTCCTCATCAATAATCTTAATACGTTCATTGATAAACTCTCTCGTCTTTTCGGCAACCTCATTTTTATCATTATTCGTATTCCGATTATACATTTCCATTAACTTATTAATAAAGTCCTGTCCCCGCTGTATATTCGTATTCATCAATGAAACAACTGCTACAGAAGTCGTTTTTGAGGTAGGTGCTATTTCCAATGCCCACTGATATCCTTTTGCCACCCCAAAAGGCTGACTAACTACAGCGCTGATATTTCGTACTACACTTTGCCCTACTATCTTCCCATTTGATAAAGAATCTTTCAATGTAAACCCAAATGTACCTGCATCCGTAGGTAACACTGCTGGAAGTTTATCAAAATGCTTATTATATTCATTCAAGCCTATCTTTAGATTCACATCCAGACCACCCTCTGGAGATAACTTCATATCAACCAAAGCTACATTTGGCAATTTATCCGCCTCTTGTGCCGTCAAATTCACAATTACGGGAGAGGTTTTATACAGTTCCTTTTTAGGAAACTCATCCTCATCATAGTAAGTAATATAAAGTTCCAGATTATTAACGACCTCTTTCAGTATTGTTTTTGAGCGTAGCACTTCTATCTCATTATCAATACTCTGCGTAGAAGTAATCACCCCACCTAATCCCAAGCTTTCCAAATCTGCAGTATTTCCACCACCATTCTTTTTATCATTCTTTATCATGATAGATGCAGAGACCTGATACACAGGAGTTTGAAAATGCAAATACACCCAAGCGCCAATCAAACAAGCTAAAACCGAAGCAATAAACCAAGGCCAGTGAATGATATACTTAAAGAGAATTTCCTGATAATTTACTTTCTCTTCGTCTAATTCACTCATATTATTGTTATACGAATTCTCATTCTCTTTCATTACTAATTACTTATTTAATAAAATTACCAATATATTTGCAAGTGAAACCAAGATAGAAGTAGCAGAAAACCATAATCCCGTATTGGTTCCTATATCCGAATTCTTAGCCTTAGTCTTATTAGGTGTCACATAAATTATATCATTCTGCTGTAACTGATAATAAGGAGACAGTACCATTTCAGCCTTATTCAAGTCCATAGTAATAATTTCCTGCTTGTTATCTTGCCCTGTCCTGATCAATTTCACATTATCACGCATACCATAAATAGTCAAATCACCTGCCATAGCGAGTGCTTCCAGCAAATTAATCTTCTCATTAGAGATCACAAAACTACCAGGCTTGGCAACCTCCCCCAATACCGAAATTCGGTAATTAACAATACGCACAGTTACAAGCGGTGCTTCTTTCAAATAAACCTTCAACTTATCTATAATCAGATTTTCTATCTCCAGTTTAGTCAATCCACCTACATGAATCTCACCCAATACTGGAAAGTTGATATTCCCCTGATTATCTACCAAATACTGCTGTAGAGCAGGTGATGCGTTTCCTTGTCCTACCATCTTTCCCTCCGTTCCACTAGCAGTACCCGAATTTACCAGATTGAAAGGTGCAGCCAGTTCCGGAGTAGAACAAGATACGGCAATCGTCAACAAATCCTTGGGCATAACCTTCACACCTGTCTGACGAACACTCTGTTCTGTATCATTCACAAAAGCCGTATCCTGCAAATAAGGCACTTTCTTATATGATTGGCAGGATACCAGCAAAAAAGCAAGTAACACACCCAAAGTCAATCGTTTCAGTTTTCTCATAACCACCTACTCATGTAATTTTACAACTATTGATTTAATTTTTACTCAATTTCCAATTCCTCACCTAATAAGCCTCTTTATCCCCACGGATTACATTATATACAGTCTTATACATGATATATAAGTCCAGAATGAACGTCCAATGCTCGATATACCAGATGTCACGTTGCACACGTCCTTCCATCTGCCAAAGTTCCTTCGTTTCTCCACGAAAACCTGTCACCTGTGCCCAACCTGTAATACCCGGTTTAACAAAATGACGAACCATATATTTATTTATCAAATGGGAATATTCTTCTGTGTGCTTCAACATGTGCGGACGGGGACCCACTAAAGACATATCCCCTTTCAGTACATTAATAAATTGGGGAAGTTCATCCACATTCGTCTTGCGAATCAGATTACCGATACGGGTTTTACGAGGATCACATTCCGTAGCCTGAAGCGTATCACATTGAGCATTCACCCGCATCGAACGGAACTTATAGCACCAAAATTCACGACCATCTTCACCACTTCGTTTCTGTTTGAAAAAGACAGGTCCAGGAGAACTTATCTTTATAGCCAGTCCCACAATGATGTATATAATCGGGAAAAGAGTACAAAGGAATAGTAGCGAGCAAACAATATCAAAGCTACGTTTCACAATACGATTTTCCAATAACTCAAGTGGCTCACGACGGATAGAAAGTACCGGGACATTACCTAACATTTCAAAATACATTCTCCGTTTCAGATAGTTCCGGACATTGGGAACGCTGAAAAAACGAATTAGATGATTCTCGCAATAGTTGATAATCGGCACAATTTCAGCACTACGGGCGGAAGGAAGACTGCAATAAAGTTGGTCTACCTTTCCCGCATTACGGGTCAAATAATCAACAGCTTCGCACGGCTGCCCCAAATATGCAATATTCATAGGATAGCGGTCTGATGGGAAATCTTCAAAATACCCCTGTACACGATATCCTGATGTCGGATCATCCGTCATGGAATGATAAAGTTCCTGCATATTTTCATGGCTACCCACCAGTACTACCTTTCGGACATTTTCCCCACTTTTGCGATAAAGCTCCAGAATATAGCGAAACGTCAGGCGATAAGAAATAATAACGATAATGAGAACTACATAAAATGCCCCCAGCTGACGCAGGTTAACACATTCAAAATGGAATATGTACGAAAGTCCCAGTACTATCAATACAAAAGGAATCATGTTCCGTGCCACCCGAAGCATTATTTGCTCCGGACGAACCACCGGACGATGAAGAATCACTCCAGAACGAATGTTGCAAACCAGATAACATAAAGTCATCAAAGCCATGTTCTGGAAAAGAGGCATGGAAAACTCAAAAGGAGAACGGTTTCCCCAAAGAGAACCAAACACCCACAACAGTAAGTTCAGTAAGATGATGTCCCCTGAAAGGACAAAAGATTTTAAGACTTTATTAAAACGTTGGACTTCCTGCATTACTTTATTCTTGATTTAGATTTTCATCCATATCCTCATTTTTCTCCCTATACTCAATATAAAGTTCTCCCCATTCTACCATTTTGGCTCGAAACTCTTCTTTTGTGAGATTGTCATAGTAATAGGAAAAAAGACGGGTAAAATCACTTAGACGTAAATCTCCCCAGATATCATCTTGTAATAAGTGGGTTTTCCCATGTGGATTTCTTTACGCATAGCCTCTATTGACAAGTGAGCACGTTCAAACTGCTCTGCGATGAAATGGCCCAGTACGGGATGATTAAATTTTTTCATGTTTATAATTTTATTAGTTGTTAAATACATTGTATTATATGTTAATTTTATGCATATCCGTTCAGACATGTCTGAACGATATATTTAAAAGCTATTTCTACCTTCGCCTCGCGTTTTGAAAATTCAAGACGATAATCAAAAAATATAAATGTTATGACAAACGATTTCAGAATGTCTTATTTCATGCCTCCCATTGCTCCCATCAAAAATGAACTGGGGCGGATTGTTACTCCTGCAACACTTATTCCCTCCTGCGAAGTCTCCGTAGAACAAGTTTTTCAAATGATAACCTGCAACGAGAATCTCAAAATTCTGACCGAGCAAGTACGCAATTCCGGAGATATACGGACAGCAAAAGCATCACTATTGCCTTATGTGACTCCCTGTGGTACGTTCTCGCGTCGCAACAGCAAATGTTTCGTAGCTTCTTCACATCTGGTGGTGGTAGATATCGACCATCTCGATTCCTATCAGGAGGCAGTGGAAATGCGCAGTACATTGTTTAATGACCACCTTCTGCATCCTGTACTCACGTTTATCAGTCCCAGCGGACGGGGTGTGAAAGCATTCGTACCCTACGATCATTTACCCATTGCTAACGACACAAACAGTATCATCGAAAATATGAAACTAGCAATGATGTTCACTGTGTTGCTCTATGGTACTGAAACACCTCCTCCATTCGGAGAAAAACGCAAAGGGGTAGACTTTTCCGGTAAGGACATTGTTAGGTCTTGTTTTCTTAGTCATGATCCGGGAGCGTTGTTTAGAAACAACAAATAATTAGATATTAAAAACTATAAATTAAAATTATGGACGAAATTGAATCGTTATGCCGCCTCTGTGAGGCGGTTGAAACTGCAGGAGCGGATATTGCCCCTACGTATGCTGAATATGTACAACTGGCGTTCGCCATCGCAACGGATTGCGGAGAAGCGGGACGCGAGTTTTTCCATCGGTTGTGCCGGGTGTCTGCCAAGTACGAATGGGAACATGCCGAACGGATATTCTCTAACGCACTTACTACCCGGCATGGAGATGTCCATCTGGGCACTGCATTCCATCTTGCTGAAAGGGCGGGTGTGACTCTCTGCAAAGAGGAAATGATGAACCACCGGAAAAATGCAAAAAATGCAGGAAATGCACCGTCCAAAAATCTCACACACACGCACGTGTATAATAAGGTGGACAATGAAGAACCGGACGAATCCGAAGAGCTGCAGGACGGGAGTGACCCGAACCAACCATTGCCCTCTTTCACCGAAGCGGACTGGCCGAAAATCCTGTTGCTCATCATGAGTTATGCCACCAGCCCCACACAACGCGATGTCATGCTGCTCGGAGCATTGACCGCCATAGGTGCCAGCATGGAGCGATATGTGAGATGTCCATACGCCGGCAAACTCCAGTCTCCTTGCCTGCAAAGTTTTATTGTGGCTCCTTCCGCCTCGGGTAAGGGAATTCTTTCGTTCATCCGGCTGCTTGTAGAGCCTATTCATGACGAGATCCGCCAAAAAGTAGCGGAAGAGGTCAAGGCCTACAAAAAAGAGAAAGCCGCCTATGATACCATGGGAAAGGAGCGCTGCAAAGTGGAAGCTCCTCAAATGCCCAAGAATAAAATGTTTCTCATCTCGGGCAATAACACCGGAACAGGTATTCTGCAAAATATCATGGATGCCAACGGCACAGGACTTATCTGCGAAACCGAAGCGGATACCATCTCCGCTGCTATCGGTTCTGAATACGGACACTGGAGCGATACACTCCGCAAAGCATTCGACCACGATCGTCTGTCGTACAACCGGCGCACCGACCAGGAATACCGGGAGGTAAAGAAAAGCTATCTCTCCCTCCTGCTTTCCGGCACACCCGCACAAGTAAAACCACTCATTCCCTCGACAGAGAACGGTCTTTTCTCGCGCCAGCTGTTTTATTATATGCACGGCATATGGACATGGATCAACCAGTTTGAAAGTGGCGAAACCGATCTGGAAGCCATCTTCACAGGCATAGGCCTGGAATGGAAAAAGCAACTGGACCTGATGAAAGCACACGGGCTTCATACGCTCCGGCTCACTGATGAGCAAAAGCAAGAGTTCAATGCCCTCTTTGCCGATCTGTTTTTCCGCTCGGGACTTGCCAACGATAACGAAATGAGCAGTTCCATAGCCCGACTGGCTGTCAATACATGCCGTATCATGGCAGAAATAGCTATGATTCGTGCATTGGAATGCGACCAGCCTTATCAGTTCAAGGATTCTTCCTCCCCTCTGCTGACCCCTGACAAGGAGATTGCCGCCGATAATATCAAAGACGGCATTATCACCCGTTGGGATGTGACAATCACCGCTGAAGATTTCCATGCGGTGCTGGAGCTTGTAACTCCGCTCTATCGTCATGCCACACATATCTTGTCTTTTCTTCCTTCCACAGAGGTCAAACATAGAGCCAATGCCGACCGGGATGCACTTTTTGAAATGATGGGCAACCAGTTCACCCGCGCACAGTTGTTGGAGCAGGCTGAAAAGATGAAAATCAAACCTAACACTGCTCTTAGCTGGCTGAACCGTCTGATAAAAAAAGGATTGCTTATCAATACAGACGATAAAGGCGTTTATACGCGCACGCATGTGTGCGTGTGTTAGGGAACCCTCGGAAAAAGTGCATTTTTTGCATTTATATAACAACAGGACGTTTCATGAATCCTAAAGCGGCGCTTTAGAGGTGGTAAAGCATAGCTTTACGATTGCTAAAGCGGTGCTTTACTTTTCCGCTCTTCTAAGGTTCTCCCAAGGCATCTACAATCACTCTCACCTCCAACGGGGTGAATGAGCGGCGCTTTGATTCGTAACCTAAGTCGTACAGGCGTTGCAGAAGTCCGGGACATAAAGAGATCCATTTCTTCATCTTTCGATATGCAGCAATGTCAGTTAGTTCCGGAGAATAAAGTTGAGCCAGTTCCATGCGACCGTAGGCGCGTATTTTGAATTCGTTCATGATGAATAAGTTTCTGATTTACAATTACAAAAATAACAAAACATATTCACATATCCTACGTTTTTCCATTGAATAACCGACCGTTACTGCGCATAATTGACAACAATCGCGTGCAACTGTAGACTATTGATTTCTGCGGGTTTCAGGGTTGTATCTTTGTATCGTCGAAAGGGAAAAGAATCCCCCGGACACAATGTTTAACCCTTTAATTTATTGTTTTATGATTCGTTACAAAATTTATCAAAACCAACAGCAAAAAGGCCTGAATGCAGGCAAGTGGTTCGCCCGTGCGGTAAGCGACGAGACGTTTGATTTGGCTAAGCTTGCCGAACACATGTCAAAACACAATTCACCGTATTCCGGTGGTGTCATCAAAGGTGTGCTTTCCGACATGGTAGACTGCATCAAGGAACTGCTGCTCGACGGCAAATGTGTGAAAATCGACGACCTTGCCATCTTTGGTGTGGGCATCCGCAGTAAGGCAGCTGATACGCTGGAAGATTTCTCATTGGAGAAAAACATCACTGGTATGCGTCTGAAAGCCCGTGCTACCGGTAATTTGTCAACCACCAACCTGAAACTCGACAGCCAGTTGAAACAGCAGGCCGAATATCAGAAACCAACAACTGCCGGAGGAGGTTCTGATTCGGGTGATACCCCTGATCCGAAACCGGATGGTGGCGGTGAAGCGCCTGATCCGGCTGCTTAATCCTAAATCCTTTATTTTTAATCTTTAAAAAAGTAACATCATGAGTAATTCATCTTCTCCCCGCTCCGTATGGAGCTTCATCATCAAAGTGATTATCACCGTTGCCACCGCTATCGGAGGTCTGATCGGAGTACAGAGCTGTATGTAGCCTTATGCGTACCATCACTCTGATTATCATTCATTGCAGTGCCACGCCGGAAGGAAAGTCCCTTTCGGCGGAGGCTTGCCGTCAAGATCATATCCTTCACCGGAGATTCCGTGACATCGGCTATCATTTCTACATCACCCGGGATGGAGAAATCTACCAAGGCCGTCCTCTGGAAAAGGTCGGGGCACACTGCCGTGACCATAACACCCATTCGATAGGTATTTGTTACGAAGGAGGGCTGGATATGGCGGGACGTCCCAAAGACACGCGTACATTGGCACAACGGGCTTCTTTGCTCGGTCTGCTCCGCGAATTGAGGAAAATATTTCCTAAGACGTTGATTGTAGGCCATCATGATTTGAATCCGATAAAGGAGTGTCCGTGTTTTAATTGTACGGAGGAGTACCGGGAATTAGATGGTATTATCTAAGTATATTGACCAGCAAACTGGCAATAGATACCAGAATGGAAAATCCCGAAACCCACATCGTCGTACTTGTTCCGATGTCTGCGCTCTGCGCTTTGGTTTTATTAGGAGTGACATACAGGATGTCATTCTGTTGCAACTGATAGTAAGGAGATAATAACAAATCCGCGTCGTTCAGATTGAGTGTAACAAACTGTTTATGCCCATTCCTGTCTTCGCGGATTAGTTTTACATTATCACGAACACCATAAATAGTCAAATCTCCTGCCATGGCAAGGGCCTCGAGCACATTGATCTGCTCATTCACTACCGGATAAACACCGGGAGAGGCCACTTCGCCCAAAACGGAAATTTTAAAACCGGACATACGGACTACTACCGTAGGTCTTTCTTTCACGTAAGATTTCAGTCTATCCGTTATCAGGTTTTCAGCTTCACGACTTGTTAAACCGTTCAAAGGAAGTTTACCTAAAACCGGATAATTGATATTTCCCTGATCGTCCAATAGAAACGTACTGCCTTGCGCATTGAAAGGCTGCGAAACAACCGGATCGGAAGTGGAAACAAGAATGGAAACTTCATCACCCGGTATCAGTCTTGCGTCCTGAACAGGCGCAACTTGCGTATTCGCCTGTTTCAAAATCTCCGCATCCTGCAAGTAAGGTACTTTCTTATAGGACTGGCAAGCCGAGAGAAAGAAGAAAAAGAATATCAGTGCAAAAGCACCGGATAATTTCGTATTCATGTAAATGGTGGATAAATGATGACGGGATTAGTTTTTCTCGCAGACAGCCTCGACATAGCCAATAGGCATATTAACGCAAGCGCATCCCAGCATATTCAGCCGGACGGCAATCTTGCTTTTGCCATCGACATTGACCAGTTCACCAACCAGCCCGGTCAGAGGTCCTTTCACAACACGGACCTTCTCACCACGTGCCAAAGGAGAGCTGTTCATACAAATAGCTTCCTCGGAATAGTCGAGCATGAAACGGAAACGAGCCATCTGCTCATCTGGAATCACCGCCGGAGAGCTCTCACCACGCATCACCATATAACGGCTCACTGTAGAAAAACCCAGAACTTCTTTGCGTTCTTTCGGATTTACGTGCACAAACACCATCATTGGAAGAAGGACAGACTCAACTACCTTGCGCCGGTCACTCCACTGATGAATTTCTTGTTGGACAGGGACGAAATTCTCGATCCCCATTTTGTCTAAACGTTCGGCTACCTTCTTCTCGTGGTGCATACGAACCAGAGCAACATACCAGCGTTTAGAGTGTGCTACGCC